>JAFGDJ010000126.1 GCA_016932135.1 Spirochaetales bacterium | reverse complement strand
GGAAACACCGGGAGGCGAAGCCCTTCGCCCTGATGGCCCGGGACCTGGAAACGGTACGAACCTTCGTCCGGGTGAACGGCGAGGAAGAAGCCCTCCTCACCGGCATGCGCCGCCCCATTGTGCTGCTGAAACGTTCCTCCGACCCCGCCTCTTCGGTAGCCTGGGGTCTGGATACCCTGGGGGTGATGCTGCCCTGTACCCCTCTGCAGGTTCTTCTTTTCCGGTACCTGAAAACTCCACTGATTGTGGCTACCAGCGGCAACCTTTCGGAGGAACCTATCGTCATCGATAACCGGGAGGCCTTCACCCGGCTGGGTTCCGTGGCCGACGCTTTTCTTACCTACAACCGGGACATCCACAACCGCTGTGACGACTCCATCGCCATGGTGGTAAGGAAAACCGTCCGGCTCATCCGCCGCTCCCGGGGCTATGTTCCCGAACCGGTGTCTTTAAACAGGGACGCCGAAGGAATCGCCGCCTTCGGGGCGGAGTTGAAGAACACCTTCTGTATCGGCAAGGGCAGGGAGGCCCTGATGTCTCAGCACATCGGGGACCTGAAGTCCGCCGAAACCTTTGACTTTTTTTCCGAATCCTACCAACGGTTCGGCCGGCTTTTCCGCTTCACCCCCACCCTCGGAGCCTGCGATCTGCATCCCGACTACCTGTCCACCGCCTTCTGCCTGGAACAGGGGCTGCCGGTCACCCGGGTACAGCATCACCACGCCCATATCGCCGCCTGCATGGCGGAAAACCGGGCGGAAGGTCCGGTCATCGGGATTTCCTTCGACGGCACGGGATACGGGGAAGACAGGGCCGTCTGGGGCGGGGAGTTCCTTTTCTGCGATTACGCCTCCTTCACGCGGTACGCCCACCTGCAGTACGTCCCCCTGGTGGGGGGGGACGCTTCGGTCCGGGAACCCTGGCGTATGGCCCTGTCGTGGCTCTATACCTGTTTCGGCCGGGATTTCTTCCGGCGGAATATCCCCTTTCTTCGGGACCTGGAGGATGAAAAAACCGACCTGTTTGTAACGGTCCTGGAGAAGGGTACCGGCTCCGTACCCACCTCCAGCGCCGGCAGGCTCTTCGACGCCCTGGCGGCGGTGTTGTCCCTGGTGAAGACCAGCACCTTCGAAGCCGAGGGTCCCATGAAGCTGGAAAGCATCATTCTTCCGGATGACGGGGTGTACCCTTATAGGTGGGGAACCTCGGTGGACCTGACACCCCTGTGGGAAGCCCTGCTGGACGATCTTTCCCGGGGGGTGCCTCCGGGGGTGATTTCCTGCCGGTTTCACAATACCCTGGCGGAGGTAGTCTTTCAGGGCGCCTTGAGGATGGCGGAGGAAACGGGAGTGCGGCAGGCTGCTCTTTCAGGAGGGGTTTTTCAGAACCGGTACCTTCTGGCCCGGACGGAGGCACTGCTGGAAGAGGGCGGGTTTACCTTGCTTACCCACCGGATGGTGCCGGCCAACGACGGGGGTGTGTCTTTAGGGCAGCTGGCTGTGGCTGCCGCCCGGCGGGAAGAGGGGTTGGAGCTTTAAGGAGCCTTTATTCGTCCGCCGGGAGTCGAAGGGAGAATCGGGTGCCTTCATTGCCGCTTTCGCACCACACCCCGCCGCCGTGAAGATCCATGATATGCCGCACCAGGTAGAGCCCCAAACCAACCCCGTCGTCCGATTGTACCAGCCGGGAGAATTTTCGAAAAAGAAGACCGATCTTTTCTTCGGGAATGCCTTCTCCCCCGTTGACCACCGAGATAATCCAGGAACCCTCCTTTTTCTGAGCCTCCAGGAGGATGTATTCCTTTCCGTATTTCAGAGCGTTGATGATGAGATTGCTGAAGACGATGTCCATCAGATTCACATCGGCGGCCACCCGGACTTCTTCCGGCCAGTCCCAACGAAGCTTGAAATCCCGGTGTTCCACCCAGCTGCGAAGGCGTTTTAAAACCGGTTCCAATACCTGGGATTTCAGTTCCAGGGGGGAAGGGTTGTAACGGAGGGTGCCATTTTCCAGCCGGGAGAGATTGAGGTAGTTCTTCACCATGTCTCTGAAGCGTTCCACGTCCCTGAGGATCTGTTCCGCCGCCTGGGCCTGGTCGACCGAAATGGAACCGGCGAATTCTTCGGTCAGAATCCGGGCGTTCAGCAGCATGGAACCGATGGAATTGTTCAGTTCGTGGGTGACAAAGCTCAACAGTTCCTGGTAATCCCGGTTTTTTTCTTCCAATTCTTCGGTCTGTATCTTTAAGGCCTCTTCCCGCTCCTTCAGGGTAACCTTCATGGCGTTGAAGGCCTGGTTTAAGGCTTGAATTTCCTTCGGAGCCTTCTCGCCGGCGGAGGCTTCCCAGTCATAGTTTCCGGAGGCCACCAGGTCCGCTCCCTTTACCAGACTGCCTACGGGTTCGGCGATACTCCGGGAAAGGAGCCACGCGGCGAAGAGCACGATTCCCAGGGCCGGAAGGAGGAGTGACAAAAGGATGGTGACGGTCCGATGCTGAATGCCCCGGTAATAGGCTTCCAGCACCCCCACGTAGAGAATGCCTTCGGGATTTCCCGAGGCTCCCAATATGGGCTCGTAGGCGGATATGTACCATTCGTCCACCACGAAAGCACGGTCGAGCCACCGTTCCCCCTTTTCCAGGACCTGCCGACGAACCTCCTCGGAAACCCGGGTTCCTAAGGCGGCGGTGCCGTCCGGGCCGATAACGCTGGTGGCCGCCCGGGTATCCCGGCAGAAAATCGTTACCGTGCCGAAGGGTTTTCCCCGGTAGGTTCGCTCTTCGAAAATCCGGTCGCTCATTTCTCCGATCAGGCCGGCGTTCTCGTTCAGGATCACCGCCGCCAGGGTTCCCCGGTAATAACCGTAGAGGCCCAGGAGTGTTCCGCCTTCACAGACCGAGCGCTCCGAAAGGGGAAGAAGGGCCGGATCCAGGCGGCAGAGATCCTCGGGTCGTAAAAAGATAAACCCCCGGGAAGAATCGTCCAGGGAAAGGGTTCTGTCGATGCCGACAGGGGTCTCCCGACAGGTAAGAAGAATATCCGGGGTAGCGGGATATATGGTGTCGTCGTCATAGCCCCGGGCAGATAAGACCGCCGTAATGTACAGATCTTCCTGCAGATCCTCCAAAAAGGTGCGGGCTTCCTTGAGTCCCAGATCCACCCGGGATGCCGCTTCTGAACGAACAGCCCGGGAGAGCAGCATGGAACCGATGAAGGCGGCGGTTACCAGGGAAAGCAGGGTGGTGAAAAAAAAGCTGAAAAAAAGACGCCCCACCAGCCTCATGGAGACTTCCTGGGTATGGAAAAACGGAATTCGGCCCACTGGTGTTCTTCCGAGGAGGCTTCCACGGTTCCGTGATGAAGCTTGATGATCTTCCAGACGGTGTAGAGCCCCACACCGGTACCCTTCCGACTCATCAGCTCCCTGGTCTGTAAGCGGGAGAATTTCTGAAACAACCGGCTCTTTTCCGAGGCGGGAAACCCCGGTCCGGTGTTGTACACCCGTACCGTCAGCCGATCCGCCGTTGCTTCCAGGGTTACCCGCAGAAGTCCCCCGGTCCGGCCGTATTTTATCCCGTTGGACAGGAGGTTGGCCATAACGATTCTCATAAGACCGGGATCGCAGGATAAAAGGGCTTCCCGAAGATCATAGTCCCGTTCAATCCGGATATCCATCTCTTCCGCCTGAGAGGCCGCCGCTTGAAGGGCCGGTTCTAAGACGGTGGATAGAAAATCGACGTCTTTCCGGATATCCATCCGTAATTCTTTATTTTCCAGCCTGCCCAGGTTTAAATAATCCTCGATCATCCCCAGGAGATACTCCGCCTTGCCCGTTATGACGGTGAGCTTTTCCTTCTGCTTTTCCGAAAGATCGCCTAAGTAACCCTGAAGAATAAGGTTTGTGTCCATGACGATAGAGCCTAAGGGGCTTTTCAATTCGTGGCTCACGAAAGTCAGCATTTCCGTGTAGTGGCGGTTGGCTTTTTCCAGTTCCTCGATCCGGTACACCTTTTGAACCGTCTGCCGAAGGCGTTCGGCCATGGCCAGGTGAAGGTTTACCTGGTGCTCATCATACACCCGGCTTCGGAGGGAATTCCTGAAAAAGAGAGCCACCATTTTCCCGTCGTCGGTGTACAGGGGGCAGGTCATGCTCGACCGGAGGCCTTCCTGCACCAGGAGATCCGAGGATACGCTTTCCGGATGAAGCCGGGCGTAGACGGCCAGGTCGGAAATAACCCGGGGGTATCCTTTTTCGATAACCTCGGGGAGGCTGCCTTCCCGGATATCCTGGGTGTAACCTTCCTGTAAAAACACTTCGGGGTAACGGGTTTTTACGACCCGGGATACAGCCCGTAATCCGTCTTCTTCCAGGAAAACGAGGCTGAGCCTGTCGGCGGGAGAGAGTTCCTGACCGGCGGATAGGAGAAATTCCAGAAGCCCTTCCAGGGTATCAATATCGGGCATCCGGCGGTCGAGATGCTCCAGGATGTTTTTTTCGACGGGGCTGAAAGACCCCGGGTAATCCGGGGAAGGGGGATCGTTGTAATACAGTACCAGGGGATTCCCGCCTTCGGTCTCCCGGATAAGCATGGCTACGGGCCTTCCTGCCGGTGGTTGCTCTTTTTCAGGTAGTAGGACAGCAGCGCGGCGCCAGCGGCGAGGTTTTCGTTTCGCAGGATAACATCCATTCCCACCGAGAGCTGCAGGGGAGCGAAATTCCAGATGGCTTTGATGCCCATGGCAGTTACCTGGTCGCACACCTCCTGGGCCGCGGTCTTGGGAACCGTGAGAATGGCTATGCCGATGTCGAAGCTGCGAATAACCCGGGGCAGGGCGCTGGGACTTAAGATGTTGAAATGTCCCACCGGGCTGCCGATTTTCACGGGGTTGTTGTCGAAAACGGCGATGATTTCCAGGCCGTAATCCGCCAACCCTTCATATTCGATCAGGGCGGTTCCCAGTTTTCCCGCCCCGAAGAGGACCGCGGTGTTGTGGTAATTAATCCCCAGGTAGGCTTCGATAGCCTCTTTCAGCCCCTGGACCGAATAGCCGTATTTCGGCTTTCCTTTGTATCCGGTGAGGGAAATATCTTTTCTGATCTGGGTTTCATCCACATTGAAAAATCCCGCCAGATAGCGGGACGACACGTAGGCTTCGTTTTTCAACGCCAGTTCACTGAGAATCTGGTGGTAGAAGGGTATCCTTTTTAAGTATTGTTCGGGTAAATTTTTAAAAAGCTTATTTTCCGCATACATCCTTTCTTTTTTCCCACAATACAAACAATACCCCGATAGGTTTGTTCCAGTCAATCTGGAAAAGCCGCTTATTGAGAAAAAAATCACGATTTTTTTACTAAATCCTGTTGACACGGAGAAAAGGCTTTTCTATACTTCTAATAGTGAAATAATGAACGATTAATAAGAAGGTTAAAAGTGATTTATTTCACGAATATCATCTAGGGAGTTGGCTATGAGTGTCAAGGACGCGACAAGTGTCACCCTGCCGTTATACGGTGATCTCATTTCCCGCTTTCCGGCTACCCGGGATTATCTCATCCCCATTCTCCAGGAGCTGCAGGAAAGAGAAGGCTACCTGCCGGAACAGGGAATTTATGAAGTTTCCGATTACCTGGACCTGCCGGAGTCGAAGGTTTACGGGGTGGCGACCTTTTACAATCAGTTCAAACTGATAAAACCGGGAAAATACCGGATCCAAATTTGCCGGGGAACGGCTTGCCACGTAAAGGGCTCCTTTAACCTGCTGGAAACCCTGCAACGCGAATTGGGCATTCTTCCGGGCGAGACTTCCTCGGACGGCCTTTTTTCCCTGGAAACGGTAGCCTGTCTGGGGGCTTGTTCCATCGCTCCGGTCATTATGGTGAATGGTGAATTTTTCGGCCGCCTGGACAATAAAAAGGTTCTTTCACTGGTCCAGGATTTCAGGAACCGGGAGGAAGTAAAGTGAGCAAGGTATATATCGGCATGGGAACCTGCGGCCTGGCCACCGGGGCCGGGAAGGTGCGGGAGGCCGTGGAGCTCTGGGCAAAAAGCCGGGGAAAAGACGTGGACATCACCTCCACCGGATGCATCGGCTTTTGCCAGGTGGAACCGATTATGGACGTGGTTACCCCGGAAGGGTTTCGCCTTTCCTACGGCCAGGTCGTCCCGGAGGATGTGGATTTTCTTCTCGACGAGGTGCTGATAAAAAACAATTACCTGCTGGACGGCCTGTTAGGTCAGCATGAGAGCAAAGCCGGCCGGCTGGAGGGAATCCCCCTGCTGTCAGAGCATCCCTTTTTCAGGAAACAGATGAAGAAGGTCTTGCGGAACTGCGGGGTCATCAATCCGGTATCCCTGGATGAATACAAGGCCTCCGGCGGGTTTGTCGGTCTGAAGAACGCTTTGGCCATGGAACCGAAAGAGGTGATCGATCAGGTTATCGCGTCGGG
>JAFGDJ010000125.1 GCA_016932135.1 Spirochaetales bacterium | reverse complement strand
CCTGCAAACGGGCTTTCAGTGCTTCGATTTCTTTCAATCGTTCCAGTTCAGCCAGAAGCTCCTGGTCCGTGGGTTCGGCAGTATCATCGGCTCTCTGAGCGACAAAGGCTTCCTGCTCGGCAATCTTTTCTTTTAGTTCCGTTTCCAGGTTCCTGATAACCTCCAACCGCTCCTGGGAAAGTTCGGTTAGCCGGCTGTTCACGTTCCGCAAGCGATCCAGTTCCTCGGCTTGAGTCTTCATCCGGGCAAGCTCTTCATTCTGGGAACGTACCAGGGCGGAAAAGCTTTCGGGAACCCGGGTAACCGCATCACTTTCGGGGTACCCCATCAGAAGAGAAAGATAGGTGTCAACCGCTTCCTCGTATTGCCCGGCAAGAACGAAGGCTTCCGCCTCTTCAATCAGTTTATCGGCTTCGGCGTAATACTCCGCCGACGGTCCTGCCGGTTCGACGGGAGCGGCGGCCGCTTCTTTCCCGGGTTCTAGGGTTTCGCCTTCCTCAGCCCGTCGGGCTTTTTCCTTCAGCAGCAGATTCTCCAGGGACTCGACGATAAACAAGTCGGCGGTTCTTCGTTCCCGTAAAGAAGCTGTGGAAAGATAGATCTCATCGTTTAAAAGGGCCTTTAGCCGTTGCAGGTCAGCCTCGGCTTCATTAATGTTCTCTTCCCGGAGATTCTCCCTTAAAGAAGCGTACATGCCCGCCGTCTGACCGGTTAAATAATCCTCCCGATCCTTCTGTTCCGAAAGAAGGGCAAGCTCTTCCCGGGCCTGGGATAAGCTTTCCTCCGTGCCGGCGATTTCCTCCTGAGCTTGAGCCAGACGGGCTTCCGTTCCGGCGATCTTGGCTTCATACTGGGAACGAAGGGCTTCTTCCCGCGCAGCCATGGCGTTGAGAATTTCTCCCTTCTCGCTGTTCGCTTTTGCCAGTGTCTCGTTGGTTTCCTGCTCCAGGCGGCGCAGGGACGCTTCCATTTCCGCCCGCTCTTCCTCCGCTTCACGGCGGATCTCGGCGATCTGCCGGTCACACTGGGCAGTCCGTTCCTCTTCCAGCCGGCGAAGTTCTTCTTCGATCACCGACTCGGAAGCCCCCTGGGAAGAAAGTTCCTCCCGCAGGGCTCTCAGTTCGGCATCGATGCTTGCCCGGAGCTCTTCCTCCCTACCGCGGATCCTTGATTCCATAGTCTCTTCCAGAGATTCCCGTTCCCGGTTAATCTCTGAAAGCTTCTCTTGAATACTTTTAATCTCCAGATCCTTCTGTGAAAGTCGCGCTTCCGCTTCCCGCTTCATCTCCTCCAGAAGTTTCCCTTCCACGGAAGAGGATAGCCCCCGGTCCCCCGAAAGAGTCTGTTCCTCCTGACGGAAGAGGGTGTACATCAGGTACAAGCCGGCACACAGAATAACCACCGCCCCCAGGTTGACTATTAAAGGCAAGGCTATTCCCCGCTTTTTTGCCTTTATCACGAAGAGTTCCGGCGTAACGGCTATGCGGTTTCTTGCGGCGATCTTATCGATCTCCGAAAGGATCTCCTTGCGGTCTTCTTCCGGAATACCCTGGGTATCCTCGGATAGAGCGTCTTCTCCCGGGCGGTGCTTTATAAAATCAATCGCTTTTTGTAAAAGACTTCCCATATTGCTCTGTCAACCGGTAATCGGAACCCCTGTTCGTCTATTCCATGGTATCGAACTGGGAGCTGTCCAGATGCAGGTTCCTACCGTCGGCAGAAATATCCACGACAAAATGATCACTGTCCGTATCGAAATTGGGAATGATCCATTCGAGGTGATTGACCGGTCCTCCGGTAAACTCCAGATCGGCACGCATATCACTCTCGTTTTCGACGATAATCGAACCGGATACGGTGCCGTAGGTCCCCTGGTCCACTATTTCCAGGGCCGCCAGGTCCACATCCGAAAAAAGCATTCCCTCTTCACTCAGCTCGATTCCGGGAATATTCATACCGAAGGCGGACTGCATGGACGCGACAAAGAAAAGACCGAAGGAAATACCGAAAGCGTATTCAATCTCGTCGTCCGTGGGGGCGGCGAACAGGGGGCTGATTGACATAAAAAAAAGAACGGCGAAACACATCATAACGATTTTTTTCATTTTCATCCTCCGCAGGGTAAAGAAATTACCTATACTATAGCCCGATTTCGTCCCGATGACACGTTCATTTTCGTCGGAATTGGTCGAAAAACATCACTTTTTATGAGAAAAAACCCACGGAAATCCTTCCACCCTGAGTCTACTAGTTTAAACCGTTCATTTCCTTCCTGGATGGATGTTCAGTTTCGTCTCTTTTTTCCGCTTCCGGTGTAAAGGAATCCGCCGATCACAGCCGTCAGCGGTGCCACCAGTACCAGGCCGAAACTTCCCACCAGGGTGGTGAGAATCTCCGCGGACACATAGGAGAGGTTCAGCATATTTTCCATGGGGATCCCCTGGGCCATGAAGACCATCAGCAGGGTAATATAACCGCCGGAATAGGCAAAGAGCAGGGTCGTGGTCATGGTACCCACCACCGCCCGGCCGACATTGAACCCGGAAGAAATGAGATCCCGGCGGCTTATCTCCGGCTTCTTCTCCCGGAGTTCGTGCATTGCCGCGGCGATATCCATGGCCAGGTCCATGACGGCTCCCGATGCGGCGATGAACACCGAGGCAAGAAAGAGGGCCGTCAGGTTCAGATGCCCGAAACCAGAATAGAGTAAAGGCTCCGAAAAAGGCCGGACGGCGCCGTGAATATGAAAGGCCTTTCCGATAACCACGGAAAGAATCGCCGTCAGGAACACTCCGCCGGCAGCCCCCAGGAAAGCTGTTACCCCCCGGCGGGAAAATCCTCCTACCAGGAAGACGATCGCGCCGGTCATCAGGATCACCAAAGCCATGGAGTAGAAAAGCGGGCTATACCCCTTCAAGACTCCGGGAATCAGCAGTTTCCAGATCACCAGCACGGAAAAAAGGAAGGAAAGCAGGGCTTTTATGCCCGTCCACCGGGCAAAGACGATGAGAAACAGGCTGAAAGCCGCCAGGAGCAAACCCTGCAGACGCAAACGGTAATGCCCCACCGCGTTGGCTTGAACAACATCACCGGTCGCCGGGTCCAGATCCAGGACCAGGAGGATCTTATCTCCGGGGACATAAAAACTGTCCAGTTCAAGCTTTCCTATCAGCATATTGTTCGCCTCCAGTTCCCTTTCCCGGTAGACTCCCCGGGAAAGAACCCGGACCAGGAGGGCCTGATCCCCCTGCCTGATGATTCCCAGCTGCTGGACCAGGGAATTATCAGTCTCCAGAACCTCAGCCTCCACCCTGCGGGAGTTTTTATAAAGCTCGTTTTCAAAACCGGTAGGCAGGAAAAGCAGTACTGTACAGAAAATGAGAAGAGCCGCCACGAAAAGGCCGTCTCCCCGGGTATGCCCGGGGAGACGAGAGAGAACGTTTTGTTTCGTTTTTTCCATTTACTTCATGCCGACAGCCACGGTTAAGGCCATGGCCTGGGCCATTTTATCGAAGATGTCGGTATTGTCGTAATAGCCGCCGAAAAGCTCCTGGCCCACCCCCAGAGCGAAGGTCGCCACCGGAACACCGGTGTGAGAATAGGAGGTCCATCCGATACCGGCTCTCTGGTTCAATATATGGGTGAGTTTGACTGTAAAAGGCTCGTAACCGCCGTAGAGAAGATACTGATCTTCCTGCACGGCTCGTTCGATCTCGTTACCCATACTCCGCAGGAAGGCCCGCTGAAGCTGTTCCTTTTCGTTGTCCGCCAAGGTTTCGTAATCCAGGCCGAACCACTCCTTCACCGCGGGAAGAAGATCTTCCAGCCTGGCGTCTTTGGCGGCAGTTTTTTCTTTATAAGGACCCAGCACCTCGGTATTAAAAGCTACGAAGGAACCCTTCTGGGGAGCGATCTGGTCGAAAAAGGTGGAGTACTTGGTGCCGGCAAAGCCCAGGGTCATACCGCCGGTCTCATGATCTCCGGTAACGATGATCAGGGTTTCTTCAGGATGGCTGTTGTAGAACTCTACTGCTTTGGCAATTGCCGCGTCGAAAGCCAGGGTATCCTTGATGGAGGCTGCGGCGTCGTTGGCGTGACAGGCCCAGTCTATCTTGCCGCCCTCGACCATGATGAAAAAACCTTCCTCGTTATCCAGAAGCTCGATGGCTTTCCCGGTAAAATCGGCCAGGGAAAGGTCGCCGGGCTTGCGGTCGATTTCGTAGTACATGGCCGCCGAATCCTGCAGGGCGGGATTGATAGCCAGCACCTTGCCGGCGCCCGGCCGCAGGGCCTTGAAAGCCGCCGTGTCGTTCACGTAGGTATACCCGGCCGCCCGGGCGATATCGATGACATCTGGCTGATCGCCTTTCTTGCCCTTCGGCTGGGCCAGGCCGCCGCCGCCGAAGAAATCAAACCCGCTCTCGGTCATCTGCACGGCAATATTATACATCTCTCCCCGGGAGGGAACCTTGGCGTAGAAGGCTGCCGGGGTGGCATGGTCTAAGGATACACTGGAAATGATACCGACCTTTCTCCCCGCGTCCCGGGCCATTTCGGCAATGGTGGTAAATTTGACTGTCTTCCCCGGGTCCATGTTAATGACTCCGCTTAAGGTTTTATGACCAGTGGCCATGGCCGTACCGGCGGAAGCCGAGTCAGTGATGAAAGAGCTGGCGTCATAGGTGGTCGTCAGCCCCGCCACGGGGAACTGGGAAAAGGCCAGCTTTCGGAGGGTGATGTCCTGCGAGGCCACGGCGTTGGAATAAATTTCCGCCGAGTTAACCTGGGGCATGGCCATGCCGTCTCCGATAAACAGGAATACATACTTCGCTTCTTTGTATACCTCAACCTGACTTTCCGTTTCAACGGTGATTCCTTCTTTTTCTCCGCCGGCAAACAGAGCGATAGGGATAAAAAGAAGACAAAGCAGTAAACAAAGAACTGCTTTTGTGGATTGTTTCATAGAACAAACCTCCAAAATATAATATGCGGGTCGTAACCCGACGAAAGGATGAAGGATCAATGTGAGGATTTACACAAAAGATGATAAAAAATCGGTAAAAAACGCGGCCAGGAAGGCACAGAAATACTGAATATTTTTCCTGAATATTCACTGTCGGACTCCTCGGCGCTTTAATGCATCACAATTCGAATTACATCAAACCGCAGATCCGGCGGAAGAAAACAGATTATTTCTTTACAATATAGATAATTAATTATTATCCTTAAATCCTGACATTATAACCTCACCTTGTAACCGAAAATTAACCCGCCCTTCCCGCCCTTTCATTGATACCCCCGGAGTATCCTGTATACACTGATCGAAACCGCAGGAGGAGTTGGATGTGAAAAGGGTATTATTTATCGGTGAGCGGCTTTTTATGAAATATGGGGAGTTGGAATACTTTTCCGAACGCCTGAAGGCAGTGGGTGCCCAGGCAGTATCCACCCGGGAAATGACCGATAAAGAACTGCTGGAAGCGGCTTACGACGCAGCGGCCGTAGTCAGCATCGCCGGGAGAGTAAGCCGGGAATTTCTTGAAGCGGCGAAAAACCTGGAGTTTGTCATGACCCTGTCGGTGGGCTACGACTGTGTCGACCTGGAGGCGGCCACGGAAATGGGAATTCCTGTAAGCAACTGCCCCACCTACTGTACCGACGACGTGTCGAACCACGCCATGACGCTGCTTCTTGCCGTCTCCCGGAAGCTCCAT
>JAFGDJ010000124.1 GCA_016932135.1 Spirochaetales bacterium | reverse complement strand
GACTGCCTCTGGGGATTGCCAGTTCCAGCAGCCGCCGGGTGGTGGATGAAAATTTGCATCATGCCGCCCTGGCGGACTATTTTTCCACCCTTACCGGGGGTGATGAGATTGAAAAGGGTAAACCGGAACCCGATATCTATCTGAAAACCGCCGCAGCCCTGGGAGTTAAGCCCGAGGCGGTGCTGGCCTTCGAAGATTCCGAAGCGGGTATTCGGGCGG
This sequence comes from Spirochaetales bacterium, assembly GCA_016932135.1. Taxonomy (GTDB): domain Bacteria; phylum Spirochaetota; class Spirochaetia; order JAFGDJ01; family JAFGDJ01; genus JAFGDJ01. Next base: position 4,204 of record JAFGDJ010000124.1, on the reverse strand, counting down.
CTTCAGCGGCAACTATGCGGGTGGTGGCAGTGCCGGATCTGAAAAGACCGCCGGAGGAGATTCTCGGTTTGGCGGCTCTGGTCTGTTCGACCCTTGAAGAAGCTCTTCCGAGGTTGGAAGACCTGTTACGATAGTCTCTATACCGGGGGAGCGGGTAGGGGAAAGGACGTGAGGGTTTCCAGGCCCGTGCATTCACCTTCGCCGGCCGGCAGGGTGAGAAGCTCAGTGCCTTTAAAATGTTTTTCCAAATCCTTGGGCGAGTCTCCGCTACCGTTGAATTTATTCAGAATTACCGTGGTTACCTTTATACCGAGATTCGTCACTTCCCTGAAAATATCCTCCGATTCCGCCAGGGAAAGACTGTCGTTGTTCAGAACGATGTGAACGGAGGTTTTTTTCTCATCCGTCAGAAGATCGGAAATTCTTTCATAACGCTGAATCAGGTGTTCAATACGTTCCAGGACCGGATCAGCGCAGACTTCCGCATTTTTTCGGTGGATTTTGGCCACGATATCCTTCTTTTTCAGGATCTGCTCCCGGAAAGAAGCCAGCTCCTTCAGCCAGAGAAGGGACACCTTGGGCAGGGCGAGAAACTTCAGCGTCAGGGCGGTAGGAGGGGTGTCGAAGATGATATAATCCTTATCTTGATACCGCTGAAGAGTGTTTTCCATGGCCAGAAGAACGGCGTACTCTTCTATCCCCGGGCTGTATTTCAGAATCTTGAAATACTTATGCAGGTTGAAGGCTTCCATGTATCTATAGACGTTTTTGAATTCTTGCTCCATATCCTTGAGGTATTTCTTTACCCAGACATTCAGGTCTGTTTCTATTACCTGAAGCCCCGGGGCTATTTCTTTCGGTTTCTCTGATAAGGGCATTTTGAAAATATCATGAAGATTGTGAGCCGGGTCGATGGAATTCAACAGGACCCGGTGCCCCCCGGAGGCCAGATGAACGGCCCTGAGGGCTGAATTGGTGGATTTTCCTACCCCGCCTTTTCCTGTAAAAAAGAGGATCTTCATGTTTTTTTAAGGTTCTCCCAGCATTTCCGACAGTTCACCCAGGGCGTCCCGGGCGGTTGTCACGCTGTTGAACAGTTGGATGACCTCCCGTTCCATCACCGGTAAAAGCTGCAGGGTGAGATGAACCGGCGGTGAAGCCATGCCGATGAAGGAGCCGCACACCAGCAGGGAAAAAATGTTTTCCATCTGTTGAATTTCATAATCGATGATTCCGGTAGCCTTGTCACGGTTTACCTGTTGCATATCCTCAAAGAACCAACGGATACCGGCAAGGGTTTGTCTGATTCTTTCTTTCAGCTGCATCTTTTTTGGAAGTAATTCAGCTCACCGCGAATCTTTTTCAGCGATGGAAGGGCGCTGTAGACACCGTAGAGAGCGACGATCATGGAGCCGTAGAGGTAGAGCTTGGGCAGGCGAAAAAGGTATCCCAGGGCCGCCGGCAGGACACCGATCATGGGAAAGATCACCAGCTTCATCTGGAGGCTGTGGTACTGCCACAGGTCGAATTTACGGCTTTTCAAAGCCTTAGAAACAAAAAAGGTCCGCAAGAGGATCGAAACAGCGACGCTGAAGCAGACCGTGGCGATCAACAAACCTATTCCCAGGGGTCTTAAAACCTCCGGAGTAAGGGAAGGAGAGAGTTCTTTTTTATGGAGGAAGAAGATTAGAAGAAACACTCCCCCGTTTGCCGCCGCGAGGACGGCGAAGAGTATTTTAATCTTTCTTACTAGTTCTTTCGCGGTTTCACCGGTGTCCATGATTCTTTTTATTCCGATATATGGAAAGGGGAATCTCACAGATGAGATTCCCCTCACTTCCATGATAGTATCAGGCTTCCGCCGCTTTCAGGCCTTTTTTCTTGCCGAAGGCTGCGAGCCCTTCGATGATCATCCAGACGGAGATCACGATGACAATGGCATTTACAATGTAGAGTAATCCGTTTCCGGCTTTGATGAAGTTTCTCTCATTCAGGATCAGCCCCCAGATGGTCATAAAGAGCATGAAGACACAGGGGATACCCGACACGAGATACTTGTAACCACCCTTTTGTTTGAGATACAGGGTGATGGTGATCAAGGCAAGGCCGGCAAGGATCTGGTTGACCGCGCCGAAAAGGGGCCATAGCTTCAGAGCGCCCTGTCCGTTGGCGCCGGTGGCAAAGGCCAGAATGGCGGCGGTGATCACCGCGAAGGCGGTGGCAGCGTACTTGTTCTGGAAGAACTTCACCTTAATGTCCGAAGCCAGTTCCTGGACCACATAGCGCTGAAGCCTGGTGGCCGTATCCAGGGTGGTTCCGGCGAAAGAGGCGATGAATACGCCCATGATGACGATACCGATTTCCTTGGGAATACCGATGGTGGCGATCATGTTAGCGGAGCCGACCACTACCGAAGCGACCTTGGAACCGAGACCGTTGGCGGCACCCCAGGAAGCGTAGTGGGTGTTCCAGGCGGCCACACCGGTCAATACGGTGCCGTCTTTGGTGGTGTAGGCCATACCGATACCGGCAGCCACGGCGATGATGACGATAACCGCCAGCATGCCTTCCATAACCATGGAACCGTAGCCGACCATGATGGCGTCTTCTTCTTTGGCCACTTGTTTTGCCGTGGTTCCGGAGGAAACCAGGCTGTGGAAACCGGAGATGGCTCCGCAGGCGATGGTGATGAAGAGGAAGGGCCACATGGATGGGGCTTCCGCGGGATTCACCTGCACCGCCGGGGCGACCACGCTGACCTTACCGGCGAAGCCCGAGGCGAGAATACCCACTACCACCAGGGCCATGGCGATAAAGAGTTCCCAGGCGTTGATGTAGTCCCTCGGCTGCAGCAGGGTGGTTACCGGCAGGGTAGAGGCCAGGAACGCGTAGATGAACAGAATGATGCTCCAGGACCCGGTGGGAGGCAAGCCCGCGATGGTGGGCATGGCCAGGGGAAGGAAGTGACCGAGAACGACGGTGATGTACATGGCCACCACGGCGAAAAGGGTGGCGACACCGACCTTGGCGCCCCGTTTGTACACGGCCCAGCCTAAGAGAATGGCGATGGGAATTTCACACCATACCGGAAAGACCGACTGGGGGTACATGCTGAAGATGATGGCGATGATCATACCGAAGATGGCCACCACGATCCACAGTTCCAAAAGGACGATGAGGAAGAAGATCGTCCTGGTTCGGGGGTTGATATATTTCGACGTAATCTCGGAAATCGACTTTCCCTGGTTTCTCATGGAAAGAACCAGAGCACCGAAATCGTGAACCGCCCCCATAACGATGGTTCCCACCAGTACCCAGATCAGCGCGGGAACCCAGCCCCAGATGATACCAATAGCCGGGCCTACGATAGGGCCGGTACCGGCAATGGAAGTGAAGTGATGACCGAAAATGATTCCCTTTCTGGTGGGAACATAATCCTTGCCGTCTTCAAACTCCACCGACGGTGCCTTATTGGCATTGGTAAGATTGAATATCTTTTGGCCTATAAACTTCCCGTAAAGCTTGTAAGCCAACAGATACCCGACGAAAGCGATAATCATTATAAGTATCGCATCCATAACAAAGGACCTCCTGTTAGGTAATAAATTTTTACCCCTCTATTAAACACCAAAAATTCTCATTATGTCAAATCAATTTAGAATAATCTCACACAAAAGTGTGAGTGTGAGGTGTCAGTGTGAGATGAAGGTGTCTTGCTCACACTCCCACTGATCCCTCACACCCTTCTGAACCCCTTTACAATCTTTACGATTAAAGGTAGGAATATAGTCCGTATAATTGCCTAGAAACATCCGGGGACAGAAAGCATGAAACGACGATTCATATCCGAAGGACACATTATCGACTCAGGAATTTTTGCCGGCATCCTCAATCTGATTGCTCAGGAAGGGGCGGGATACGATATTGTTTCTTTTGAAGTGGGGCGAACCCATGTGAACACCTCCAGGCTGGAGATCGACCTGATCTGCGACACCCCGGAACAGCTGAATAATCTGACCAAGAAGCTGGTTCAGCAGGGGTGTTACGAAAAGTCCGCCGGTGAGGCTCTGCTCAAACCGGCTGAAAAAGACGCCTGCGCTCCGGAGGACTTCTATTCCACCACCAATCATCGTACCGAGGTGTATATGAACCGGGAATGGCACCCGGTTTCCGATCAGAGGATGGATGGAGTTATTGTGTATTC
>JAFGDJ010000123.1 GCA_016932135.1 Spirochaetales bacterium | reverse complement strand
TGTGACGTGAAGATCCTCACCGGTTTCATCGAACCCCATTTCTTCGCCGGTTTTTCAGGAGGCGGCAAGGCGGTGATGCCCGGCATGGCAGCCCTGTCCACCATCATGCGTAACCACGGGTACGAAAACCTGTCCCATGAGAATGCCCGCTGGGGCGTAACCACCGGCAACCCCGTGTGGGAGGATGTCACCGAAGCGGCCGAGACCGCCGGATCTCTCTTTCTGCTCAACGTTACCATGAACCGGGACAAACAGATCACCGGGGTCTTTGCCGGGGATCTGAGGCAGGCTCACGGGCTGGGAGTACACCAGGCCCGGGAAGAATCCATGGCACAGGTGTCCCGGCTTTACGACCTGGTTATTACCAGTAACGCCGGGTACCCCCTGGATCTGAATCTGTATCAGACGGTGAAGGGCTTAAGCGCCGCGGCGCAGGTGGTTAAGCCCGGGGGGCATATCCTGGCGGCGGCGGACTGCTGGGACGGTATTCCCGACCACGGGGAATTCGGCAGGCTTCTGTCATCATCCGATTCCCCGGAGGAACTGCTGGATACATGCAGGTCCGCCGATCCGCCGATCCGGGACGCCTGGCAGGCGATGATTCTCTGTCAAATCTGTAAGAAAGCCCATATCCATCTGTACTCGGAGAATCTGACCGATCGGCAGATTGAATCGGCTTTCATGACGGCGGTAAAGGACATGGCCGGTCATGTGGCTCATTTGATAAGGAGCACCGGGGAAAAGGACTTTACTGTCTGCGTTCTTCCCCAGGGCCCCCTGACGATACCCTTCTATAACTCGGAAATTTGTTAAGGTGGCCGGACGAAAAGGGAAGTGCAGACTGAAAAACAAGGAATTTTTTTTCAGACCTTCCGCCCCATAACAACTATCAAAATCCAAGTTTCAACAGGTTTTCCCGGGCTGAACGGAACTGAAGTAGGACAGTATCAGTATCGGGTATCGGTATCTGTTTAAACCAGGTCGTGGACAGATACAGATACTGATCCCGGACACTATTGTTGTTCCGATTCAGCCGGTGTAACCTCACCCTCCTGGATTGGATTATGAAACGCTGTTCCCAAGCTTTTTCATTGACAAAGGGTAGGCGGGATAGTACGATGTTTCCCGTGACGGCTTCGCAACTGCTTTTCACAGTGATAAAAAGTTTCACGGCAAAAAAAGGCACTCCTGAAATAGGGTTCGGTGAGCTGACCGGTTATCTGGAGAAATGTGTCCTCAACGACAAAGACGGGTCCTTTGACATTTTCTCCACCAATACCGCGGATATTGCAACGGCAACCCTGCTGGAACTGGAGAAGGGCGGCAGCGTGGAGCTTCGATACCAGGGGAATCTCATTGAAACGGTGGTTTTCCAGGGGTATTATACCGGACTCATCGAAAAAGCCTATAAAAAACTGGATGAAAATCCCACCGAGCCCTTTCCCGAGGAACAATCCCTCTCCGTCACCCTGCCGAATAACCTTGTTACACCGGTGGATATAAAGTCGGGTTTTATGGAACTCCTCGAATCGGTGGAAAACCACGCGATTATCCGGGTCACCTTTCCCGGTGACCTGCGCAGTGTCATCCTGACCGGGCACATCATTCGTCAGAAACTCCTGGCCTTATCGCTGCAAAAACTCAGGACCTACATCAACAACGGAAGCAACGCCAATTACGTCTACAACCGTTTGAAGCCGGTGGTGGGAAAGAATGAGCAGATCCTCAAAGAGATGATCAGGAATCTGCAGACCAACCTGGAAATCGCTCTTTCCACGGTTCGGAATCCCACGGGGTTTTCCTACAGCTTCTGGGCTCATCTTTCCAACCTGGTGCTGCGGGAATTCCGCGAAAAGGACAACAAACTGTCCGGGGAACATGACTATTGCCGGGCGGCTTATTTTCTCGGTTATTACAATCAACTGCATCAGCAGAACGCCCAGAAAGAAAAGGATCGGACCCGGGGTTTGAAAAAAGCTGAAGAACTCCTCACCGGACCGCCGTATGTCTTTACCATCTCCGATATCTACGGTTTCAAGGATGAGCAGGGAACTCTGCTGGACAGCCGCTACTCTAGAAAGGACCTGACCGATTTTCTTGCTTCCCGCCTTCGTGTGCAGGATGACTCGGAACTTTTGCCGGAGATTGTTCGCTTAAAAACCAAGGATGACAAAGAATATTACATGCACCGGGAGATGATCGTTCCCATGGTGCTGAAAAAGCTGGATGACGCTTCCTTTTATTATAGAAAGCTTCTTATAGACCAATGGTCGGAAGCATTGAATAATATGGAAAAACGTCCGGAATGGAATGATGACGGGGCTTTTACGGCCTTTCTTGCCGCTGCGGTGGGTTCTGAAGATCCTTTACTGCAGGCCTTATACGCCTATGAACTCCTCTACCTGGCTTCCCGGGGGACGAAAAAGGGCGAGACGAGAAAAAGCGAAATGGCCGGGCTTTTTGCCCGGGACGGCAAATCGCTGGTGCCCCTGCCTGAGGCGTTGAGGCTATACCGGCAGGAACTCCTGAAGGAAGCGAAGAGAACCCTGCCTCTCTGGCGTTCGATTCCGGTTATAGCCCAGATACTTCTGCTTTTTAAACGGATGTCTTCTTCAAAACAAAACAGGGAAAAGAAAAGAAATGTACCGGGAACCGGTATGAAAGGCAAACGTTCATCCATGACCACCGATGCGGTTATTCTGGAGAAAGAGCCTACCAGGCTGGAGGAAGAAAAATCGACCGGCAAAGTTGTTGGGAAAGGGGATCAAGCCAGGCAGGTGGCTTTCAGAAAAGCCATCTACGCATTGAAGGAAGAAATGACCGCCGCCTATCCTTCCTTGGAAAAGGGTTTGTCGGAACTTATCGACGAGTGGAACAACCTGCTGGATCCAAAGGCTAAAAAGAATCTGGTGGAAGATGTTAACAGCCTGGTGAGGGATTATCTCAGAACCGTGCGAAGGACCCTGGCGGTGTCACCACCGGACAGGAAACGGATTACCGGCCTTGCGAAAACCCTGGTGGAGAACAAGGCGTTATCGGGGATAAGAAAAAAGGAACCCCTGCTTCGCTATCTGGAACTGTATATGGTCAAGCTTTTAAGTGAGAAGCAGAATTTTTAGCACTCCGGCGGTTAGCGGTATTCAAAGGGTTTTCCAGGGAACCAAGGCTCTGATAGCACAAAAGACTTGATTTATACTCAAGGCGGCTGTAACATGAAAACTAGCAGTACAAAGACCGGTCATACCCTGAAAATGGGGTGTCACCGGTTCTATGGAGGTTTTACATGAAAACAATTATAAAGAACGGCACTGTGGTCACCGCTTCGGACACCTATCCGGCGGATGTGCTTATCGTGGACGAAAAAATCGCCATGATCGGCCGTGATCTTCCGGAAGCGGGCTGTGACGAGGTGATCGACGCCACGGGGCTGTATGTGATGCCCGGCGGTATCGATCCACACACCCATCTGGACATGCCTTTCGGCGGCACCACCACGGCGGATGATTTCTTCACCGGTCAGAGAGCCGCCGCCTTCGGCGGAACCACCTGCCATGTGGATTTTGCCCTGCAGACTAAGGGCAGTTCCCTGAAGGACGCGGTAAACACCTGGCATGAGAAGGCCAACGGAAACGCTGTTATAGATTACGGCTTCCATGTAGCGGTCACCGACCCCGGCGATGCCATGGTTAAAGAGATCGGTACCATCATGGAATCCGGGGTTTCCAGCATCAAAGTGTTTCAGCAGTACAAAGGGTTGTTCCAGGTGGACGATACCACCCTTTTTCGGGCCATGAAAGCGGCGAAGAAGAGCGGCTTGCTGGTGATGATCCATTGTGAAAACGGGGACGTCACCGATGAGGTCACCAAGGCTCTGGTGGCGGAAGGCAAACTTCACCCCAGGTATCATCTGGAAGCTCATCCCGCCCTGATCGAACGGGAAGCCACCGCCCGGGCCATCGCTCTGGCGGGGGTTGCCGGCAGCAAGCTGTATGTGGTTCATATGAGCTGCGAAGAATCGGTCATGGAAATGGCCTACGGCCGGAGCATCGGACTGCCGGTAATGGGTGAGACCTGCACCCAGTACATGTTCAAGTTCGAGGACGACATGAAGGTGGACGGCTACGAAGGGGCCAAGTGGGCCTGCGGCCCGCCGGTGAGAAAACCCAAGGACGCCGCCTATCTCTGGAAATCCCTGGCCGACACCACTCTGCAATTTGTCGCCACCGATCACTGCTCTTTCAACTATGAAGGGGGAAAGGACGGAAAGAAACCGGGGAAGGAACTGGGAAAAGAAGGGTTCCACATGATCCCCAACGGGATACCCGGTATCGAAGACCGGGTTCCGGTGATGTACCACAACGGTGTCAACCTGGGAAGGATCAGCCTCAACAGATTCGTGGCCATCACCTCCACCAATGCCGCCAAGGCTCTGGGTATGTACCCTGAAAAAGGAACCGTTGCCATCGGCAGCGACGCGGATATCGTCCTGTGGGACCCCAAAAAGGAACATACCATCAGTGCCAAGACCCACCACATGAACGTGGATTACAATGCCTACGAAGGCATGAAGGTCACCGGCTGGCCGGTTAGAACCATCCTGCGGGGCAAGAGCATCGTGGTAAACGGTGAATGGAAACAGGAAAAGGGCGCGGGAAAATACATGCATCGGCACCAGGGAATGGTAGTGTAAGATAACCTTTTTTCGAAAGTCGATAGAGGGCTGCCTTGCCAAGGGCAGCCCTTTTTTTACCGGTACTGTTTCAGGCAGTCTTCGATAATGGAAAGGCCGGTGTCCAACTGCTCCCGGGTGATGATCAAAGGCGGAGCCAGGCGGATGGACGATTCACCGGCGGCCAGGAGCAGGAGCCCCTTATTGAAGGCGTCGTCGATGAGACGATCCCGCAGATCCTTGGCGGGAGTCTTTTTTGTGTCTTTAATGAACTCCACCCCGATCATAAGGCCCAGACCCCGGACGTCTCCTATACAGGGGTTCCGGGACTGCATGTCCAGAAGACAGGACCGGAAGTACTTTCCCGTTTCTTCGGCCCGCTGAACGATCTTATCCCTTTCCATGACGGTGAGGACCATTTTCGCCGCTTCGAGGATCACCGGTCCGCCGTTCAAGGTGCCTTCGTGGGCACCGGGTTCCCAATCCATAATTTCAGCCTTGGATACGGCGGCTCCCGCGGGCAGCCCGTGGGCGAAGGCCTTGCTGCAGGTAATTATATCCGGTTCGATACCGAAATGGGATGACGCGAACATCTTTCCCGTTCTGCCGAACCCCGATTGTACTTCATCAGCGATGAGCAGAATCCCTTTTTCCGCGGTAATCTCGGCGAGTTTTTGCATGAACTCCACCGGAGGAACGATATATCCCCCGGCTCCCTGAACAGGTTCGATGATGATATAAGCGGTTTCATCCGGCGGAACGATCTTTTTGAACATGATGTCCGTCAGGTAGTTCATGCAGTAGAGACCGCAGGAGGGGTATTCCCGGCCGAACATGCATCGGTAGCAGTACGGGTAGGGGACAAACTGCGCGATGGGGTACATGGGGCCAAAGCCCCGGCGGCCGGCCACATTGGTGGTGGTCATGCTGATGGCGCCGATGGTTCGGCCGTGAAAACCGTTTATGTATCCGATGCCGTAACAGCGTCGAGTATGAGCCTTGGCCAGCTTGATGGCCGTATCCACAGCCTCGCTTCCCGAATTGCAGTAAAAAATTTTCTTCTTGAAATTTCCGGGAATGTGTTTGAAAAGCATATCGGCATATTCAATCTGCGGGAGGGTGTAATAATCCAGGCTGTTGACGAAAATGAGTTCATCCAGCTGTTTTTTAATAGCGGCGATAACGTCGGGATGCCGGTGACCCAGGGCTGTGACGGCTATACCGGAACCAAAATCCAAAAAAACATTTCCATCCACGTCTTCCACGTATACTCCCTCGGCCCGAAGGGCTACCAGAGGGCTTGTTCTGGTAAGAGAAGGTGAAAGCCTGTCGTGGTCCATTTCAATATACTTCTGTGCCTTTGGTCCCGGGGGAGCCGTCACTATGCGAGGGCCTGAATAACTCATAAAAGCCTCCAACAAAAGATTGTTTTTGTGGTCAGACCACCTTACAGCTAAGCATAGGGTGAGAAGACTGACCTGTCAAGAAAAAAACGCAGGTGAGAAATTATTTGACAAATTGAGGAAGCACGGCTATGATGAGGTATGTTGCGGTCAGACCACTATACCGGCGGAGAAAAACCCATGAGAAAAATCGAATTCGAACAGGTGCAGAACAAGAAGTATTATTTGCAGATTATTGACCAGGTGCGTAAACAGATCACCGACGGCACATTGAAGTCGGGGGATCAATTGCCTCCGGAACGGGAGCTTTCAAATCTCTTCGGTACCAGCAGAGCCAGTATACGGGAAGCCTTAAGCGCCCTGGAGATTCTTGGAATCGTGGAGAGTCGCAGCGGTCAGGGAAATTTTATCCGGGAAGGAATAGCCGGCGATACCATCGACAGTGAGGTCATGACGAACCTGCTGCAGGAACACAGCCCCTTCGAAATATACGAGGCGCGATTGGAAATAGAACCCTGTATAGCCTCCCTGGCGGCGGAGAGAGCGACGAAAGAAGAGAAAGAGGAACTGAAAAAACAGCTGGAAGTTCTTTCGGGTATTTATGAAGCTATGAAAAGGGGTGTAAACCGGTCGGAGGAGTATATGGAAGAGGACAGAAAATTCCATCTTCTCGTGGGCAAATGCGCCCATAACAGCATCTTGCATATGGTCTTCTACGCAGTGAACAACATGATGAAGGAAGACCTTTGGAAGACGGTAAAGAGAAGAGGAGTTCTGGAACTCAGCAGTTTGAAGAATTACGAGAAGGAACATTATCAGATATACACCGCCATCAGAGATGGCAAAAGCAGCGCGGCGAGAAATCGTATGTTCAAACATATTCATGCCCTGGAAGTGGATGTGTTTGAAGGCTGATGAAAGTCCGTGAAATATGAGCCCAAGAACATGAGCCGGAGGTAACTATGAAATTCAGGGTCGGCGTCGATACGGGGGGTACCTTTACCGACTGTGTCGTTATCGATGAACAAGGTAAGATACATACCTTCAAGGAACTATCCACACCCAAGGACCCGTCCGTCGGGTTGTACAACGTTATAAGGAAAGCGGCGGAAAGTTTCGGACAATCTTTGAAGGATTTCTTAGCGGAAATGGATTTTTTCGCTCACGGCACCACCGTCGCCACCAACACGCTGCTTACCGGAACCGGAGCCGTTACCGGTATAATCGTTACGGAGGGGTTCCGGGACACCCTGGAAATGCGCCGGGCGCATAAAGAAAACATCTGGGACCTTTTTTTACCGGTTCCCCCACCCCTGGTTCCCCGGTACCTGCGTCTGGGAGTGAAAGAACGGGTCGACTATAAGGGTGAGGTGGTAACCCCCTTAGATGAAGCTTCGGTGCGCAAAGCCTGTGAAATTTTAAGAAAAAACGATGTGAAGGCCCTGGCGGTATGCACCCTGTTTTCCTATCTGAGGGATGATCATGAGAAAAGAATACGGCAGATTCTTGAAGAAGAACTTCCCGGCACCTTTATTTCCATTTCATCGGAAGTGCTTCCCCAGATTCGGGAGTACGAACGATCCTCCACCACCGTGGCCAACGCCTACGTGGGACCCAAGCTGACGGTATACCTGCAGAATCTGGAGGAAAAGCTGAAAGATGACGGCCTTTCCAGGGCCTTCTACGTTACCGCTTCCAACGGAGGGGTAATGACCGCCGACACGGCCATCCGCCATGCCTCGGCTACACTTCTTTCCGGTCCCGCCGCCGGCGCGGTGGGGGCGGTATTCTTCGCGGAGCTTCTGGGACGAAAGAATCTTATCCTCATGGATATGGGGGGAACCTCCTTCGACGTAAGCCTGATCAACAACGGATCTCTCACCTTGAGCACCGAAGGAGAGATTGCCGGCTACCGGGTGGCCAAACCCATGATCGATATCAATACCATCGGCGCCGGCGGCGGATCCATTGCCTGGATCGACAAAGGCGGTATGCTGAAAGTCGGTCCCGCCTCGGCGGGGTCGGATCCGGGGCCCGTCTGCTACGACCTGGGCGGAGAAGCTACCACGGTAACCGATGCCAATCTCCTCCTGGGATACCTGAACGAAGATTATTTCCTCGGCGGTGAAATGAAGGTAAACAAGGCTAAGGCGAAGGCTGTCACCGAAGAGAAGATTGCCCGACCTTTAGGGCTTTCGGTCACCGACGCCGCCGCCGGGGTGTTTAAGATCATCAATCAAAACATGGCGGACGCCGCCAAGGTTGTCTCGGTTCAGCGGGGGCACGACCCCCGGGAGTACTGCCTGGTCAGCGCCGGCGGGGCTTGCTCCATTCACGCGTGTAAGATCGCCGAAGAGATCGGATCGACCACGGTGATCGTCCCCCGGGCGGCCTCGGTATTCTGCGCCCTGGGGATGCTGGAATCGGACATCAAGCTGGATCACGTCAAGACCTATCATGCCACCATTCCAGGCATCGACCTGGATGATTTCAACCGGGTGATCCGGGAGGTGGAAGAACGGGCATTGAAGGAACTTCTACAAGAAGGGGTGGAAAAAGAGAGGGCTACCTTGCTGCGGCACCTGGATATGCGCTACCTAGGGCAGCACCACGAAGTGACGGTGGATATCCCCCATGGCTGTGAGATCGAAGAAAAACACCTATCCGGCATGGCTGATGCTTTCCATGGGGCCCATGAAAAGCTCTATACCTACGCTACACCGGAAAACCCCGTGGAAATTATGGGGCTCCGGGTCACCGCCGTCGGGTCGGTGGACAAGGCGATGATCGAAGAGGGAATAACCGGTGTTTCAAGACTGGAGGAAGCAAAGAAAGGAGAGCGGGAAGTATTCTTCGAAGAGGAGGGCGGCTTTCTATCGGTCCCGGTGTACGATCGGAGTAAACTGCTGCCCGGAATGAAGACGAAAGGTCCCGCTGTGATCGAAGAAAGAATCACCACGGTTATCGTGCATCCCCGGTGGAATATGCAGGTGGACACCTACGGGAATATCATCATGGAGGCTGCCCAATGAGCGTCGAAGAAAAAAGAAAGAAGGAATTCGAGGGCGCCAAAGATCCCATCACCATGGCGGTTATTTATAACCGGCTTCTGACCATCAACCAGGAGATGGGCATCACGATGATCAACACGTCCATCTCCCCCATCTTTGCCGAGGTCCACGACTTCTCCTGCGCCATCTGCGACTGGGATAACAGGATCGTCGCCCAGATAGACGGTGTGCCTTCCCATACGGCTTCAGCCATGGAGTCGGTCAAGGCCGTTACCGGCTATTTTGCCGGGGACATCCATGACGGGGACGTGTTTATCCTCAACGACCCCTATACCGGGGGAACCCACCTGCCCGACATCACCATCATCAAACCGGTGTTCTATGAAGGGCAGCTGCAGTTTATCGCCATCAACCGGGCCCACCACGGCGACGTGGGGGGCATCGAAGCGGGGTCCTATTCCCCCAAGGCCACGGAGCTGTTTCATGAGGGAATCCGGATTCCTCCGGTGAGGCTGTACCGGGACAATAAACCCATCATGGACGTGGTGGACATGATCCGTATGAACACCCGGATGCCCGATGCTCTCTGGGTGGATATCAAGGCCATGGTGGCTTCCTGTCGGGTGTCGGAAAAGAGGATTATCGAGCTCCTGGAAAAATACGGTGTCAAGAAGACCCGGGAAACCATCGAGGATATCCATGAATACGCCGAACGCCGGATGCGGATGGAAATCGCAAAACTGCCCGACGGGGTGTATGAAGGGGAATCCCACCTGGATTCCGACGGGTTTTCCGACGACCCCATCCGCATCAAGGTCAAGATAACCATCCAGGGGGACGAAGCCTGGGTGGATTTCGACGGGTCGGGGGACCAGGTCACCGGGTTCGTCAATTCACCCATCGCCAATACCGAGACCTGCGTCTATGTGGCTTTTCTGACCACCGTGACGACACCGGATATCCCCCATAACCAGGGGGTATACCGGCCGATTCACATTACCGCACCGGTGGGGTCGGTGGTGAACCCCGAGTTTCCCGCTCCCGTGGCTTCCTGTACCCTGGATACCGCCTGTGCAATCCTGGAAGCCTGCTGGATAGCCCTGAGCGATGTGCTGCCCCACCGGGTCCCCGCCGGATGGAACCGCTGGAACGGCGCGCTCATCTCCGGCATCGATCCGCGGAGCCAAGAGTTCTACGTGATGTTCGGCTTCAACGGTTTCGGCGGCGCCGGCGGTATGTCGGGGATGGACGGACGGCACTATATCGGCGACGGCATCGACTTGGGCGGTCTTATCGCTCCGAATATCGAAACCAACGAAACAGACTACCCCCACATTACCGAATTCAACGAGTTTACCACCGATTCCTGCGGCCATGGAGCCTTTCGCGGCGGCTGCGGCGCCAGGTACAGGATTTCCCTGCACGATAAACAGCCGAATCTGGTGATGTTCGGCGACGGTAGAGTTTTTCCACCCTATGGACTTTTTGGAGGAAAACCTGGTACACCTAATATGGCCTATATCAACGAAGGTCTTGAGGGTGAACGGCTTCTCGCTTCAAAAGAAGCGGCGGAACTGAAAACCGGCACGACCTTCACTTCCTATCCTTCGGGAGGGGGAGGATGGGGAAACCCCCTGGACAGAGATCCGGAATTGGTCAGAACCGACGCCAGAAACGAGATCATTTCCCTGAAGGCGGCCCGGGATGTTTACGGGGTGGTCCTTTCCGGCGACTACCTTGAAGTGGATGAGAGGGAAACAGCGAAGCTGCGGGAGCGGCTGAAAGGAGAAGCGGATGGATAAGATCACCAAGGTTGCCGTCATCGGGGCGGGAAACGGCGGTTTTATGTCCGCCGCCGATATGGCAGGCATGGGATACGAGGTGGCCCTGTATTCAAGATTCGACGAAGAGATTCGCGGGGTCCGGGAAAAGGGAGGCATCGAAGTTCTGGACATCGATTCCAAGCCTACCGGCATGTTCGGAAAGGTCGCCCTGGCCACCACCGATATGGCGGAGGCGTTACATGGGGCTCAGGTTATCCTCAATCCCGTGCCCTATTACGGCTGTGAAAACTGCGCCCGCCTGGCCGCACCCTACCTGGAGGAAGGGCAGGTGGTGATCTACCTCGGCAAGGGCGGGGCTTCCCTGACCTGGGCAAAGGTCTTACGGGAGATGGGTATAAAGAAAAAGGTGTATCTGGCCGACTCCAACACCCTGCCGTACGGCACTTCCCGGATGGGCGATTACCAGGTTCGCCTGGAAAACCGGACTCAGAACCTCATTATTGCCACCTTTCCCGGCAGGGACATCGAGTACGTGAAACAGGTGGCGGAACGAATTTATCCCCCAGACCACGGATACACCATCCGAGCGGGGCAAAACCCCATTGATTCGATCCTGGTGGATTACAATGCCATCACCCATACACCCCCCATGGTCTGCAACGCCGCCAGGCTGGAAAGGGGGGACAAGGATTTCCATCTCTTCGGGAAGAAGGAGAACACCCCCGCCGTGGTGCGGATTATCGAAAGGATCGACCGGGAACGCATGGCCATCGGGGAAAAATTGGGCCTGGACCAGCATACCCTGGAAGAAGAGATCATGCTGGTGAAATGGAACCCGAACCAGGAAGATTATGTCCTGCCCCTGTACGACGCCATTCATACCCCCTATCTGGAGGTCTGTGAGGGGCCCTATACCCTGAACACCCGGCATCTGACGGAGGACATCCCCTATGGTCTGGTGACTTTCTCGTCCCTGGGCCGTCTGGTCGGGGTTCCCACGCCCTACAGCGACGCCATAATCACTCTGGCGGAAGGGCTGTTGGACAAAGACTTTCGCGGTATCGGAAGAACCGTGGAATCCATGGGCCTGGACCCATCCTGGAGCTTAGAACAAGTGAAAAATTACCTGAAAAACGGTGAAGTATAAATCCAAGAGGGAGGAAGAAGGATGAGAGACTTGAAAGGAAGAGATATCAAGGGGATCGCCGATTTCGACAAGGAAGAAATCGAGTTTACCATCGAGGTTTCCCGGGAGCTGAAGAGGATGCTCAAGATGGGCATGCCCCATAAGCTCCTGGAGGGCAAGAGTCTGGGAGGTATTTTTGAATCCCCCTCCACCAGAACGAGTATTTCCTTTGAAACCGCCATGATGCAGCTGGGGGGTCACATGCTCTGGCTGGATCAGAGCAGGCTCTGGGTCGGGGAAGCCGCCGAAGAAGACTGGCGGGACACGATCCTTACCATTGACCGTTATCTGGACGGTATCGCCTACCGGGCCATCAGAAGAGACCGCCTGGAAGCCGCTGCCGAATACGCCAGTATTCCCCTGCTGAACGCTTCCTGCCCGGTGGAGCACCCCTGCCAGGCCTTCGCCGACGTCATGACCATGATGGAAAAGAAAGGCCCGGTAAAGGGCGCCAAGGTTGCCCTTCTCTGGGGATACCGCAGCGCTAATCCCCCGGCGGGTCTGACAAACTCTACCATGCTCATGGCGGGCAAACTTGGATTTGACCTGGAAATTGCCTGCCCCGAGGGTTTTGAACCCGACATGAACCTGAAAGCCCTGGCCGACAAGGCGGCGAAAGAATCGGGGGGCAGCGTGAAGATCGTCCGTAGCTACGAGGAAGCGGCTAAAAACGCCGATTTCATCAACGTCTATTCCTGGGTTTCCCCCGAGGTCTTTGCCAAGGGGCTGGAGACCCATTTCCAGGGCGACCCGGAGTTCCAGGCGCAGAAAGACAAGCTCGGTGACGGCTCCTGGTGCGTGACAAAGAAGGTTGTGGAAATGGCCAGGAAAGACGCCCTGGTGATGCACTGCATGCCGATTTCCAGGAACAACGAAGTGACCGACGAAGTGCTGAACAGCCCGCAGTCCATCATTTTCGATGAAGCGGAAAACAGGCTTCACACGGAGAAAGGGCTCCTGGCCCTGCTGATGGGAGGCTATCGATAACGTGACCGACACAGATAAGAGCAGAGAGGTAAAAATAGTCCACTACATCAATCAGTTCTTCGCCGGCATCGGCGGAGAAGAAGCCGGCGGCGTGCCGGTAGGGTTTGAAGACGGACCGAAGGGGCCGGGGACCGGCCTCACCGGTCTTCTGAAGGGTGAAGGCCGTATCGTTCGAACAATCTGGTGCGGAGACAACCGGATCAACCAGGAAACCGATGAGGTTCTGGAAGAAATACGACGTCTCATCGAGGAAGTCAAACCCGATGTAGTTCTGGCCGGACCGGCGTTCAATGCCGGTCGATATGGCCTGGCCTGCGGCCTGGTGGGACGGATGGCCAAGGAAAAGCTGGGCATTCCCTCGCTGGTGGCCATGTACCCGGAAAACCCGGCGGTGGATATCTACAAGCAGTACTGCTATATCTACCCCGTGGGCGAAAAGGCCGCCGCTATGAGGCAGGCTCTCCCGGCCCTGGCACCGGTGGTAGTGAAGCTGGGAAAAAACGGCTCCCTTGGATCAGCCCTGGAAGACGGCTATATCCAGAGCGGATACCGGTGGAACGAATTTGTAGAGAGACCGGCGGCCTTACGGGCTGTCGACATGCTGATGAAACGCTTATCCGGGGAAGATCCCATGACGGAAGCTCCTTTAAGGGGGTTTGAACAGGTTCCCCCGGCAGCCCCCGTGGATGACCTTAAACAGGCGGTCATCGCTGTGATCACCGGCGGCGGCATGGTGCCCCGGGGAAACCCGGACAAGCTGAAGCAGGCCTTCGCCGACCGCTACGGGGTCTATTCCATCCAAGGACTGGAAGAACTGCCGGCGGCGGAATTCAAGGGAATTCACGGCGGATACGACTCCACCTGGGTGGATGAAGATCCCGACCGGGTGGTTCCCCTGGATGCCCTGCGAAAACTGGAGCAGAAAGGAGTTTTCGCACATCTGCACCAGGAATACTTCGCCCTCTGCGGCATCGGCACCAACGTGGCCATGAGCAAGAAGCTCGGTGCCGAACTGGCGGAAGAACTGAAAAGGAAGGGTGTATCCGCGGCGATATACACCTCCACATGAGGCACCTGTACTCGTTGCGTGTCAACGATGCAGAAAGAGGCCGAGCGTGCCGGTATTCCGGCGGCTCTCATAACGGCGATCCCTTCGGTGGCAAAATCGGTGGGTGTGAGCCGGATCATCACCGGGGGAGGCATTCCCTATCCCGCGGGAGATCCGGAACTGCCGGCGGACAGGGAAGTGGAATTCCGGCAGCGCCTGGTGGAAAAGGCCTTGGAAGCCGTGACTACCGGGGTTGAAGGGCCGACGGTCTTCAACGTGACAATTGCCTAGGAAGGGGTCGAAGATGAAACTGGAAAGAGGATACTTTACGTTACAAAACCTGGAATTCTCCGATAAAACGGAGCTTACGGGCGGGACCCTCAAGGTAGATAAAAAAGAACTCATCGAGCTTATCCTGCAGGGGGATGAGAACGACCATATCGCCTCTTTAGAGCTGGAAATCGTGAAGCCGGGAGAAAATACCCGCATTGTTCATCTCTTGGATACTCTGCAGGTGGGGGTGAAAACTCAAGGGGAGGGGGAATTCCTTCCCGGTTTCTTCAGCGAGCCAACCACCGTGGGAAACGGCAAAACCCACCTGATCAAGAACCTGGCGGTGATGGAATGCGCCGAGCTTCCCTGGGCGGGCAAATCCGCCTTGCTGTATCCCCGGGAAGCCATCGTGGACATGACCGGGCCGGCGGCGGGCTATTCTCCCTTCAGCGAGACCTTCAACCTCCTGTTGAGAATGGAGATGAACACCGGCGCATCGGATGTGGAATACGACAACGCCGTGCGGAACGCGGGCGTACGGGCGGTGAGGTACCTGGGTGAAGCGATCAGAAACCTCTCACCTGAAGAGACCGAGGTCTTTGATTTCGACACTCCGGTGGACGCAAGCCTGCCAAAAATTGCCTATGTCACCCAGTGTCAGAATCAGGGAACCTATGCCAACACCTATCTCTACGGCTGGGATGTCCACAATATCGTTCCGGTGCACCTGTCTCCTACCGAAGTGATGGACGGCTGTATCGTCAGCGGCAATTACGTGTGGCCCTGTTTCAAGATTCCCACCTACATTCAAAACAATCTGCCGGTGGTGATGGAATTATCCCGGATGCACGGAAAGACCTGCAACTTTGTCGGGGTGATCTTCGACCGGGGACACAACAATTCCCATTTCGAAAAACAGCGGGTGGCCAATATCGCGGCCAACCAGGTGAGAATGCTGGGCGCCGACGGGGTGATCATTTCCTGGGAAGGGGGAGGGAACGCCGCCACCGATGCCATGCTGACCCTGCAGACCTGTGAGAAATGGGGCATCAAGGCGGTTCCTTTTACCTTTGAGTTCGGCGGACCCGACGGCACCGAGGGAATCCTCCTGGTGGACGATGTTCCGGAGGCGAAGTATGTGGTTTCCACCGGGTCCATCGAAAAGCCCACTACCATCCCCAGGGTTCAGCGGGTAGCCGGAGGAGACCGGCTTCGGCTCAACATGGAAATGGGCGGAGACCCGGAACCGGCGGACATTGAAAGAACCTTTGATGTTATTACCGCGTTTTACTGCGGCGCCAACCAAAGCGGCATCGGCAGACTGGCCGGGGTCCCTTATTAGGCGAAAGAGTGGATACTATTCTATAAAAGAGGAGGTGATAAAGCATGCTCGAGGGGAAAAAGATCATCATTCTCGGCGACAGGGACGGAATCCCCGCCCCGGCCATGGCGAACTGCCTGGCCGGCAAGAATGTTGAAATAGTCTATTCCGCCACGGAATGCTATGTCTGAACGTCGGCTGGAGCAATGGACCTGGAAAACCAGAAACGGGTGCTTGACCTGACCGAGCAGCACGGCAAGGACAATGTCCTGGTGCTGCTGGGGGGCGGGGATGCCGAGGCCAGCGGCCTGGTGGTTGAAACCGTTATGGCGGGTGATCCGGCCTACGCGGGTCCATTGACAGGGGTCCAGTTGGGACTCCCGGCGTATCACATAGTTGAACCGGAGATAAAAAGTGAAATCGATCCCGGATTGTATGACGAAAACATCGGCATGATGGAAATGGTGCTGGATGTGGCTGCCATTATCGGGGAAGTAACGACGATACGAAAACAGTGCTCATAAGCACGTTTCAGGAGGGGAGACGAACACCATGACGGAACTGAACAAGGATACCTATGACAGTCATGTTATAAATGGCAAGGGCGTCACCGTGGTGGATTTCTGGGGTGAAACCTGTGTTCGGTGTATGCAGATTATGCCGGGACTAGAGGCCCTGGAAGAGGAATTCAGCAGGAAGGCGCTCTTTGCCAAGGTGAATATCCAGGGAAACCGCAGGCTCGCCATGCGGGAACAGGTGATGAGTCTTCCCTCCGTCCTTATTTTCAAAGACGGCGAACGAAAAGCCTTTCTTACCGGCGGATCCTTTACCGCCGACGATGTGAAGACAAAGCTCCAGGAGGTTCTTGATGCCTGAAGGGCTTCGGAGTCGGATCAGCGGGTGTTCCTTTAACCTGTTTCACGCTCCCTGGTTTTCCAAAACCCTGGGCACCACACCGGCGGCGGAAAGGGAATCCAACCCCGAGAGCCCCTTCCTCAAAACCCTGGAAGCTTCCATGCGGTCTTTTCCGGCGGTCGTTGCCTACCCGCCGAACCAGGTGTTTATCGGCAACCTGGACCCTCGCGTCCTTCCTGAACAGCCCTGGTATACCCGGCAGGAAGGGGGGAGCCCTGAAGGTCCCTTCGGGGATATTCTGGACGAGACGGCTCTTTACGGTCTGATGAAATACTCGGATGTTTTCGATCTGGTCTTGCTGGAGGAACAGTTTTCGCGTAATGCCCGGGATACCCTGGCAGCCCTGCCCGCCATGACGATGGCGGACCTTTCATCCCTGGAAAAGGGTGTATCGGCGGAGGAAATCGACAAAGCCGTCTCTGTAGGAGCCGTGCCGCTCTACCGGGAAGGAATCCTGTCCGGTTGCGTGAAAGCGGCTCACCCCTCGGACATAAACCTTTCCGCCCATACCATGACGGAAAACCTGGCTTCCAAAGCCACGGCGGTCTACGCTTTGAGGCAGCTTCTCCACGAAAGAGATGGCCTGGCCGATAAAATTGGGTATATTATCGAGACTTCGGAAGAGGCCTGCGGCGACATGAACCAGCGGGGCGGCGGAAATTTCGCCAAGGCCGTGGGAGAACTGGCCGCCCTTAAAGCGGCTACCGGCAGCGATACCCGTTCCTTCTGTGCCGGACCGGTGCATGGTCTTATGCAGGCCGCTTCTTTAGTAGCCGCGGGAACCTTTGAGAAGGTGGTGGTGGTAGCCGGAGGCACCACGGCGAAGCTCGCCATGAACGCTAAAAAACACCTGGAAAAAAGCCTTCCAGTGCTGGAAGATGTAATGGGATCCTTCGCTCTCCTGGTAGAAGGCGGACCGGGACCGGGTCTCAACGTGCGCCTCGATGCCGTGGGATTTCATAAGATAGGCGCCGGCTCGGCGCCCCAGGCGGTGGTGGGCAACCTGGTAGCCGATCCTCTGGAGAAGGCAGCCTTGTCTTTTTCCGACGTGGATGTGTACGCGCCGGAGATGCACAACCCGGAGATTACGAGCCTTTCCGGCGCTGGGAATGTAACCCTGCAGAATTTGAAAATGATCGCCGCCATGGCGGTGATGCGAAAGGAAATAACCCGGGAGGAGATGGACGGCTTTATCGCGAAGCATGGGGTTTCAGGATGGGCTCCTACCCAGGGGCACATACCCTCCGGGGTTCCGGCCCTGGGTTGGTTTCTCCGGTGGGCCGAGGAAGGTTCGTTTCACCGGGGCCTGGTCATCGGCAAGGGGAGCCTCTTTTTGGGAAGAATGACCAACCTTTTCGACGGCGTTTCCCTCCTGGTAGAGGCGGAAAATCGGGAAGATTTTTCTGAATCTCCTGATGTACGGGTGGAGAAAGAAGAGGAAGGATCTGTCCGGCTCGGCTGTACCGTTACCGGCGCTGAGAGCCCCCCGGAGGTACTGCGGGAAGGTGTCGAGGCTTTTAGGGAAAAGGATCCTTCAAGAAGGGTGACCCTCTACGGGAAAGCCGACCCCGGGGAGAACCGCCGGGCCATGGAACGGGACCTGGAAAACGGGGTGGTAGACGGAGCCCTGACCTTTCATTATTCCTTTCCCCTGGGAGAAGCCACGGTGGGGTTGGCAGAGTTGCCTCACACCGGGAAAAAGCTTTTTATCGCCACTACCACCGGGGCAGCCTCCGACGATCGGGTGGAAGCCCTGGTTCTCAACGCCCTGAAGGGAAAAGCGGCAGGGCGTGCCTGGGGGTTGGCGAACCCTTCGGTGGGGTTCCTCAACCTGGAAGGAGCGGCTTTGGCTCTGAAAAAGATACGGCAGCTCATGGAAAAGGGGTACCCCCTCCGTTTGGCCGGCTCGTCGAGGCAGGGGGACGGTCTTCTGCGGGGGAACGATATCCTGAAAGGAACCTGCGACGTGGTCGTCTGTGATTCCCTCACCGGGAACGCGCTGATGAAGCTTTTGTCTGCCTATGAGACCGGCGGCGAACAGGAAACCACCGGCTCGGGATACGGCTGCGGTCTTTCCCATGGAAAACCGGTGGGAATCATCTCCCGGGCCACGGGGGCGAAGGTTCTTTCAGCCGCCCTGGAGTATCTTGAACGGATGATCCGCGGTTCCTGGACGGAAAGACTGCGGGAAGAAACGCAAGCGGCGGAGAAAGCAGGCCTCTCGGAGGTTATCCAGGCCAAAAAAGCACCGGCGGCGGAAACGCAGGGCCTCCGGACGGAGAAGGAGAAAAAGCCTCTGAAAGTACCGGTAGACGCTGAAATTGAAGGGGTGGATGTTTTAGTGATCCAGGAAGCGGTGGATAGCCTTCTGCACGAAGGGATCTACTGCGAATCCGGCATGGGGTGCACCGGACCGGTGGTGATGGTTTCACGGGAAAATATAAAAAGGGCGGAACGGATACTGCAAGACCGTTCGTTCCTGTAAGGAGGATGCCCATGGGTGTGGGATTCAAGATTGTTCCGGAGAACTGCACGGAATGTAAACGCTGTGTGGCTGCCTGTGCCCTGGCAAAAGGCGGGTATATACAGCCCCTGATTTCAAGAATCGGGATAGATAAAAGATGGCCGGAAGCACCGGTTATCCGTGTCTGTCGTTTTGACGATTGTGATGATAAACCCTGTATAGCCGTGTGTCCCGTCGAAGCGATTCATCTTCAGAACGGCTATGTCTTCATCGACGAGGATACCTGTATCAGCTGCGGGGCCTGTGTGTCTGCCTGCCCCTACGGCGCCATATTCATGAACGATAAAACCACTGTCGCGATAAATTGTGATTTCTGCGGAGGCGACCCCGCCTGCGTGAAAGAATGTGTTACCGCGGCTATCAGTTTAAAGGAGGATGACTCATGTCAGGAAGCATGAATGACAGGATGCTGCGCATAGACTGCGGAGGTCAATCCTCTTCCGTGTGGAATGTGCCCCAGGAGGTACGGGACTATGTGGGAGGTATCGGCTATGGCACGAAAATTGTCGTCGATGAAGTGAATCCTTCCGTGGATCCCCTGTCCCCGGAAAATAAGATTGTCCTGACCGTGGGACCTCTGACGGGAACTGACGCCCCCATGCATCCCCAGGCATGTATTGTTACAAAATCTCCTTTAAGCGGAACGATCCTCAACTGTTACGCCGGAGGGTTCCTGGGAGCGGAAATAAAATTTTGCGGTATCGACGGTATCATTCTGGAGGGAGCCTGCGATAGATGGATGTACCTGATCATAGAAGACGATAAGGTAACCTTCCACGGTGCCGGAGCGATTATCGGTAGAAGCACCGAGGACGCGGAAAAATACCTGAAGGAAAAACACGGCAGGGATCTGGTAACCCTTTCCATCGGCAAGGCCGGGGAAAACGGCGTGGCCATGGCTTCGGTGTTTTCCGAGACCCGGACCTTCGGCCGGGGCGGCGCGGGAGCCGCTCTCGGTTCAAAGAATATCAAAGCCATCGGTTTCCGGGGCACCAAGGGGGTGGATGTGGCCGACCGGGCGGCTTTTCGCTCCCTGGTGCAGGAAAATATGGAGGGGATCAAGAAGTCCTGCGCCGAGGAATACAACCTGGTGGGGATGTTTTCCCGCTTCGGCACCGGTGCAGGGATGGGGCTGGTCCAGTCCAGGGGAGGCCTGGCTACCAGGAATCACTCCTACGGAACCTTCGAAGACGCCGATAAAATCGACGGATTTGCCTATGAAAAGAACTTCTATACCCATGGCGTGGCCTGTTACGGCTGCCCGGTCCACTGCGGCCGGGTGCATAAGTTCACCGGCCGGGGAGGCCGGGAACTCTGGGCCCGGGGTCCTGAATATGAAACCATGTTTTCCCTGGGGTCGGATCTGATGAATGGGGACCCCGATGTGCTGGCGGAGGCCAACCGGCTGACGGAACTCTACGGTATGGACTCCCTTACTACCGGAGTCACCATGGCCTGGGCCATTGAAATGGCGGAACAGGGGCTTTTGCTCACCGATCCCGGCCTGGATCTGAAGTTCGGGGATCCAAATTCCATTCTGGATTTACTGGTGAAGATCGGGGAGTGTGAAGGAATCGGTGAACTCCTGGCCAAGGGACCGAAACGGGCGGCGGAAGAAGTGGGCCCCCAGTACGTCGGCTCGGCCATGCAGGTGAAGAACTCCGGATTCGCCGCCTGGATGCCCCGAAGGATGAAAGGAGTGGCCCTGGCTTTTGCCACGTCCAACCGGGGAGCCTGTCACAAGCGAGCTCCCATCGGGGCGGAAATCATCGGTCAGATCGATATGGACAGCTATGAAGGAAAAGCTCCTTTAGTTAAGCAGATTCAGGATACGGTGAACGCAATCTTCACCCTGGTGAGCTGCCGCTTTCACGAGTTCATTACACCTCATGATTTTTATCCCCGCTATATCGAGGCAGCCACCGGTCAGAGACTGTCTTTGGAGGAATTTTATCTCCTCGGCGAGAGGATCTGGAACCTGGAAAAACTTTTTAATCTTCAGGCAGGTTTCTCCAGGAAGGATGACTATCTGCCGGAAAGGTGCTACGAGCCCATCATGGGAGAAGCGTCGGAAGGAGCGGTCCTTCATCGGGAAAAGTATGACGTTATGCTGGATGAGTATTACCGGGTGAGGGGTTGGAATAGCGAGGGTGTTCCCAGTCAGGAAACCCTGGACCGCCTGGGAATCGCTTAGCAGAGCTTGCATAAGGGGGGGGCGGTGATTGTACAGTTCGAGTTGTTCGGATATTTCAGAGCCATGGCCGGAGAGAGAAACAAGGTCCTGGAATTACCGAAGATCTCCGGAATACGATTATCAGAGGCCCTTCACTTGCTGGATGAAGACTTTAGGAAAAAGGGATTCAGCATGATAAAGGACGGCGAACTGAAAACGGGAATTCTTGTTTTCCAGCGGAGTGAGGGCGGGAAAACTACCCGCCTCGATCCTGAGGATGAAATAACCGGTGAGGCTCCCGTCATTATACTCTCCAATCTCATGGAAGGAGGTTAAGGGAGGATGTACTATTGTATTCCCCGGACAGTCAATGAAGCTTTGCAGACAGTCGCAGAACACCCGGCCGGAGCCTTTATAGCCGGCGGCACAGACCTGATGATTCTTATCTCCGAAGGGCTCAAGAAACCCGATGGTCTTATCGACCTTTCCAGAATAGAGGACTTACGAGCAATTCGAAAAGACGAGAAATTTCTCATCCTTGGTTCAGCCGTCACCATGCGGCAACTTGCCCGCCATGAGGATATACCCCTCTGCCTGCGTATGGGAGCATCCCAGGTTGGTTCTCCGCAGATACGCAGTGTAGCTACGTTGGGGGGGAACATCTGTAACGCTTCACCCTGCGGAGACACCCTGCCGGGGTTGCTGGTCCTGGACGCGGAGTTTCTCTTGAAGAGCCTCAAGGAAGAACGACGGGTAAAGGCGAAGGATTTCTTTCTTAGTCCGAAAAAAACTGCGCTGCGAACGGGTGAAATCCTCGTGGAAGTGAGATTCCCTCTGATAAAACTGACAGGATCTTCCGGCTTCGCAAAGATCGGCCAGCGCCGGGGACAGGTGATCAGCCAGGTCAACGCCGCGGTATGGTGTACCCTGGAAAAGGAGTCCGGAGTTCTTTCGGATCTTCGTATTGCTGCCGGTTCCGTGGCTCCCGTGCCCCTGGAACTCACGGCCCTGGAAGAGAAGCTGCTGGGAAAAGTCCTGGATGATGAGACAATTGAAGGTGTCCGTCAGGTAGCCGGTGAATTGATCGCCCCCATTACCGATGTGCGGGCCACGGAAGAGTACCGGAGGGCTGTCATGGGTTCCTTGATCGTCGATGCTCTGCGGTCGGCCCTGGAAGCCTCCGGTCGCTGGAAGGGAGGAAACAAATGAAGATATCCTTTCGGTGCAACGGAAAGCCGATGCAGCTGGAAATATCCCCGGAAACCCGGGCGCTGGATGTCCTGCGGGATACCCTGGGGTTGACCGGGGTGAAGGAAGGCTGCGGAAAGGGAGAATGCGGAGCCTGTACCGTTTTAGTGGACGGTCTTCCCGTGTCTTCCTGTCTCCTTCCTGCGGCTAAACTGGAGGGCACAGAGGTTCTTACCATCGAGGGGCTCCGGAAGCCCGACGGATCACTCCATCCTCTGCAGCAGGCCTTTCTTGACGAAGGAGCGGTGCAGTGCGGTTTCTGCACTCCGGGGATGATCATGAGCGCCAAGGCCTTGCTGGATGAAACCCCCCGCCCGCAGGTGGAAGACATTGAGGAAGCCTTGAGCGGCAATATCTGCCGGTGCACCGGCTACGGAAAAATCGTTCAGGCGGTAATGAGAGCGGCGGAGAAAAGTGAGGAGGGCCGGCATGACGGGTAAAGAACTTCGCATCGTCGGCCGCCGGGTAAGAAAGGTCGATGGAATTGAACTGGTCACCGGCCAGGCGAAATTTACCGCCGATATGAAACTACCCGGTATGCTCTACGGTTTTGCCCGAAGAGCAGGGCAGCCGGCGGGGAAACTCGAAGGGGTTAAGAAAGACGAAGCGCTGAAAATTCCCGGCGTGGTGGACGTACTGACGGCGGAGGATCTGCCGGGACCAAACCTCATCGGAGTGCTGCCTCCCTTTGATCAGCCGGTGCTGGCGACCGGGGATATCCGCTACGCCGGGGAATCGGTAGCCTTCGTGGTGGCGGAAACCCGGGAAGCCGCGAAAAGGGGCGCCGCCGCATTGGATGTACGGATTACGGAAGTGCCGCCGATTCTCACAGTGGATGAAGCTTTAGGCGACGGCGCACGAAAGATCCACGAAAACGGCAATATCACCTTCAGCCGGAAGCTCATCAAAGGCGACGCCGACAAGGCCCTGGCGGAAGCCCCGGTGGTGGTGGAAAACACCTATGAAACCTCCTTTCAGGACCATGCGTACCTGGAACCGGAAACCGACCTGGCGGTCCCCGGAGGGGACGGTCGGATCACCGTCTACGCCTCCTGCCAGTCTCCCTTTCACCTTCGGGGCTTGATCGCCGCCAACCTGAGCGTCCCGGCCGGGCGGGTAAAGGTTGTTCAGTCCAACACCGGCGGTTCCTTCGGAGGAAAAGACGACGTGGCGGTGGAGATAGGGATTCTCGCGGCGGCAGCGGCCTTGCGAACGGGACGGCCGGTGCTGGTAGCCCACGAGAGGGGTGAATCTATGGTGGGCTCCAATCTTCGGCATGCTTCCAGAATCACCATAACCACCGGGGCGACAAAAGAGGGGAAGATTGTCGCGCGAAAGATAAAGATTATCTTAGACGGCGGTGCCTATGCCTCCGAGAGTCCCTTTGTGGTTATGAAAGCCTTGATACACGCCGCCGGCCCTTATCTCATTCCCCATGTCTTTGTGGAGTCCACGGCGGTATACACCAATAAAACCTACGCCGGTGCCTTCCGGGGCTTCGGGGTTCCCCAGGTGACCTTTGCCTCGGAATCCCAGATGGATGAACTGGCGGCAAAACTGGGAATGAACCCTCTCACCTTACGAAAAATCAACGCCCTGCGCCCCGGGGATGCCACGGCTACAGGTCAGGTTTTCAAACAGTCCGTGGGCCTCCTGCAGGCTATAGAAATCCTGGAAAAGGAGCGCCTGCCGGAAAAGCCGGAAGATCCTTCGGACAGGTACCTTTACGGTACGGGGCATAGCTGCATGCTCCAGGGAATCTCCAACGGAGCGGAAGGTGTCGATGTGGTGGGGGCTACCGTGCAGGTAAGCCAGGACGGCAGCGCCCTGGTGGGGCTAGGGCTGACCGAACTGGGGCAGGGTTCCAGAACGGTGTACGCCCAGATCGCAGCGGAAGAGCTGGGTATTCCCCTGGAGACGGTAACGGTACGGCAGGTGGATACCGATTCGGTCCATGACAGCGGCCCCACGGTGGCATCCAGAAGCACCACGGTGGGCGGCATGGCGGTGTTGAAGGCCGCCCGGGAAGTAAAGGAGTCTCTTCTGGATATGGCGGCTCTGATGCTGCAAACGGACAAGAAGGAGATTTACTTCCAGGACGGGTTTGCCATCCTCTCGAAAAATCCGGACGCGCGGATTCCCTTGCGGGAGGTGGCTACGGCAGCCTACTGGACAGGGCATCCGCTGATGCACCTTGCCTTTTCAAAAGCCCCGGAGGCGAAGTACGACCACGATACCCACCAGGGTTCAATCTATATCGCCTATAATTTCGGAGCCCATCGGATGAGTATCCGGATCGATCGTTGGACCGGTGAGGTGCGGGTCCTGGAACATCTGGCGGCCCACGACGTGGGCAAGGTTATCAACCCGGTGGGGCTGGAAGGGCAGGTGGAAGGCGGCTCTTTGATCGGGTACGGCTACGCCCACATGGAAAAGATCGAGGAATCCCGGGGGATCATACGAAACGCCAATTTCGCCGATTACGCCGTCCCGAGTATCAAGGACCGAATTCCCACTAGGACCCTGGTGGTGGAAGAGGCCAATCCCACCGGACCCTATGGCGCCAAGGGCGTGGGAGAACCGCCGGTGGCCGCCACAGCGGCCTGTTTCGCCAACGCGGTAAGCGACGCTCTGGGCGTTCGATTTACCAGGCTTCCGGTCACCCGGCAGGATATCCTCCGGGCTTTGCAGTCCGGGGCAGCAACCCATGGAGGTGATAAAAATGGCTGATGTGATTATCAAGAATGGACTCATTATGACCTGCGAACCCGATGTGCTAACCGGTGCTGTCTATCCCGGCGGCGCCCTGGCGGTGACGGGAAACACCATCACCGATATCGGGCCTACGGAGGAGGTGCTGAAAAGAAATCCCGGAGCCGGGAAAGTAATCGACGCCGATGGACGAGTGGTAATGCCGGGGTTTATCATCACCCATACCCATATGCCCTACGTGCTGGGGCATAATCAGCCGGTGGATGTGTCTCAGCTGCGAAGTTTCTGGGACATGCTGCAGAAGATGGGTTGGGAGTGGCTGGAAGACCTGATGACCGGTGAAGGAATCTACGCCGCCACCCGGTACGCCGCTGTGAAGATGATGAAGAGCGGCACCACCACGGTCTGCGACCTGGTGGAAGCCCCCGCGGCCCTGCCGGGACCCCTGACCTATTCAGCTAAAGCCCTGGAAGAAGCGGGAATCCGCGCCCAGGTGGGGTATGAGGTAACGGAGCGGATTCCCGGGGTTTCCATTCTGGAAAAACTCGATCCTGCCATGGCGGCCAAGGGTTTTGAAGAAAACCTCGCCTTCTTGGAGAAATACTCCGCCGCAGGCGGAAGGATCTCCGGACGCCTGGGGGTGCACACCGCCTACACCAATTCCTTTGAAACCCTGAAAGAAGCCCGGCGCTTGGCAGATGCCCATGGTTGCGGCATTCAGATTCATATTGCAGAAATACCCCGGGCTTTCCTGGTGGAAAAATACGGGAAATCCGCGCCGGCGGTGCTGGAGGAATGCGGCCTCTTGGGGCCTGACGTGGTGGCGGCTCACTGTATTGATCTGGACGATGAGGATATGAATATCCTGCAGCGGAATAAGGTCAACGTAGTCCATACCCCCATGACCAACTCCCTGGGGGGAAACGGAGTGGCAAGAATTCCTGAAATGCTTGACCGGGGAATGAACGTCAGTCTAGGGCATGACTGCTTTTTTACCCTGGATACGGCCGAATATATCCGGTATAACTATCTGGTGCATAAAATCCACAATGCCAATCCCGCCTTGATTCCCCCGTTCCAGGCTCTGGATATGGTGCTGGGGAACGCAGCCCGGGCTTTGGGGAGAGAACAGGAAATCGGCAGTCTCAAGAAGGGAAAAAAAGCCGATATCCTGATCATTAATCCCGACAGTCCTTCACCCACCACTCCCGCGTCATTGATGTCCTATTTCACCATGACCTTTCAGGGGAGCCATGTGGAAACCGTGCTGGTGGACGGCCGGGTGGTCATTCAGGGGAGAACTTCCACCCTTCTCGATGAGGATGAGCTACGCCGGGAATGTGTGCGCCAGGCTGCCGACCTGTGGCGGCGAAACGGAATCGAGGTGTAACCATGGCGGTGGATCTGAAAACGACCTTCTGCGGCCTGGAATTCAAGAACCCCATGATCGTTCCGGCGGGGGTTCACGGCCGGAGCGGTGAGGTGATCCGGGAGATTTCCACCTATGGTCCGGCGGCCATATGTACCAAGACCATCGTATCGCAGAGCGCGCCGGACGTGCTGCCTTGTTTTTCCCCGGTATCCGCCGGTATGGTCAATTCAGTTTTCGGTTCGGATAAAACCGCTGAATACTGGTTTAACCGTGGAATAGCCGAAGCCAAGGAAGGGGAATCCCTGGTGATCGCCAACCTGGCGGGATTCACCCCGGAAGAAGCGGGCGATCTGGCGGAAAAAGCGGAAAAAGCCGGCGCCGACATGATTATGCTGCCGACCCATTGTCCTCACATGGGGGAAATCCTGGCAGCCATGTTTCCCGGCATGCCCAATGCGGAACCGAAACTCACCGATCTGGAGCCGATGAAACAATCGGTGGCTCGGATAAAGAATAAAGTGAAGATACCCGTGGTGGTGAAATTGTCGGGAACCTTTCTTCATATCGTTAAAACCTGGGCCCGGGGTGTGAAGGAAGCGGGTGCCGACGGTATCGCCTGTTCCGACGCTTTAGGCCCGGCCCTTTCTATCGACATTTACTCCGGTGAACCCGTCCTGGGAGGTCCTCGAGGGGTAGGAGGACTCACCGGTCCGGCTATCATGCCTATTACCTTGAGAATGGTGCTGGAAGCCGCCATGGAAACGGATCTGCCGATCATCGGGGTAGGCGGCGTTCAGTCGGCCGCCGATATGGTGCAGTATTTCATGGCAGGAGCGACCCTGGTGGGAGTGTGTACCGCCGGGCATTTGAAAGGTCCCAAGAGATATAGCAAAATATTATACGATCTAGAGCAACTTCTTAAGGAGTTGGGAGTGTTTTCACCCTCGGAACTGCGGGGAAAGACGCTTCAGCGGATAAAGATGAGGGAAGAAGCTCATCGACAGGCGGTAACGGAGAAAATTGTACCGGAAGTATTTTTTGACACATGCACCGGCTGCGGCATCTGTGAAAGGGTTTGTGCCTACGATGCGGTGAAGGTGGTGAATAAAAAAGCGGTGATGGACAATGACCGCTGTATAGGCTGTGGTCTCTGCGTTGCCTCTTGTCCTGAAAGGGCTTTGTCCCAGGTGTATTATCCTTAAAAAGGATTTGTTGTGATCAAGGTTTCATTGTGAAACCATAAAAAATTGAGAAAGGAGACAAGGAATGAAAAGGAGAATGAAAAAGCTCTTTGTAATGGTCCTGTTGTTGTCCGTCGTTCTTATCGGAGCATACGCGGGCGGCGAAAAGGAAAGTGAAACGGCTGCGGCTGAACCCTTTAACATTGCGGCTTTTGTTCCCGGTGTTGTGGCCGGCAGTCCGTTGTACGAACAGCTGGTGGAAGGCGCTGAAATTGCCGTAGCGGAATTCGACAACGCCACCTTGAAAGTGGTGGAAGGTGGATTCAACCAGGCAGAGTGGGAAGAAAAAATGACCGCTTTAGCCGCCGGCGGGGAATACGATGTCATTATTTCATCCAACCCCTCCATGCCCTTTGTTTCCATGAATGTGGCCAAGGCTTTCCCCGATCAGAAGTTCATCTTCTTCGACGCATACCTGGATGGACATCCTCAGTTTTCCACCCATCTGTACAACCAGGTGGAACAGTCCTATTTTCTCGGTTATCTGGCCGGTCTGGTTACCAAGAGCAAGATGGCCGGTGCGAACCCCGATCTGAAACTCGGCATGATCGTGGCCCAGCAGTATCCGGCCCTGGATAAAATGATGCGTCCGGGCTTTGAAAAGGGAGCCAAGGCCGTGGATCCCGGTATCACCGTGGATTTCCGGGTTATCGGTAACTGGTACGATGCCAATAAGGCCGCCGATCTGGCTAACGCCATGTTCGATATCGGTGTGGACGGCATTATCACCATCTGCGGTGGAGCAAACCAGGGTGTCATCAATGCCGCCAAGGAAAGGGGCAAATACGTCTACTTCATGGACAGCAATGAATATCACCAGGCTCCCGGAACAATTTTGGGATGCGGTGTGCTTGAACAGACAAAACTGGTTTCCGAGGTTATTCGAGAAGCCATTCTGGGCAATGTGGAATACGGCAAGGGTACCATTTACCATGCCCGGGACGGTTATGTGGACTTTATCGACTCCGATCCTCTGTACACCGATAATGTTCCCGCGGACATCCAGGCAGCCCAGAAAAAGGTTGTAGACAGCATTCGGAAAGGTGAACTTATTCTGGAAGTTCCGGAATTATAAATCACATCATTCACGAAAGAGGCAGGTTAACCTGCCTCTTTCGGATATTCTGTTTAATGGGAAGGTCGCGGTGAGTTATCTTGACATGCGGGGAATTACGAAAATATATCGTGAAACCGGATTACACGCCAACGAAGACGTGTCTCTCTCCGTGGAAGAGAGAGAAATTCACGCTATCATCGGTGAAAACGGTGCAGGCAAAACGACCCTCATGAAAGTTCTTTATGGTCTGGAACCCCCCGATGATGGGAACATTTTTCTGAGGGGGAAAGAAGTCATTATTCCGAATCCCCTGGCGGCAAACAAGCTGGGCATCGGCATGGTCCATCAACACTTCACCCTGATACCCTCTTTTACCGTGGCTGAAAACATCGTGCTGGGTATCGAACCAAGGACAAAAGGGGTATTTTTCGACCGCGAAAGTGCCGTGAAAGAGGTCGGCCGGGTTATCGAGGAACACAATTTCCATATAAATCCCAGGACTCGGGTGTCTTCCTTAACGGTGGGACAGATGCAGCAGGTAGAAATCATTAAAATGCTCTACCGGGATGTGGACCTTCTCATTCTCGATGAACCTACGTCGGTGCTTACCGAGCAGGAAATCGTGAAACTTTTCGAGAATCTGCAGAGACTGGTGAAAGCCGGAAAGACCTGTGTTTTGATCACCCACAAGCTCGATGAAGTGATGCAAATTTCGCATCGGGTTACGGTGATGAGAAAAGGCCGGGTAGAGGCGGTACGGTATACCAGGGATGTGGATTGTCGGGAACTTTCCCGCCTCATGGTGGGAAAGAGTGTGCTCTTCGATTTTGAGAAGAAGGAGCAGGATACCGGAAAAACTGTCGTTGAACTGCGGGATGTGACCTTACTGAAAAAAGGGCAGGAACGGCCTCTGCTGGATCATCTGTCTTTGGAGCTCCATGCCGGCGAGATCGTCGGTGTGGCAGGAGTCGGGGGAAACGGATTAGGGGAACTGGAAGACGTGATAACCGGTTTGAGGCATATCCAAAGCGGCGCTGTTTACCATGATCAAAAAGATATAACCAATATCGGTCCTATTGCCATGAGAGAAAACGGCCTGGCCTATGTGCCTGCGGATCGTCTTTTCCGGGGTTCCAGTGTTCAATCAACGATCCGTGAAAACATGATCGTGACAAACCCCCGTAGATTCCTGCGTGCCGGGGTATTCGATCAAAAAAAGATTCAAGTCTTCGCGGAAGATTTAGCGAAGCAGTTTTCCATCGACGGAAACCCGGATATTCCCATGGGAATGCTTTCCGGGGGAAATATCCAGAAGGTTATTTTGGCCAGGGAACTGGCGAATAAGACCGATTTTATTGTTTTTTCAGAACCAACCTGGGGTCTTGACGTGGCCGGGTCGGAATTCATCTATAAGAAAATTCTTGAAATACGAGATGCCGGCTCTGCGGTGATGCTTATTTCCTCAAATCTGGATGAGATTCTCGGCCTGGCCGACAGACTCGTCGTTCTTTATCGGGGAAAGATGGTGGCGAATCTGCGAAACCGGGGAGTCTCGAAAGAAACCATCGGGGAATACATGCTGGGCTTGAAAGATGATTTTCCAAAGAAAAAGGCGGACGCATCATGAAACACCGCAGAACCGAGTTTTTTGTTAATACCCTCAGCCTTGGAATAACCATCGGAATATCCTTCCTGATTGTTATTCTTATGATCCTGCTGATGAGCGAAACCCCGTTAAAAACCATGTATTACTTTTTCCTCGGACCTTTTACAAATAAGTACTATTTCGGGAATATGCTGAACGCGTCGATACCCCTGATTTTTACCGGTCTGGGAATCGCCTTGGCTTTCAGATCGTCCATGTTCAACCTCGGTGGAGAGGGACAGGTGTATGCCGGCGGCCTTGTGGCCACCTTCTTTCTTTTGATTATCAACGAGTCTGGACCGGCGGTTCTGGGAATTCTCGTCGCCCTGA
Organism: Spirochaetales bacterium; assembly: GCA_016932135.1. Taxonomy (GTDB): domain Bacteria; phylum Spirochaetota; class Spirochaetia; order JAFGDJ01; family JAFGDJ01; genus JAFGDJ01. The sequence continues at coordinate 25,138 of JAFGDJ010000123.1, read as the reverse complement.
TTTCTTCCGCCCTGCTGGGAGCCCTTTTAGCCGGCATGTCGGGGTTTTTCCGCATGAAATGGAACACCGACGAACTTATTTCCTCCTTTCTCCTTTCCAGCGCCGTGGTGTTGATCGTCAATTATTTCATCACCGGAATCCTCAATGACCCCAATACAAATTTGCTGACCACGCCTCCGGTGAACGAACGATTCTGGTTCCTCAAGATCTTTCTTCCGTCAAACCTGGATATCAGCATCCTGTTTGCCGTGCTGACGGCGGTGGGGGTGTATTTTTTCCTCTTTTATACCAAGTGGGGGTATGAAATGCGGATGTGCGGCCTGAACAGGGAATTTTCCCGTTACGGAGGAATCAACGTTTCCCGTTACATGGTCATGCCTATGCTTCTAAGCGGTGGTCTGCACGGTATCGCCGGCTCGGTGGCGGTTATGGGGACCTATCATCAATGCCTGAAAGGATTCTCCGGAGGTATAGGGTGGAACGGCATTGCCGTGGCTCTTATCGCCAAGAACAATCCTCTGGCGATCATACCGGCGGCGGTCTTTTTCGCCTATTTAGACGCCGGAGCGAAAGCCGCCATGCTTCATTCGGACGTCACCTTTGAAATTGCCGCCATCGTTCAATCGGTAATCTTTTTTCTGGTTACGGCGCGGGCTATCCACGATTTTATCCGGTTCAGAAAAAAGGAGGTCCAGGTATGAATTCCGCCCAGTTTGCCTTTCCTCTGCTTCATAACACCATCGGCATCATGACTCCCTTTCTGCTGGCTGCCTTGGGCGGACTTTTTACCGAGCTTGGCGGGATGCTGAACATAGCCCTGGAGGGGCTCATCCTCATCGGTGCTTTTTTCAGTGTGGTCTTTGCCGCTTTTACCGGTAGTCTATTTTTAGGTGTTCTGCTGGGCATCGCGGTTACGATGATAATAGCCTGGATTTTCGGAGCTATTTCCATCTATCTGAAGGCCAATGTTTTTATATCCGGCCTGGCCACCAATTTACTGGCCTCAGGGTTAACCGTGGTTCTGGCGTTTCAGTTTTTCGGAAACAAGGGGGTCATCCTCTTCCAGGATCTGCCGAAGCTTCCGAAATTCACCATTGCGGCCTTGCAGAGAGTTCCCCTTCTAGGGGATATCTTTTTAGGCCATAGTGTTTTTGTGTATTTGAGCTGGGTTGCCGTTCTCCTGGCCTATGTGGTTATCTACCGGACTCCCTTCGGCTATCGGCTCAGGGGTACGGGGATTGATCAAAAAGCCATCAGAGCCCTGGGGCTGAATCCTCAAAGATACCAGATAGCGGGAATTCTGATTTCCGGATTCACCTGCGGCCTGGCCGGCGCATTGCTTACCCTGCAACTGGGCGCCTTTGTCCCGAACATTTCCGCCGGCCGCGGATGGATAGCCCTGGTAGCCATTTATCTGGGAAACAAAAAGCCCTTGGGAATTCTCATTGCCTCGTTTGTTTTCGGATTGGCGGAAAGCGTTTCAAATTATGCGCAAGGGGCCATAAATGTGCCGGCAGACTTTATTCTGGCTTTTCCGTATCTGATTACCGTGGCGGCGATGATACTTTTTTCCATCTGGCAGCATAGGAAGAGCGTGGTTTAAAGCCTTTCCTGAGAAAAAAGATCCTCATCCGGGAGCATGCGCACCTCGCAGTAGGAAATTCGCTCATCGATCCCCAGGAGGGATCGCATGGCCAGTTCATGGAACACCACGATAACCCCCCGGTGGCTGAGATATCGGCGAAAGACGATGAGGATTCTTTTTCGAATCAGGTCCAGGGATTCCCAGGGGCCGGAGGTTTCATCCCGGGTTCCGGCCGAGGCTTCCCACTGTCCGCAGAGACGAAATAATTCTTCCCGGGTGTTCACGGCAAAGGTTGTGTCGGGCAGGCGTTCATGCAAATCGTATTCCACCGATAACGGCAGGGATAGCTTTTTAGCCAGTATCGCCGCGGTTTGCAGTGCCCTGGTATAGGGTGATGCGACAATGATGTCGGCCTCCGGAAAAGTGTAACGTGAGCAGATTTCTTCCGCTTGAGTTATTCCCCGGGCTGTCAGGGGAACAAAATCATGCCTGCAGGGGTGCAGGTTTTTTTCCAGGGTCAGGTTCCAGTCCGGTTCGCCGTGGCGTATCAGATAAAAGCGTGTCATCGTTTTATAAGTATACCAGCTTGAAGATAGGGGTGTCAAAGTCTTGACATCCTCAAAATATTACGTATTATTAATCTTACGTTATAAAATATGAGGTAACAATGAAAGATACAAAAGTAACCGTCTGTAAGGACACAGGGAATTACAGAATCGGCGAGGTGGCTGACCTGGCCGGTGTAACGATCAGGACGGTGCGCTATTATGAGGAACTGGGACTCTTAAAGCCGCAGATGAGGAAAGAATCAGGGCATCGGCGGTATACCCATCGGGACGTGGTAGCCCTTCGCCGAATTAAGGAACTTCAGGACTTCGGTCTTTCGTTAAAGGATATTCGTGATATCGCCAAGTTGACTCAAAAAGACCCTACAGGAGACAAACGTCGCTTGATCCTTTTGGATCGGTACCAGGATAAATTGAACGAAACAACGGCTAAAATGGAAAATTTGCAAAAGTATATCCAGGAATTACGCTGGCATATCGAACAGCTGAAAGAGGTAAAAAACTTTCAATCCTGTCCCGGAAAGGAATGTGAGACCTGTAAATTCAGGGGGATCTGTTCCTTTGCCGAGAACAGTATTCCTTAATTCCGGCCTTAATGAGGAGGATCCATGAAGGCACCCGTATTAACAGCCCCGCAGACCCTGGAACTTCAGGACATTGAAAAACCGTCCATCCGTGATGATGAAGTCCTGGTAAAACTGTCCTATTGCGGCATCTGCACCCTGGAACAGCGTCTTTATACAGGCGCTATGAAAATTTTTTATCCCTTGGTGCTGGGCCATGAAGCTTCGGGAAGGGTAGAAGAAGTCGGTTCCCGGGTATTGTCATCCCTGCAGCCGGGCACGAAGGTGGCCCTGGACCTGGTGACCCGGTGTAATGAATGTTATTTCTGCCGCACCGGTAATTCAAACCTCTGCGAAAACCGCTTCAAGAAGGGGCAGAAAGTGCTTGGCGGTTTTGCCGAATATATTGCCGTCAAGGCCACCCAGGTATTCCCGGTACCGGAATCCTTGGATCTGAAGATCGCCGCCTTCGCGGAACCGGTGGCCTGTTGTATTCGTTCACTGCAGCGTCTTCGCCTGACCCTGGCAGAAGACCTGCTGATCATCGGAGCCGGCCCCATGGGCTTAATGCATCTTCAGGTGGCCCTGGCCATGGGCGCCCGGGTATTGGTGGCCGACGTGAACGAAAAAAGGCTGCAAGACGCCCTGGCTCTGGGAGCCTTCGGAACGGTCAATCCCGCGAAGGAAAAGCTCGCCGAAGTCGTCAAGGAGCGAACCGAAGGCCGGGGCGCAGATGCCTGTGTTGTCACCACGGCCGCCCACAGCGCCCTGAAGGACGCCTTTGATTCGGTGAGAAAGGGGGGACGGATAAACATCTACACATCCTACGGGGACGCGCCGGAACTTCCCATGGACGCCAATACCCTGCACCGAAACGAATACCTGGTTACCGGAACAGAAGGTCGGACAGCGGAAGATTTCCATAAAGCCGTTCGATTACTGTCTTTCGGTATAGTCAAGGTGGATTCCCTGGTCAGCAAAACGGTTTCCATGGAGAAAGCCGAGGAAGGAATTCAGGCCGCCATGTCGGAAGAAACCTTCAGGGTGCTTCTCGCTCACGGACAGGAGTAATGATTTTCGTTTTCGACCTGGGTACCACATCCCTGAAAGCCGCATTATTTCATCAGGACGGCAGGATAATCGGGACAACCTCCGTCCCCCTGGGGTTTGAAGAGGTTGCCCATCGGCAGTATCGAGAGGTAGAGCCGAGGAGATGGATCCAGGGATTGAAAACAGCCTATGCCGGCTTGTCCGGCGGTGAAAAACTCCCCTTAAAGGCAGTAGTAGCCTGCGGCAACGGTCCTACGCTGGTAGCGGTAGATCGGGAGGGCAATCCTCTGCGAAACGCCATGTCCTGGATGGACCGGCGGGGAACGGTTGAAGCGGAAACAATTCGCAAAGAAGCCGGGTATTATGTAGACCCCACGTTTTATCTCCCCAAGGCCCTGTGGATGAGGAATAACGAACCTGCTCTTTTTTCCAGGGTCGCGAGCTTTCTCGCCTGCCCGGAGTATGTGAGCCTTTACCTGACCGGACGGGCTGTAACCGTTCTGCCGGGGGATAATTTTTTACGCTATTTCTGGACCGATGAGCTTCTGGAAGCCCTGGGGCTGCAAAAAGAGCTTTTCCCTGAGTTTGTTCATCCGGGGACCACTGTGGGGAATATCCTTCCAGGGCCGGCGAGAGAGCTGGGCCTTCCGGAAGGAATCCCCGTTTTTACCGGCGGTCCCGATTTTGTCATGTCCCTGGTCGGCACCGGTACGGTATTTCCCGGCAGGGCCTGCGACCGGGCGGGCACCTCGGAGGGGATCAATCTCTGCACGGCCACGTTGATCAGGGACGAAAGGCTCATGGGATACGGCCACGTGGTTAAGGGGTTGTACAATGTTTCCGGTATCATCTCCACCAGCGGAAAGGCTTTGGAATGGACCCTGGGAACCCTGGGAATGGCCGGAAAGACCTATGATGAACTGTTTGCCCTGGCGGCGAAAAGCCCCAGGGGTTCCCGGGGGCTGCTGTTTCTGCCCTACCTGACGGGGGAGAGGGCACCCCATTGGGACCCTTCCTTACGAGCGGGGTTCTTCGGATTAACCCTGGCTCACGGCCCCGGCGAACTTCTGCGATCGGTCCTTGAGTCCGTCGGATTCGCCATGCGCGATGTCCTGGAGGTGATCGAAGAAAACGGTATAACCGTGGAGGACATGAGAATTACGGGGAACCCCTCCCGGAGCGATTTCTGGAACCGGGTGAAAGCCGATATTACCGGGAAACCGATCCTGGTACCCGAGATGCCGGAGTCGGAACTCCTGGGCAACGCCTGTGTAGCCTTGACGGGCATCGGCCGTTACGGGAATTTACAGGAAGCCGCAGAAAAAATTGTTCATTTTAAAGAGAGAATCGAGCCGGATGAACAGGCCGGTGATTTTTACACGCAGTTATTCCAACATTACAGGGAATTCTGTGAGCAGACGAAGGAATTAGCCCATACATTGTCACATTTACAGATGACGGAGGAATCATGACTACTGGAAAAATTATAAGAATGAACAGGATCTTCAGAAAAGACACCGGCAGGTCGGTGATCGTCGCCATTGATCACGGTGGAATCGCCGGTCCGATGAAGGGGATAAACAAGCCGGCGGAACTCATTGAAGATTGTGTTGTCGGAGGCGCGGACGCCGTGCTGACTACCCGGGGGTTCGCCCGGGCGGCGGGAGACGCCTGGGGCAGGGAGACTTCTTTGATCCTACGGCTTACCGGAGGTTTTACCGTTCTAGGGGGAAAATTTGAAGAAGAAATGATCAGCAGCCCCGAAACTGCCCTGGCCTACGGCTCCAGCGGAGCGGCGGTGACGGTAAAGTTCGGCCACGAAAGGGAAGGGGAGTTCACCAGAAACGCCAGCCTGGCGGCCGATCTCTGTGAACGCTGGTCTCTCCCCCTGATGGTGGAAGCCATGGCCAAGGGAAAGGATCTGAAATCCACCGATCCGAAAGGGGTAGCTCTGGCTTCCCGGGCGGCGGCGGAGATCGGCGCGGACATCGTAAAGACCTATTACACCGGCAGTCCTGAGAGCTTCGCCGGCGTGGTGGAAGGCTGTCCTGTACCCATTGTGATTTTGGGAGGGGAGAAAACCGACAGTATCAAGGACGTTTTCAGCGATGTGTACTATGCCATCCAGGCCGGGGCTGCCGGAATTGCCATCGGCAGAAATATCTGGCAGCATGAAAATACCCGGGCGATGATAGAAGCCATGGCTGGTCTGGTCCACGAAAACTGGACCGTCGATCAAGCCCTCCATCATATCGGCGGATAATCCGGGACGTAAGGCCCATAGCTTTTACCTTTTCGGGAGAGAATATGCCCTGGGTAGCTTTTTACGCCAATTTCATCTGGGTGATGGTGCTGGGATTGATCGGACCATCAATTCCAGCCATCGTACAGGATCTGGGGATCAGCTATTCCAGGGCCGGTTTTCTCTTCACCGCACTATCCATGGGGTCCCTTTTCGGGACCCTTTTTGGGGGCCTCGTGTCCGACAGAATAAACCGACGCTTTCTTTTTTCTTTCTGTGCCTTCACCCTTGGTCTCGGTTTGATCCTCTTCGGTCGGTCTTTAGGATATAGCTCCCTGATCGTCTTTATGTTTTTCATGAGTCTCGGCGGGAGCCCGGTAGGGGTGATCGGCCAGACCATCATGCTGGATATGTTCCCTGAAAAAAGATCCCGCTATATCCCCCTGCAAACCTTTTTCGCCGCCCTGGGGAACCTTATGGCGCCCCTGCTGGTCGCTTTGAACGTGATTGCCGGCCTTACCTGGCGGTGGTCTTTTTTTGAGACCAGTTTTCTTTCTTTTGCTCTGTTGTCCCTGGCCTTAACGGCGCGTTACCCCGTTACCGGCGGGGATATAAAGAATAGAATTCCGGTGAAACAAATTTTCTCCGATAAAAAGGTCATCACCGCTTCAATCTTCACTTTATTGTCGGTATCGGTGGATATCGGTTTCTCCTATTGGCTGGCGGAATATTTCGCCGGAAGCCTCGGTCTTCCCCTGAAAACGGCCAGCGCATCGGTGAGCATCTACCTGGCCGGCATTATTACAGCCCGGCTTTCAACGCCCTTGTTTCTTCGTTATGCCGGACCTTTACGAATTCTGCAGATAAGCCTCTCTTTTTCATTGGTTATCCTGTTGTTCTATCTTTTTGTTCCGGTAATTCCCGTGAAAATGGCGCTGGTCTATTTTTACGGCCTGGGAGTGGGTCCCTTCTTTCCCCTGATGATTACCCTGGGAACAGAGGATTATTCAGGTCAATCCGGTTCGGTTTCAGGGATTATTTTTTCCTTCATGTCCGTGGGCGGTATGATTTTCCCCTTCCTCTTCGGAACCATCGCCCAACATTCCAGCATACGGACAACCTACATTGTGCTGGCCTTTCTGTTCGTGATGATCCTTATTGCCCTGTCCCTATGGAAGAAGAGGCTGCATCATCTTGAGGAAGCCTGAGAACGACCCGTAAGTCATCCGATCGTTTTACGTACCCGTCCTGTTCCATCCGGTTGAGCACAGGAATGCTGAATTTTCTGCTGAGACCGGTTCGCTCCTTCACCTGGGGGATGGAGAAGGTATCCCCCGATTTTCTGCCTGCTAAAATCGCGTGAACAAGCTCCCGGTAGACCTCGGGGCTGTAGAAAATTCCGTTTTCCAAAGCGACGGTTAACCCGGCCCTGGTGAGGTTTCGCAGCTCCTTCTGGGCGCCCTGGATAAGCTCTTTGGAAGGGTCAAATCCCTCGGTTCCCCCTTGACGGATTCTTTCCAGGAGATTCTTCGAGAAAGGAGAGAGCCCTGTTTCCAGGTTCTGAAAAAGAATCTGGCCGCGGCTGGCCAGTTTGTTCTGTTTTAACAGGGGAGAGGTAAGCTCCTCTAAGAGACCTTTATCCAACTGCAGTCTGCTCTCCAGTTCCTTCAGACTGACTCCCCCCGGCTGTGACGCGGCGGCAGCGATGACCTTGCGCAGCTCCGTCGACCAGGAAGAAAGGAACAAAAATTCTCCCGCTTCTTCAACTTCATCTTTCAGGAAAGAGAAATCCTCTTTCCTGTCGGTCCTGGGAAGATAGCCCTGCAATAAAAGCCTGAAGGCATCGGGATGCCGGCCTTCGGGAAAGGTGTTGAGTTTTTTTAGAGCCGCGGCAAATCGTTCAGGTTTGGCTCCCGACCAGGTCCAAAGAAAACAACCTCCGGCTAAAATGCGGCTGCCCCCCTGGCGGATAAGGACAAAGGGCTCCTTCCAGCGAACAGCCAGGCTTTCAACGGTTTTTATACGGACAAGACCGTCGTTTTTTCGAAAATGGACGGAACAGCGGCTGTGAAAGGTTGCGCCGGATACTTCGCATTCACCGTGATTTTTCAACGCTCCGGAGGTAAATAGAGCTTCCAGATGCGGCAGAGCCACGAGAAAATCCCGGGAAACAAAAAAATTCTTCGGTTCCATTGCCAGGCAGCAACCCCGATATACCTCTTCCTTCGTCAGATTTTGCAGGTTGCAGGCCAGCCGGGACACAGGAAAAGCGGTGTCTACCCCGGCATGGTAGGATTGCAGACCCCGGATCTTCACCTTTTTCCCTGCCGGCAGCAGGGTACAAAAATCGCCGCTCTTAAGAGGTCCTTCCGCCAGGGACCCGGTGACCACGACTCCGGAGCCCTGAATACTGAAAACCCGGTCAATATAGAGATACCCATCTCCGGTCGGCTTAGCCGGCAGGGTTGAAAGCGTATCGAGAATCAATTGTTTCAGTTCCTCGATACCCGATCCGTCCAGAGCGGAAACCGCACGTATCGGCACTGCAGACCCGGTGATCTCCAGGATATGAAGAGCCGCATCCTCTTCAACTTCTTTCAAACGGCTCTCCGGGACCTTGTCGATTTTATTTATCACTCCGATAATACTATTCACTCCCAGGGCATGGAGAACCTTGAGATGATCGGCGGATTGCTGCATCCAGCCGTCATCCGCAGCCACTACCAGCAAGGCACAGCTTAATGACCAGGCCCCGGCTACCATATTGCGGATAAACCTTTCATGCCCAGGTACGTCGATAACACCAACCGAACCATCGGGACCTTCAAAATGGGCGAACCCGAGGTCGATGGTCAGGCCACGGGTTTTTTCTTCCGGCAACCGGTCGGTATCGATGCCCGTTAAAGCCTTGATCAAGGCAGTTTTCCCGTGATCCACATGCCCCGAAGTGCCCACCACATGCATCATGAGAAGGCTCCAAGACAGCGTTTTACCGTTTCAGCCAGCAGGGCGTCGTCGTGAGGATCAACGGCAACCAGGTCAAGATACACCGAACCGTTGATGATGTACCCCACCACCGGAACCGGTTCATTCCTCAGGTTCGTCAAAAAGGAATCCGCATTTTTCACGGCGATGCGCAGACCGGCGGACGGATAGGTTTCATCGGGTCCTGAGCCGCCGCCGGTGGAGCATTCCGTGGAGACTACTTCCAAAAGGGGAGAATTGACTGCAGCGGCTACAGCATGCGCCCGATCCATCAGGGTCGGAACATCGGCCGGCATCCCTTCGGCGGGGCTAAAGGTGCCGTTTACACGCCACAGGAGCATTTCTTCCAGCAGGGAATAGATCGTTTTCCCCGGACGGAAGACCCGATAGAGCTGGTGGGTTTCCAACTTCCGGATGAGATTGGCTTTCCCAGCGATAATGCCACCTTGAGGTCCTCCCAGGACCTTGTCACAGGAAAAGGAAACCAGATCGGCGCCCTGTTTGAGAATCGATTCCACGGGTATTTCTCCTTTCATGGATCCCCTTAAAACCCCGGAACCTTGATCCATATAGAGAAAGACTCCCGGGGGAAGAATTGATTTCAATTCACTTAAGGTCGGCTGGGAGGTGAAACCCCGAAGGGCAAAATTCGAACGGTGGACCGAAAGAACACAGGCGGTGCTTTCGGAAAAAGCTTTTTTATAATCCTCCAGGGTTGTGATATTCGTTGTACCCACCTCTACCAACCGGGCTCCGGAAAGAGAGAGAATTTCCGGAATACGAAAACCCCCGCCGATCTGAACCTGTTCACCCCGGGAAACCACCACCTCTTTTCCCTTCGCCAGAGCCTGAAGCACCAAAAACACCGCAGCGGCATTGTTGTTCACCACCATAGAGGCTTCCGAACCGGTGAGAAGAGATACAAGGATAGGAAGTATACCGTTCCTTTTTCCCCGTTTGCCGGTCTTGAGGTTGAATTCCAGGTTTGAATATCCGGTGTTGACCCCTTTGCAGGCATCCCATACCTCGGGAGAAATGGGACTTCTGCCCATATTAGTATGCAGCACAATGCCTGTGGCGTTGATAACCCGGATTACCCGAATACGGTAGATTTCGCGGCATTCATCATCAATACCCTGAAGAAGGTCTTTTTCCTCGGGAATACCTTCTTTCGAGGCTTCGGATTTAAGCCGGGATAGAACGTTATCGATTATCCTGGATACATGGAGGCGACCTAAAAGAGCGGACCAGCGACGACAGGTGTCCGATTCCAGGAGTATTTCTTTGGAGGGTATTTTTTTAAAATCCGGTGTCTTCATTAATGTTCCGCTTCGGTTACCCTATCGGAAGAGGCAGGAATCGAACCTGCCGCCGCAAAAAATGCGGCCAACGGTTTTGAAGACCGCGGAGACCACCAGATCCCATCAGCTTCCACGCAAAATGAGTATAGGTTCGTAGGGAATCCTTGTCAATGAAATGTTGATTTTATCCCGAGAATTTAGCATAACTATAGTCAACGGAAAATCATTGATCCGTTTAAAGAACAAAAGGAGTAAACCATGAAAAAGACTGGCATGATTCTGCTTTTTCTACTGTTGGGCTTAGGCATGCTTTTTGCCGAGACCGGCCGAACCGTCACGGTAAAAAACAGCACCGGGTATGAGTTTTATTATCTCTACGTTTCCCCCAGTAACTGGGATAACTGGGAATCCGACCTGCTGGAGGGGGAATATCTGTATGATGGGGAAGAAAGGCAGTTTACCCTGAGCGCTGAATATGGAGATGAATGCATTTTTGATATTAAAGCCGTAGACTTGGATGATGATTCCTACACCGTTTTTGAAGTGGATTTATGTACCGGTTCAAAAGTGGAAATTACCATGGATAATTACGACGGCGGTAACTACGACGAAGATTACAGTACGGGCAGTTACGACGAGGGATACCAGGAAGGCTATACCACCGGTTATAAAGACGCTTTCTCGGATGCCTACCGTCGAGGTTTCATGGACGGATTCGAACAGGGACAAATTCAAGACTGATCATAATGTGATCAGACAAAGAGTCGGGGGATACGTGAAAAGAACCATATTTTTTCGATTGGCAGCATGTTTTCTCATCTTTCTGTCCCCCGATCTGTTTTGTCTGGATATCAAAACGGACTTCACCGAAAGCAAGGATTACCGAACGGTGGGTATCTTCTCGACCGCCGCTGAATACAACACCGTTTCCCGGGTATTAACCGACTTTGAATCCTATAACCGCTGGGTGTTACGGGGACTGGACGGAAAAGACCCGGGAACGGAGGATTTTATCGGATTGATGAAAGAAACCGTCTACCACAGGGAAAGAGAGGTCCTGGAACTGATATATGATGTCCGGCTTCCATGGCCTTTAGGAAGCCTGGGGAACAGCGCACTTTTCGATATCACCATTCTGGACCGGAGCAGTAACAGCCTTACCTTCAATCTCGATATGACCAATACCTCGGCGGCGCTGAAAAGCGCATCTTTAGACGTAACGGTGTTTCCGGAAAACCAGGGATGCAGAATCGAAACCACGGCCTTGATACATTTTTCCTTTTTTTTGAATCTTCTTTTCAATTTGCCCGCTTACAAGAAAACGATTGAGTGGAGAATTGTCCGGGTCATGCTGAATATGGAAGCCTTTATCGAAACCTGCGTGCAGAGCGAAAGTCTCATCCCAGGCGGTTAATGTCTCAGCGGTTCATGCCGGGCCGCTACGAGGAAAACCATAATCCCTCCGATAACCAGCAGCAGAAAAATACCCACCATAACGATAACCCCGGGGATACCCCAGCGCCCTTCGGTGAAACTGGTCATTTTGACGGCCAGGGAGCCGATGCCGAAGGTGAGGGTGAATTTTATTCCGTAACTCACCGACCGGAGCCCCGAGGGGGTGAGATAAGCGATAAGGCTGTTTTCAATGGGCTGCATTCCCAGGGTGAAAAAAAGAAACATTCCTGCGGCAGGAATAACAAGGGGCGCCTTGAGCAAGTACATCAGAGGCACGAAGGGCAGGGCTGAACAGAAAAATACGAAATAACTCCACTTCAGGCTGTACCTGTCGGCCGCCTTACCGCCGACGTACTGGCCAAAAATGCCGAAAAGATACACCCCGGTGGTAACAATCCCAGCCGTGAGGGTTTGTAAAGATTCGTCGCTACCGAAGCCCGGGATAAGGCGGGTGAAGAATTCTCCCACCCCGGAAAATTCGGCACCTATTTTGAATTCCAAGAAAGAAGGAAGGATCAGGGAAAAACTCTGGAACTGAAAACCGGCGGCGATCATAATCAGGATAAAAAGAACAAAAAGCTTTACAGCGGAACCGCTTTTCAAAGCATTGGTTTTCTTTACATCCACCCCTTTTTCATAGGAAAAAGGAACCACCAGGGATAACACGCCGAAGAAGAGACCTGCGATGCCGATGTACAGTAGGCTTCGCTGCCAATGGAAAACATACTGTAAGAAACCCATGATGAATGGGGCGGCGGCCATACCGGCGGTACCCCAGACTCCGTTTATCCCCAGGGCTTTGCCCCGTTCCCGAATTCCCTGAGATACCAGCGCGGTGCCGGCGGGGTGAAAGGCCCCGCAGCCCACCCCTACCAGGGCAAAGGAAAAAATCAACGCCCCCCGGCCGCCGGCTAACCCGGCGAAAACCATCCCCAGGCCCGCAAGAATAATGCCGGAGGACATAACGTATTTGGCGTTCCATTTATCCCCGGCGATTCCCCAGGGAACAGCGAGCAGTCCGAAAAGCAGGGCCATCCAGAAACTGTATCCCAACACCTCGGAAAGGGGCAGATTCAAGGATCTGCTCATCGGCATAACCAGAGCAGGAAACACGAGGATATAAAAATGGGTAAAGAAATGAGCAAGGGATGCGAAAATGAGAATCCGCTTTTCCTGGGTGTTCATCAATGGGAAGTTTTTCCTTGGTAAAGCCAGCAAGCCACCCGATGACCGTTCTCAATTTCTCGAAGGGGAGGATATTCCTCCCTGCACCGATCCATAACCTGGGGACAACGGGGTGAAAAATGACATCCTGAAGGCGGATGGATCGGTGAGGGCACATCACCCTCCAGGGGGCTGATACTGCTTCCCCGGGTGGCAAGATCCGTGGTAGGAAAGGCTTTCAGAAGAGCCTGGGTATAGGGGTGACTGGGTTTCCCCGTAAGAATAACGGTGGGGGCTTCTTCAACGATCCTTCCAAGATACATGACCAGAATCCGGTCGCTGACGAACTCCACCACTCCCAGATCGTGGCTGATAAAGAGATAGGTCAGGTTCCGTTTGTCTTTCAGATCTAAAAGCAGATTCAGTATCTGAGCCTGGATACTGACATCCAGGGCGCTGACGGCTTCGTCCATCACGATAAAATCGGGGTCCAGCATGAGGGAACGAGCCACACCGATTCTTTGTTTCTGGCCGCCGGAAAATTGGTGGGGGTAGCGGTTGCGGTATTGAGGAGCTATGCCGGTTTCCTGCAGAATCGAGTTAATTCTATCATTCCACTCGGCAGGCTCTCCCAAACTGTGTACCCTCAAAGGTTGCCGAAGAATCTGGTCTACCCGTTTTCGGGGATTGAGGCTGGAAGAAGGGTCTTGAAAAACCATGGAGGTTTGACGGCGAAAACTTTTCAGGTCATCCTTCGCCAGGGAGAAGGGATCTTTTCCTCGATAGAGAACCGATCCTCCGGTTTTCTGTTCCAGTCGCAGAATGGTTCGCCCTAAGGTCGATTTGCCGCAGCCCGATTCACCGACCACCCCGAGTATTTCTCCTTCCCGGAGCTGAAAACTGACACCGTCCAAGGCAAGAACCTTTTCACCGTTTACGGTAAACCAGGTCTTCAAGTCCTGCACTTCCATCAATACATGGTTGCTGTTATCGTTCATGAGCGTCCTCAGCTTTCAGGTTTGTCGGGTACCAACACCAGAACCGATGTTCCGCCGTTAAGGTAGTCTCTTCAGGGAATTCATGCCAGCAACGATCCTTCACATGAGAACATCGGTTGGCGAAGGGGCATTCATTCCCCAGGCTGCGTAAATCGGGCACCGTTCCAGGAATAGCGATCAAACGTTTAGCCCCACGATATTCCGGATTCCCCGGAAGGCTGTGAAGCAGCCCGTGAGTGTAAGGGTGCCGGTAATCGGAGAAGACCTCTTCCACGGTACCTTGCTCGACCGCCCGGCCGGCATACATCACCGTGGCGCGATCTGCTACCTGGGCAACCACCCCCATGTCGTGGGTTATTAATAACACGGCGACCCCGATGTCTTTCTGCAGTTCCTTTAACAGATGGAGAATCTGAGCTTGAATGGTCACATCCAGGGCGGTGGTCGGTTCATCGGCGATAATGAGCCCGGGCTTCGGACTTGCCAAGGCCATGGCTATCATGGCTCTCTGGCGCATACCCCCGGAGAGCTGGAAAGGATATTCCCGGGCCCGGCGTTCCGGTTCCGGAATTTTCACCTTGTCCAATAAGTCCACAGCCATCTGGAAGGCTTTCTGTTTCCCAATTCTATGGTGTACCCGGAACACATCGGCTATCTGATCGCCGATTTTGAATACCGGATTCAGGCTGGTCATGGGTTCCTGGAAAATCATACCGACCCGCACACCTCGAAGTCCGCGCATCTGTTTTTCATTAAACTGAAGAACATCCTGGCCGTCAAAAAAAATTTTGCCTTCTTCAATTTTTGCAGGAGGAACCGGAAGAAGGCCGGTAACAGCGTGAGCGGATACCGATTTTCCGCAACCCGATTCGCCGACCAGAGCGACGGTTTCGCCGGTTCGGATCTGAAGATTCAGACCTCTAACGGCACGAACAACCCCCCGAAGAGTATAGAAACTGACATGCAGGTTTTCAATGGAAAGTAGTACATTCTCGTTCATGATTATTCCTTCAACCGGGGGTCCAGCACGTCTCTTAAACCGTCCCCGAAAAGATTGAATCCTAATACCGCCAGCAGCGTCGCGAGGCCCGGAAAAGTTACTATCCACCAGGCATTGGTGACAAATTCCCTGCTGGAGGCTATCATTAGACCCCATTCAGGGATAGGAGGCTGGGCTCCCAGACCGAGGAAACTTAAAGCGGCGGAACTGAGAATGGCTTCACCGACCCCCAGGGTCGACTGGACAATAATGGGTGCCAGGCTGTTGGGAAGGATTGAACCGAACATCAGTTCGAAGTCTCCCGTTCCGATGCTGCGCTCCGCTAAAATATAATCGCTTTCCTTTTCCGCCAGAACAGAGGCTCTCACCAGTCGGACGTATCGGGGCATCTGACTGATTCCTATGGCTATCATCGCGTTGGTGAGGTTCGGCCCCAGGACCGCTACGATGACGATGGTGAGCAATACGTAGGGAAAGGCAAGCATGATATCAATAATGCGCATGACTATTTTATCGAACCAGCCGCCGTAATAACCGGAGATCGTTCCGACGGCCACACCACCAATCATGGCGATGCCGACGGATATCACTCCGATGGTCATGCTGAGGCGGGCCCCATAGATCAGACGGCTTAAGATATCCCTGCCAAGTTCGTCGGTACCGAGAATATACCCTCTCGTAAAAGGGGGAGATTTTCGAAATTCAATATCCTGAGCTATGGGATCATGGGGTGAAACCAGGGGCGCGAAAATTGCCAGGAGGAGAAACAGGGTAATAATGATCAGTCCTGCCACGGCGGCCTTGTTTTTCAGCAGCCGCAGCCAGGTCTCCCTTAAGGGGCTGGGCTCTTGTATCGTCTCGTTATTGTTTTGTCGTTCGGAAGAATCTGCTGTCATTTGAACACCTATCGAAGTCGTATTTTCGGGTTAATAACGGAATAGAGGATATCCACCACCACGTTGATACCTACGAAAAAAGCGGACACAATGATAACCCCTGCCTGCACGGCCGGATAATCCCGGGCTGTAATAGCGGAATAGATCCAACGGCCGATACCGGGCCAGGCGAAAATGGTTTCCGTCAGGATGGCCCCGGCCAGAAGAAGGCCGAATTGCAGGCCGATGACCGTTACCACCGGCAGCAGGGCGTTTTTCAAGGCATAGCGGAAGATAACCCGTCTTTCGTGAATTCCTGCGGCCCGGGCTGTTTTGACATAATCCTGCCGCAGGGTTTCCAGCATGGAACTCCGGGTAGTCCGGGCAATGATGGCAATGGGAATAGTCCCCAGAGCGACAGCAGGAAGAATGATATGCTGAAGAGAACTCTTTAAATAAGCAGGGTCCCCATCTCTAATTAAAATGATCAGGCTATCCAGCAGATAGAAACGGGTTATGGGCTCAAAAAAAAGACGAACCTCCATGCGGCCTCCCGTGGGAAACCACCCGAGACCTACGGAGAATATCATGATCAGCACGAGCCCCAGCCAGAAAACCGGCATACTTACCCCGGTTAATGCTCCGATCATGGCGGAATAATCCAGCCAGGTGTTTTGTTTAACCGCCGAGAGAACACCGATAACGATGCCGAAGAACGTAGCCAGGAACATGGACACCAGGGCCAACTCAATGGTAGCGGGGAAGTGTTCTCTGATCTCTTCCATCACCGAACGGCCGGTGCGGATGGACCGACCGAAATCAAGCCTGAGGGTCCGTTTCAAATAAATGAGGTACTGTTCGCCCAGGGGCTTGTTTAACCCCAGGTCTTCCCGCAATTGTTCCAGCTGTTGGGCGTTGGCCCGTTCGCCTAGCATGACCCTGGCGGGGTCTCCGGGACTCAAGGCGGTCATGAAGAAAACAATGGTAAGAACCCCCAGAAGGGTGGGGATTAAAAGCAGCAGGCGCTGTAGAATGTATCGTGCCATAGTATGTCCGTATCAATCGGGCGGCCCGGATGAACCGGGCCGCCGTTGTTGTTCCTGAGAACTGTTTATCAGTCGTCCAGCCAGACGCGCTGGAAAACTCGCTTTCCGGTGGGATAGATCACGAAATCCCGGACATGGGAACGCACGGGAACCGTAACCACGGAATGAGCAATGGTGACCCATGGGGCTTCTTCATGGAAGACTTCCTGAGCCTGCCGGTAGAGCCGGGTTCTTACGTCCTGGTCGAAGGTTTCCTTAGCTTGTGTAATGAGGTCTGTGAATTCTTCATTCTTCCAGTAGGCAATGTTTCCAGCAGGAGGAGTGGCCGCGGGAATGCTCAATAATACGAACAGGAAGTTGTCAGGATCTCCATTGTCACCGGTCCAACCCAGCATAGCCATGGTATGTTCACCCATATCGGTCTTGTCCAGGTAGGTACCCCAGTCGTAACTGACGATTTGGGTTTCCACGCCGATTTCCTTGAAATTAGCCTGCAGGATCTCCGCGATTCTTCGGGCGTTGGGGTTGTAGGGCCGGGCTACAGGCATGGCCCATAGATCGGTGGAAAAACCGTTCGGATAACCGGCCTGAGTTAACAGTTCCTTTGCCTTGGCAGGATCGTAGGGATACGGATCGATGTCGTCGTTATAGCTCCACATGGTGGGAGGTATAGGGTTCTTGGCTACCTGTCCGGCGCTTCCGTAAACCGCGTCGATAATGGCCTGGCGGTCCACAGCGTAATTCAGCGCCTGCCGTACCAGTTTGTTATCAAAGGGTTTTTTCTGGCAGTTCATGGCCAGGTATCCGACGTTCAGGCCGGCCTGCTGGATCAGTTCGATGTTCGAATCGGCCGCCATCAGTTCAAGATCTTCGGCGGAGGGGAAATCGATGACATCAACCTCGCCGTTTTTCAAAGCCAGGTAACGAGCGGTGGCATCGGGGATAACCCGGATGATCACCCGGTCCAGATAGGGGCCTTCTCCCCAGTAATCCTTATTGGCGTCCAGTACAATACTGTCGTCCTTGGTCCAGCTGACGAATTTGAAAGGACCGGTTCCTACGGGATTGCTGGCGAATTCAGCACCGTACTTTTCCACGGCCGTCGGGCTGACAATAGCCGCAAAATCCATGGCCAGGTTGGCCAGGAAGGGAGCCTCTACTTTCTTCAGGTAAAAGCTTACGGTGTAGTCATCCACCACTTCGAGACGGTCCACAATGTTGCTCATATCCATGTATCCCCAGTATTTCCAGGGGCCATACTGATAGTAGGGATGGGACTCCACAAACTGCCTGTCGAAACTGAATTTTACAGCTTCGGCGTTACAGTCCGTGCCGTCGTGAAACTTCACACCTTTTCGAAGGTAGAAAGTAAAGAGCAGTCCGTCGTCACTGACATCCCACCGCTCGGCCAGGGCAGGTTGCACCTCCGTAGTGCCGGGCTTAAATTCTACCAGGTTGTCAAAGATTTGGGTGCTGCCGTAAAAACTTTCGCCGTCGGTTTCCCTGCCTGGGTCAAGACCCACCGAGTCACCCGAGCGGGCGAAAACCAGAACGCCGCCGGTCTTAATGCCGGAAGCGGCAACCGCTTCCTCCGGGGCGCCTTCAGCAGCTTCTTCCTTCTTGCCGCATGACAGAATGAGGGAGAAAGAGAGAAGCACCAGTAACATGAGGAACAATGTTCGCTTCATGATACCTCCTTTATGGTATTGTGATAATTTATGATAACAGAACTAATAGTAGTATGCAACTCATTTCAACGGTAATTCATGCCCTCATAAACGCTGCACGGCACTTATACCATCGTCACTAGTTGTCTCAATGGTTTTTAGAGTGTAGGTTACTTAACAGTATGCCGGTCCCTGAATTAAAGGAGAATCCGTCTCCCTTACGCTACATTTTTCTTTTCTGGCTACCCCTGGCGGCAATGTGGCTCTTTATGGGACTGGAAACACCTATCATCAACGCCTGCATCGCCCGGATGCCCATGGCAAAGGAGAATCTCGCCGCTTACGGTGTCACCTTTTCCATCACCGTGCTGATTGAAAGCCCGATTATTCAGATGCTTACCACCGGAACAGCCCTGGCGGCAGACAGGAAGAGGTACCGGCAGTTGATCCGGTTCATGCATGTCATGGCATTGATTCTCACTGCTCTCCACCTGGTTCTGGCGATGCCTTCAGTCTACCGATTCGCCGTAAGTCGGGTCATGGGGATACCCGAAGATATCATGGAACTCAGCAGAATTCCCTTTCTCTTTCTGGCCCCCTTTCACGCCGCGGTGGGGTACCGACGGCTCTGGCAGGGTGTGTTGATTCGGTATGGAAAAACCCGGGAAGTAACCTACATCATGATCATCCGGTTCATCAGTACAGTGGCGATACTTTTAGCGGGATTTTTATTTACACATCTGAACGCCGCTCTGTTGGGAGCCTTGTCCCTTTCCGCCGGAGTGTTAATGGGAGCTTGTTCGGCGGGTTTCTTTACCCTGCCGATAGTGAAAAGACTGCCCGAGGATGAGAGGGGGGTATCAGTCCTAAGGTTGAAGGACCTCCTGAGGTTTTATATTCCCCTGCTGCTTACATCCCTGATCCTTATGGCTTCCCGGCCTATTCTGGCTGCGGGGATATCCCGGGGCACCCTGCCCTTGGAATCCCTGGCGGTATGGCCGGTCATTGAAGGATTCGTTTTTGTATTCCGGTCCCTTTCTATGAGTTACCAGGAAGTGGTGGTGGCCTTGATGAACCGAAAGTCCATGGCCGGTCTTTTGCGTCGGTTTGCAATATTCTTAGCCGGAGGAGTAGGGCTTCTCTACCTGATCACCGCCGGAACACCTCTTTCCAGGATATGGTTTCAGCATGTAGCGGGACTGGACAGCGAACTTCTCCCTATGGCTTTGATCCCTTTTCTCCTGGCCTTGCCGGTTCCTGTTCTCTCAGGACCTGTCGCCCTGTACCGGGGTATTCTGGTCCACCGGGGCAATACCGGTACAATCGCCGGTGCGGTCATTATCAACAGCCTTTCCCTGGCTTTCTTTATTTTTGCCGGAGTCGCCTGGCTTCCCTATTCCGGTGCCCTCATCGCCGCTGGGGCTCTTTCCCTATCCCTGCTGATCGAGTCGATATTTCTAAGAATACGGGTCGGCACATTACCGGGCGCCTTATGTTGAAAGAATATCGAACTATACTCCCGCTGGCGGCGAAGTACCGATGGTGGTATGCCGGAGGGCTTCTCTGTCTGTTGCTCACCGATGCCGGGCAGTTGGTCATACCACTGATCATCCGTTCGGTGGTGGATAGTCTGAGCGCCGGCAGGGGATCCCTGCAGGAGATAAGCCGCGAGATTCTCGTAATGCTGCTCATCGCCGTGGCTATCGCCTTGGGAAGAGTCGGCTGGCGATTGTTTATTCACGGTGCTTCCAGAAGAATCGAATACCGCCTCAGAGACAGGATCTTTCGCCATGTGATGACCCTTTCATCGAAATTTTACGGCGACTATCGGATCGGAGACCTGATGGCCCGGTTCACCAACGACATGCAGGCCATCAGGATGGCTGTGGGCATGGCGGTGGTGGCTTTTGTGGACGGTATCTTTATCACCCTGGCAGTGCTGGTTATTCTCTTCTCCCGGTATCCCCGGATCGCCTGGATGGTGATCCTACCGTTGCCGGTGGTGACCTTCCTGGTAATCGGTGCCGGAAAACTGCTGGGGGATCGGTTTAAAAAGGTTCAGGAAGGTTTTTCCTCCTTGAGCGAATGGGTGCAGGAATCATTGTCGGGAATTCGGGTGATCAAATCCTTCGCTAGGGAATCCTGGAGCGGCGACCGGTTTCGCAAGTTAAACCAGGAGTACCGCCGTCGAAATATGAATCTCATAAAAATATGGGGGCTCCTGTTCCCGATGGTAACCTTTCTCTCCGGGCTTTCAACCCTGCTGCTTTTATACATCGGGGGAATGGGTGTTATGAAGGGAAGTCTCACGGTTGGTGATTTTACCGCCATGCTGAGTTACCTGCAGATGTTGATCTGGCCGATGCTGGGGGCGGGCTTTACCGTCAATTTTCTTCAGCGCGGCGCGGCGTCTTTGGGGAGGATAAACGGGATCTTACGGGAAGAGCCGGAAATCAAGAACATCGAGGAACCGTTGAAACGCAAACCGAAAGGCGGCCTTCGGGGCGAAAACATCACCTTCACCTATCCGGGGGCAAACCGTCCCGCCCTGAAGGATGTAAGCTTCAATCTTGAAGCCGGAGCGGTCTTCGGAATCATCGGGAAAGTAGGGTCGGGGAAATCAACCTTTATCAGGCTGCTCCCACGGCTTCTGGAACTGCAGGAAGGAAAGCTGGAAATTGACGGGCGGGATATCAGGCAGTATGATTTGAAAACCCTTCGCTCGGTTTTCGGCATCGTGCCTCAAAGGAGTTTCCTCTTCTCCGTTTCCATCCGGGATAACCTGGCTTACGGTCGCAGGCATGCCCAGGACGATGAACTGAAGCGTTATGCCGACAGGTCGACTATTTCCCGAGATTTCAGCCGTTTCCCCGAAGGATGGAATACCCAGGTTGGGGAAAAGGGAGTGAGTCTTTCGGGTGGGCAGAAACAAAGGTTGGCCATATCCAGAGCCCTGGCCGTACAGCCGGATATCTTTATCTTCGATGACGCCCTTTCGGCGGTGGACGCGGAAACGGAGGAACAGATTATCCGTTCTTTTCTTGAATCGAGAAAAGGCCGCACCATGATTATCGTTTCAAACCGAGTCTCCACCTTGCGCGAGGCGGATCACATTATCGTTCTGGATGACGGTCACATTGTTCAGCAAGGTACCCATCTTGAACTTATCGCCCGGGAAGGTTTCTACAGGGATATTTACCGCCTTCAAGGGTCGACACCCAAGGGAAATGGGGGTGGCAGCCGTGAGGGTAAGTGAAAAAATGGGAAACCATTCTTCCAGCGTATTTCGCAGAATCATCGCTTACTTGAAACCCTACAAAGCCGCCGTAATTCCTGCGCTGGCAGCTTTGATCATTGCTACCGCCGCGGAACTCGCTTTGCCGTTTATTCTTCAACGTGCTGTAGACAGAACAATCTTGAGAGAGTACCGGAGGATAGATCTTCCGACGGAGGATGACCCGGCGGTGCAGACCTTGCTTAAGGAGGATGAGGGAATACCCCTGGAGCAAAGCCGTTATATTCATCGGGATGCCTTATCCGTGATTCCGTCGGACGAGATTAGCCGGCTTATGAAAGAAAAAAAGCTGGACCCGGATACCTGGTATGTCTTTCCGTCCGACCAACAGATAATTTCCAGGCTTTCGGAGAAAGGTCTTCGCCTCACTTTGGACGGATCCTACGGTGTCGTGAGAACCTCGGAGTTACAAACCCTCTCCGAAGAGGACCTGAGCCTGCTTAAGGAAAGCGACCGGCGTGACTTAAAACGTTTGGCCTGGTTCTTTTTTCTGGTCCTGTTTGCAGGACTCCTGGCATCCTTCTACCAGGTTTATCTCATGGCCTTCACCGGCCAAAGCGTGATGATAGACATGAGAATGGGGTTGTTTGCCCACCTGCTGGGCCAGTCACTGGGATTCCTGACAAAGAAACCCGTGGGAAGCCTGGTGACCCGGGCAACCAACGATGTGGAAACGGTGAACGATCTGTTTGCTCAGGTGGCCACTTCCCTCCTGAAGGACCTGACCGTTATGGTGGGTGTCCTGTCGGCGTTGTTCCTCCTGAACCGGCGACTGGCTTTCATTACCTGCTTGAGCCTTCCACCGGTGATTCTCTTTACCTTGATTTTCAGAGTGAAAGCCCGGGAAGCCTACCGTCGGGTCCGGAAAAAGGTTTCCGCCCTGAACACCTTTTTATCCGAACATCTGGCGGGGATGGAAGTAGTGCAGATGTTTGCCGTGGAAGATGACTGTTATAACGATTTTTCCGAAAGTAACAAGGATCTCCTGAAGGCGAACTTGTCGGAGATGTACGTTTTCGCCGCCTTCAGACCTCTGGTGGACCTCCTGGCGTCGGTATCCATCGGCGTGGTTCTGTACTGGGGTAGCTCCATGTTCTTAAAAGCATCCCTTTCCCTGGGTGTGTTGATCGCCTTCATCAACCTGGTGGAAAAATTCTATCAGCCTCTGAAGGATATTTCCGAGCAGTTTTCCATCATGCAGTCCGCCCTGGCCGGGGGGGAAAGGGTCTTCCAGACCCTGGATGAGGATGAGAAAATACCCCCGGGAGAAGAGTTCCTGGAACCGCTGCCTCTTCAAGGAGAAGTTGTTCTGGACCATGTTTCCTTCGCTTACAATCCCGGAGAACCGGTGCTGAAAGACATATCCTTTCACGTGTCACCGGGAGAAACGGTGGCGCTGGTGGGGTATACCGGGGCAGGTAAAACCACCGTGGCTAATCTTTTAACCCGTCTGTGGGAGATTGATGAAGGCACTATCAGCCTGGACGGCAGGAATATCAGGAATTTCACCCTTTCTTCCCTGAGAGAAGCGGTATTACCGGTGGATCAGGATGTCTTTCTGTTCCAGGGGACCATCAGGGACAATATCTCCTTAGGAAAAGAACTGTCCGATGAAGAGGTCCAATCGGCAGCGGAGGCGGTTTTTCTCCACGACTACATTGTTTCCCTGCCGAAGGGTTATGACACACCGTTGAGCGAAGGGGGGACAAACCTGTCCACCGGGCAGAGACAGCTGCTCTCCTTTGCACGGGTTGTAGCCCACAATCCGCGGATAATCATTCTTGATGAAGCCACGGCCAGTATCGACACCCACACCGAGGCCCTGGTGCAGGCAGCCATGAAAAGGGTCCTGCAAAATCGTACGTCCATTGTTATAGCCCACCGGCTCTCCACCATTCGGGATGCCGATCGAATCTATGTACTCTCCGGCGGCACCTTGGCTGAACAGGGAAGCCATGGCGAACTTATGGAAAAAAAGGGAGTCTACTACAACCTGTACCGCCTGCAGTACCGCTTTGCAGACAGAGGGTGACGGGAAAAGCAATCAGGGGTGAGGGTACACCCGGTATTTTTTTACGAAGGCGGCGGGCCGATAGGTCATCTTCGCCTGGCGAAGGCCCGGGTCTCCCAGGTCCTGTTCTCGGTTGATGTACTTATAGTGACGAGGCAGCACCTGGGCAAAGGCTTTATTGATAAACTGGTAGATTCCCTTGTAGCCTGAGAGAGCTTTCTCGAAGTGAATGACAAAGTGTTTCCCTTTGGCCAGGGATTCCCCCAGGGTATAAGCCGCCGGCTTTCCGTCAACCGATACCAGGTAGCCGAAGAGTTCCAGGTCGGCCATCCTCTCCAGGGCCTCGGCGGAGGCGTGGTAGTCTCCCTTATCTTCCCGGTCTGCCGCCCAGGTGTCCAGAATTATTTTTGCATCGTTTATATTATCCGGAGTCAGGGGACATTCCGAAAAATTGTAATTATTTAAAAAACCTTGAACCAGGTTCCGTTTCTTGTGAAATTTCTTACCCGGCAGTTCCGCCAGTTCCTTTTTTTCGTAGAGATAATCAAAATTATCCCGGTCCTCTTCGACAAGGAAGCCCAGCTTTTCCAAACGGATCCGTTCCTTCTCGGTATTCGACTCGCTCAAGGCTTTCAGGAAATCGTGGCTCTGGAAAAGCTCCTTCAGAACCGTATCGTCTTCCGGGAGTCCGCAAGGGGCCATGAAAAAACGCTTTCCGTCTTTTTCTCCGGATACCAGGAGATGTTCACAGCTCCCCGGCGAACGGGACAATTTGTATTCGTAGGTGTTCCTGAAGAGATACAACCCGGCAAAGGTGAACTCGCTGACCCCGTCGGTGTTCATGGGCAGCCGGGGGTGAAGATCCGCTTTCATGGCAAAACTGAGGGGCTCAAATTGGGGATACAGGGGTATATTCATACCTTAAAGATACTAACAATGAAAGAGAAGCCAAAACAAAAAGGCATGGAAATTCTTTTTGAAGCTCTTCATCCGTCAGGACCCGGCGACACTGGTTTTTCTTCTTGGACTTCCCCTTTCCAGGGATATTTTCCCTGTTCTGATGGATTCAACGATCCCGTAGTTTCTGAACAGATTGAAGGCATTGTCCACTGTACCGGTATCACCGGTAACTTCCAGGGTCCAGAGGCTGTCGGTGGAATCCACTATTCTGGCTTGGACGGAGGTAATCACCTGCAACAGTTCTCCCCTCTGTTTCTCGTTGTTTTGCAGTTTAATCAAGGCGTGTTCCCGTTCCACGGCGTTATCACGGCTGATATCCCAGACCTTGATCACATGGACAAGTTTCTGCAGCTGTTTTCTCACCTGTTCCAGAAC
>JAFGDJ010000122.1 GCA_016932135.1 Spirochaetales bacterium | reverse complement strand
TCTTGCGAGAGTGGTGAAATTGGCAGACACGCCAGACTTAGGATCTGGTGCCTTACGGCGTAAGGGTTCAAGTCCCTTCTCTCGCAATTCTGTTACCCAGGATTGCCGGAATGAGACTGTCGGTCCTGTATCTTTGCGCGGGAGTAGCTCAGCGGTAGAGCTCCACCTTGCCAAGGTGGATGTCGCGGGTTCAAGTCCCGTCTCCCGCTTTAGTTCGATTGAAAGGCGATCCGGGAGTTATTCCAGATCGCCTTTTTTATGGCGGAACCGCCTGGAAGGAAACCGCCCAAGTCTCTGGAGAAGAAAAGGAATCTCGTGACATGATTAAAGACAAAACCATCGAAAATTTAGAAAAATCTTCAGTCCGCCTCTCGGTGACCATCGAAAAAGACGCGGTGCAGAACGAATACCAGGATCTGGTAAAAAAATATACCAAGACAGCCCAGATCAAGGGCTTCCGGAAAGGCAAAGTGCCGCCGGCCATTCTGGAACAAAAATTCGGCGACAGCCTCAAGGCGGAAGCATCCATGAACCTCATGGAGAACAGCCTGAAAGAACTCTTCGAAGAAATCGAGCAGAAACCCCTGCCCTATTCCGTCCCCGAAGTAGACGGAGATCCTCTGATCGACATGGAAAAGGATTTTTCTTTTTCCGTGACCTATGATGTGTATCCTGAAATAACCCTGGGAGATTACCAGGCCCTGGAGGTGAAGAAACCTCAGGTAACCATCGGCAAGGAAGACTTAGACCGCGAACTGGAGACGCTGCGGGAGCAGAATTCCGTGGTGGCGGAGAAAAGCGACGGCACGGTAACCAAGGATTCTATCATCACCATCAACTATCATGAGGTGGATGAAGCCGGCCAGGAAATCCCCGGCACCGCCCGGGAAGATTTTGTTTTCACCGTGGGCACCGGATACAACCTGTACAAGATTGACGATGACGTTCTGGGGATGAAAAAAGACGAAGAAAAGGTTATCGATAAAACCTATCCGGAGGATTTCGAGAATAAAGACCTGGCCGCTTCAACCAGAAAAATCAAGGTGAAAGTGACTGCGGTAAAGGAAAAGCAGCTGCCGGCACTGGATGACGAACTGGCCCAGGATATAAGCGATGAATACAAAACACTGAAAGACCTCACCGACAGCATAAAGAAACGGCTGAAGGAAGCCGCCGACGCCCGGGTAGACGAGATGATGAAGGATGAATTGCTTTCTTCCATCGCCGCCTCCAGCACCATGGAGATCCCCGAATCGATGATCAAGGCGGAAACCGAACAGTCATGGCACAATTTTCTTCAAAGTTATCGAATCGATGAAAACAGGATGATCAGCCTCCTGGAAAGTCAGGGAAAATCGAAAGAAAGCCTCATGGATGAGTGGAAAGACCAGGCCGTTGAACGCATACGCCGGGGCTTGGTGACGGCAAAACTGCTGGAAACCGAAAAAATCGAAGTGACTGACGAGGAATACGAAGCGGAAGTCCTGAAACAGGCCGAGGGAAATTCTGCTACTCTGGAGGAAATCAAAGACTACATCAATCAAAACAACCTGTCCACTTATATACGGGAAGACCTGTCCAGAAAAAAACTCTTTGACAAACTTCTGTCTCTGTCGAATATCAAAAAGGGAGACAAGATCAAATATCTGGACTTGATGGAGAAAAATCAGTAACTTGATATGAGTCAAGGCAGCGGGGAGTCTCCTGAACGTAAAAGGGGTTTCCCCCGGCGCCAATCCATACAACAGCTCTGAAACCGTAAGGACTGCTTCATGAATGAAAAGATGAATAACCTGGTGCCTATCGTCATAGAACAAACCGGTATAGGCGAACGATCCTACGATATATATTCCCGGCTGCTCAAGGATAGAATCGTCTTCATCGACGGAGAAATCCACGATGTTACCGCCGATCTGGTGGTGGCTCAGCTCCTGTTCCTGGAATCCCAGGACCCGGAAAGGGATATCAATCTCTACATAAACTCCCCGGGAGGTTCGGTTACCGCCGGCCTGGCGATCTACGACACCATCCAGTACATAAAACCGGATGTTCAGACCACCTGCATGGGCCAGGCCGCTTCCATGGCGGCCCTGCTGCTAACCTGCGGTACTCCGGGGAAGCGCTTCGCCCTCCCCTCTGCCCGACTGCTGATTCATCAGCCCTGGGGCGGCGTTCAGGGGCAGGCTACGGATATCGGCATCCAGGCCCGGGAAATTGTCCGGTTGAAACGCCTTATTATCGACTATTTCGCCCAGCATACCGGTCGTTCTGCGGAAACCGTGGCCGCCGATCTGGAAAGGGATTACTTTATGTCGGCGGAAGAAGGTGTTGCCTACGGCCTGGTAGATAAAGTACTAGTGAGGGGTAATAATGGCAAAGACAAGAGCTAACGGTCAGAAGGTCTGCAGTTTCTGCGGAAAAAGCGCCGACATGGCCAAGAGGTTGATTGCCGGCCCCGGGGTTTATATCTGCGACGAATGCGTAAACGTCTGTAAACGCATTGTGGACGAAGAAGACGACGTTCTAACTTCCGAATACATAGACGAAATTCCCACACCCCGGGAAATAAAGGAATACCTGGATGACTACGTTATCGGTCAGGAAGCCGCTAAAAAGGCTCTTTCCGTGGCAGTGTACAACCATTACAAGCGAATAAGCCAGGCGGGAAAACTGGACGATGATGTGGAGATCGAGAAGGCCAATGTCCTGCTCACCGGTCCCACGGGAACGGGAAAAACCCTGCTGGCCAAGACCCTGGCGAAAAAGCTGAAAGTACCCTTTGCCATCGCCGACGCCACCACCCTTACCGAAGCGGGGTATGTGGGTGAAGACGTGGAAAACATCCTGTTAAAGCTCATTCAGAACGCCGGGAACAACATCGCCGCGGCGGAACGGGGTATTATTTATATCGATGAGATCGACAAGATATCCAAGAAAGGTGAAAACATCTCCATTACCCGGGATGTCTCCGGAGAAGGGGTACAGCAAGCCCTGTTGAAGATCATTGAAGGTACCGTGGCCTCGGTGCCTCCGCAAGGAGGCAGAAAGCACCCCAACCAGGAAATGCTCAGGATCAACACCACGAACATCCTTTTTATCTGCGGCGGTGCCTTTGTAGGCCTCGATAAGATCATCGAAGCCCGGATTTCCCAGCACCCCATGGGTTTCGGCGCGGATGTGAAGCCCACCCAGGAAAAGGACTTGGCGGAGCTTTATTCCCACATGGTGCCCGACGACCTGATCAAATTCGGCCTCATTCCCGAATTCATCGGGCGGCTCCCCATCCGTGTAGGCCTCTCCGAACTGGCGGAGGACGACCTGAAGAGAATCATTACCGAACCACGGAACTCGATTATCCGTCAGTATCAGGCTTCCTTGAAACTGGACGGGGTAGACCTGCAGTTCGAGGAAGAAGCCGTAACGGCGGTGGCTCAGAAGGCTCTGAAGCTGAAAACCGGAGCCCGGGGCTTGCGGGCTATCGTTGAGTCGGTAATGCTTGACCTGATGTACGACCTTCCTTCTCTGGAAGGAGATAAGCAAGTCCTGGTCAACAAGGACGTGATAGAAAAATCGGTCAAGCCGGAGATCATCTTTAAAAAGAAAACCGCATGAGTTCCGGCTCTCGCTTATTCGGTCCTGCAAAAATCGAATTACCCCTGGTACCCCTGAAGGATATGGTGGTATTCCCCCATATGGTGGTTCCTTTCTTTGCCGGCAGAGATGGAACCATCAAAGCCCTGGAAGAAGCCATGAGCGGTGACCGGATCATTTTCCTGGTCTGTCAGCGGAATCCCGTGGAAGACCCGATAGCCGACGACCTCTTCCCCGCGGGGAGCCGCTGTAGAATTCTTCAGCTTTTAAAACTCCCCGACGGCACGGTGAGGGTCCTGGTGGAAGGGCTGGAACGGGGAAAAATCGTCAAGATTCAAAAAAAGAAAGGGTACCTTTCAGCACAGGTGCGGCCTATTCCCGAAGACAAGGAAGTGGGCACAGAAACCGTGGCACTTATGGCCACTCTACAGGAAACCTTCAAACGCTACTCCGCTTTACGGAAGAAAGTCCCCGGCGAAACCCTCTCGGCGGTAGAAAAGGCTGAATTCCCCGATAAACTGGTGGATCTCATCGCGGCCCATATACGCTTTCGGAACGAAGAAAAGGTTGACTTGCTGGGGGAAACCGACACCCATGAGCGGCTTGAGAAGATGGCGGTACTGTTGACCGCGGAGAACGAAATTCTCTCCATCAAAGGCCGAATCAACACGGAAGTTCAGAAACGGATGGAGAAACATCAGCGGGAATATTTCCTTCATGAACAGCTGAAACAGATAAACAAGGAATTGGGAAAATCGGACAGCGAACTGAACGAAGCTGAAGAACTGGAAAAGATCATTCTGGCAAAATCTCCGCCTCCTGAAGTGGCGGACAAGGCAAAACGGGAATGTAAGCGCCTGGCGAAGCTGCAGCCCATGTCCCCCGAATCGGGCGTTTTAAGGACCTACCTGGAATGGCTCAGCGAACTCCCCTGGAGTGAGACGAGCCAGGATAACAAGGATATCCAGGAAGCGGCCCGCATTCTCGATGAAGACCATTACAATATGAAGAAACCCAAGGAACGGGTGCTGGACTTCATCGCCGTGCGGCAACTGAAAGAAAAGATGAAAGGGCCGATCCTCTGTTTTGTCGGCCCCCCGGGAACCGGAAAAACCAGTTTGGGGAAATCGGTAGCCCGAGCCTTGAACAGGGAGTTTATCCGGATCTCCTTGGGCGGGGTGCGGGACGAAGCGGAGATTAGGGGCCACCGAAAAACCTATGTGGGAGCCCTGCCCGGCAAGATAATCCAGTCCATGAGAAAAGCCGCCACCACCAACCCGGTATTCCTGCTGGACGAAATCGACAAGATCAACTCCGATTTTCGTGGTGACCCGGCCTCCGCCCTGCTGGAAGTCCTGGACCCGGAACAGAATATCAATTTTGTAGACCATTATCTTGAGGTTCCCTACAATCTCTCGGGGGTAATGTTCATCACCACGGCCAATTCCATCCATACCATCCCTTACCCCTTGCGGGATCGAATGGAGATCATCGAGATTCCCGGGTACACCGAGTTTGAAAAGGTCCAGATCGCCAAGAAATTCATCATTCCAAAACAACTGGAAGAAAACGGTCTGGCGAAAGCGAGCATCACCTTCAAGGAAGACGCCATCCTCCGGATCATCAGGAACTACACCATGGAGTCTGGAGTGCGCAACCTGGAAAGGGAGATAGCCTCGGTTATCCGAAAACTGGCCCGGGAAGCCGTTAAAAAGGGGTTTGCCCGGGAAGCTGATACCGATAACGAAAAACTGAAAAGCTTCAAGAAAACCGTCGGCGGACGAAACATCCCCACCTACTTAGGGCGGGAACACTTTCATGAAGACGTCATCCGGAAGGAACCTCGGCGGGGACTGGTTTACGGCCTGGCCTGGACGGAACTGGGGGGCACGATTCTTCCCGTGGAAGTAGCGGTACTGGAAGGATCGGGAGAACTCATCCTCACCGGCAGCCTGGGAGATGTAATGAAAGAGAGCGCCAGGACGGCCCTTTCCTTTCTCCGGGCTCACGGAAAAGATTTTGATATTCCCGAAACCCTGGTAAAAGACAAGGATATTCATATTCACGTACCCGAAGGGGCGATCCCCAAGGACGGTCCGTCCGCCGGAATAACCATCACCGCCGCCCTTCTTTCCAGCATCACCGGGAAACTGGTGCCCCAGGGCTATGCCATGACCGGCGAAATAACCCTGTCCGGAAGGGTGCTGGCCATCGGGGGATTAAAGGAAAAAGTCCTGGCGGCTCACCGCAATAAAATGACCCATATTCTTCTTCCCGAGGGAAACCAAAAAGATCTGGACGACCTTCCCCGGGAGGTCAG
>JAFGDJ010000121.1 GCA_016932135.1 Spirochaetales bacterium | reverse complement strand
GGTTTCCGCTTCTGGTTCTAACCCCTCGGCATGTACAACGAAAAAAGGCTTTCGCCGGTATTCCGGTGAAAGCCTTTTCCATCTCCTACGGGAGTCGAACCCGTGTTGCCGGGGGAATTCTTCGACGCTCTGAAATAACTCGATCCATTCACCCATCGATAACTATCATTGAGTTATTCAGAGAACTCTTTCTTACTGCCGTCCCGGTCGAAGGTTTAAAACCCGGAAAATCAGTTCTCCATGGCGCCGTCAAAGTTGATTTTTGAAGGGGCGAAATTCACTTTACGGACGAATTCAAGGGCTTCCGCCGCTCCGAATTCTCTTTCCATGCCGTTATCTTCCCATTCCACCGACAGCGGGCCGGAGTAACCGGCGTCATTGAGTTCTCTGATGATGGCGTCAAAATCAACCTGACCGTGGCCGAGGGATCGAAAATTCCAGCCCCTCCGGCTGTCTCCAAAGGGTAAATGAGAACCCAGGATACCGCTTCTTCCGTCCAGAGTAACCGCCGCATCTTTCATGTGTACATGGTATACTTTGTCCGCAAAATCTCGGAGAAACAGATGGGGAGTAACACCCTGCCAGATTAGATGACTGGGATCGAAATTCAACCCAAGGGTTTTACGGTTTTCAAAAACCTCGAAGAGTTTCACGGTTGAATAATAATCATAGGCAATTTCCGAGGGATGCACTTCCAGGGCAAAGGATACACCCACTCTATCGAATTCATCAAATATTGGGCTCCATAATTCTTTAATTTCCTGGTAGCCTTCTTCCACCATCTGTTCCGTGGTTTGCGGAAAGGAATAGAAATATTTCCAGATGGGTGATCCCAAGAAACCTGTTATCACTTTGCAACCCATAGCAGCGGCAGCCTGAGCGCTGAACATCATTTCTTCAACGGCCCATTTTCTTATGTCATCAGGCTTGCCTTGATACTGGGCGGGGACGAATCCGTTCAATCGGGGATCGTTATAATCGCCGACACACTGTCCGGCAAGATGTGTACCCAGAGCAAAACAACCTAAGTTGTTTTTCTTTAATACTTCCTTCTTCTCATTCACATACGCCGGGTCTTTCGCAGCCTTCCTCACATCCATATGATCACCCCAGCAGGCAATCTCCAATCCGTCGTAGCCGATTTTTCTCATTAACGCGCATAATTCCACAAAATGAACATCCGCCCATTGTCCTGTAAAAATAGTAACTGGTCGTGCCATATCAATCTCCCTTTTATTCCTAAAATTTGACCCACGCCGATTTTTTATCTGAACTCTCCACACATTTCTCAATAAAATGAACTCCCTTTGCTCCGTCCACAGGCGTGGGAAAGTCTAGTTGTTCCATAGACGGTTCACCGCCGGATTTTTTTATTTCCAAGGCTGTAATAAAGGATGAGTATATGTTGGCAAAGGCTTCAAAATATCCTTCCGGATGTCCTGCCGGAATCCGGATGTAGGAAGCCGGATGATCGTAATAGGCATCCCTTCCCCGGGAGATTATTGTAAGACTTTCCCCTTTTTTTACGATTTTCAGATAGTTCGGGTTCTCCTGCCTCCAAGAAATTGACCCCTTAGAGCCATAAATCCGAAAACTAAGATCATTATCATGACCCCAGGCAATCTGGGAACACCAGAACACACCACGGGGACCTCCTTTATAATTCACCATTATAACTGCGTTATCATCCAGCTTTCTTCCGTCTACCATTTTATCAAGTCGAGCGCTGACCTCGTCTATTTCCAGTCCTGTGACGTAAGAGATCATGTTCTCAACGTGGCTTCCTATATCTCCCACACAGTTGGATATGCCTGATGTCTTCGGGTCGGTACGCCAGACCGCCTGCTTATTCGAGGGATCCTGTTCCACCGGTTCAGCCAACCATTCCTGGGAGTATTCACCATGAATAAACCGTATATCCCCTATTTCACCGTTTTTTATCATCTCCCTTGCCTGTTTCACGGCCGGATAGCCGGTATACGTATAGGTTACCGCGAATAAAAGTCCTTTCGCTTTAGCTAGTTTCTCCAGTTTGAGGGCTTCATCATAGTTTGTTGTTAAGGGCTTATCGCAAACGACATGAAACCCCTGTTCTAAGAAAGCTTTAGCAATAGGATAGTGAGTATTGTTCGGAGTGGTAATCGACACAAAATCAATGCCGTCTCTCCTTTTTGCTTCCGCTTCCGCCATCTCGGTGTACGATCTATACAGCCTTTCTTCTTCCAGACCCAGCTTTTTCCCCGCTTCTAAAGTCAACGGAAAGGATTGGGAAAAGCATCCGGCAGATAGAACCGCTTTGCCGTCAAGACCGATAGCTTTACGGTGAACATCGCCGATAAAAGCACCGGGTCCTCCCCCGACCATGCCGTAAGTGAGTTTTTTTTCTTTCATGTTGTTACCTTCCTTATTACGGACGTATCATTGTTAAAGTCCGCCTCATACTTCATGTTATAGTACAAAGGTTTGATGGAGCATATAAAAGGCTTTCTATAACTCTTATCTAACTTAAAATTTTACCATGACTCTAATAAACCGGCAAGAACATATTTATGGATTCTTTGACGAACCCTTTTTCGTGCTTAGAAGCCCGGCTCTGATGGTAAAGAGATATCTATTACTGTTTGATGAGACCGAAGAAGTGCTATAGTCCGACATGCTGCATAATGATGCCGCATTTTCAGAAAAAATCGTCTGTGCAAGTTTTTTAGAGGCAGCCGTAACAGAAAGACATCTCCTGAGGGAATTGAACCCTCGTTGCCGGGATGAAAACCCGGTGTCCTAACCACTAGACGAAGGAGACACGTAAATCCAAGCGGGAATATACAGATAAATTTCTCTTCTGTCAATCTCTCGCTTTTTGAGCCGCGAAGGATTCGAACCTTCGACCCACGCCTTAAAAGGGCGTTGCTCTACCTGCTGAGCTAGCGGCCCCTCCTGTTTGTGGCAGCACTATACCAACTTGATTCTAAAATGTCAAGAAAGGCCCTTCATAATCAGGTTCCAAAATGAATGCCGATGATCAGATTGTATACCGGTTGCAGCCCCGGCTCTGTTCCCAGCTCGGCTCCGAACATGGCGGCGTCAATGGTGAAATGGGTCAGGTCGAGACCCAAACCCGCGGAGAATAGCCCCTGGTTGAAACCGCCCCGGAGGGACAGAATATCCAGAAGCCGGAGTTCCACCCCGAAACCGATATGAAGCAGAGGATTCACCGCCGAAGATGGGGCTACTAGGAAGTCGAGGATATCGTAGTAATCCAGCATAAGAGAAAGGTCAGAAATATACCGCCCCAGGGTTCCCAGACGGGGGGTCCAGCCAAGACCGGCGTTGAGTTTTAAGGGCACTCTCCCCTGCACGGGACTCACCTCGGCGCTGTCAATAAAAGCTTGCAGGGAATCATAGGAATTGGTGAGGATCGGCGTAAACAGGTCATCGCAGACGAAACCGAAGGAAAGGACATCCTTATAGGAATACAATACCCCGGCGTCGATACCGATGGCGGAGATAAAATCGAAGGGTTCGTTCAAGATGGTGTCGGCTCCCAGGGAGGAAAAGAGGGTGGTTAATTCCAGCAGGGACTTGGTGATCACCGATTCACCCCGCAGGGTCCCTTTGAGGAGCATTCCCAGATCCAGGTTATGGGATGAAGAGCCCAGAGGAATTCTGAAAGAATAGCCCCCGCAGAGAATAACCTGTTCGATAATCTTCGCCTGCAAGGTCATGGGACCGATTCCCTGAAAGAGGACGTCGGTAACATTGAAGATACCGAAGCCCAGGCCGTCCCCCACGTAGGCAAAGGAGACAGGACCGGAGAGATCCAGCCCGGCGTAAATTCCCCGGAGAAGATTCAGGGTTGCCTCGTCGGTCAACAGATCACCCATGGCCCCGCCGCTGAGGCTGCTCACCACCAGGTTTGTTATGTCGAAAACCGGCCCTTTCAGGTGAAGGGTAAGATCGGAAAAAGCCAGGTGAGGCGTAACCGTGTTAAAACCGGCGGGGTTGGTAAAGAGGGTGGAAACACCCTCCGTCCGGGTGGTATGGTACCCTCCCAGGGCAGAGATACCCGCATCGGGAACAACAATCCCTTCATCGATGGACGTCTGCGCCGGCAGAAGAGCCAGGGTTATAAAAAGGAGAAACACTACCGGTACTATTCTTCCCAGGAGAACACGTCTTGCCATACTTCAACTTCCTTTATAATCCGCCCATCAGGGCTTCGAGATCCACTCCGCCTTCCAAGGCCCAGTCCACGGCCTGTTCCAGATCCGTCGAGGGATTTTCCCAATCGATGTTTTCAAAACCCCCGGCTTCATCCACCGTGACGATGAGAAGGGCCGCGGCGGCATTGACATAGAGATCGGGAGAAATATCCGCTTCCGCGGCATCCAGGGCTTCCACCAGGTCTACCGCGTCTGACAGCAGATCCGTGTCGAGGGCTTCAAAGAGGGCTTCAATATCCACGGTCTCTTCTTCCAGGGCAGCCAGGGCTCCGGTAAGGGTATCCATCAGTCCGGAAGCACCGATGGCCAGTTCCGCCGCCAGGGTGTACAATTCCGGGTCGTCCGCCGCCGTGGTGGCAGCCAGGAGATCACCCAGGGCATTGTAGGCTTCTTCCATGGCGGTTGTGTCTCCGGAGGCCAGGGCGCTCTCTCCGTAAGCGATCTTCTGTTCCGGCGGCAGGGTGGAAACATCCCTTTGCCAGCCCAATTCCTCGAAGACGCTGTAGGTGAAGACCTGCTGACAGCCCCCCAATAGAGCTAAAACAGCCAAAAGGCTTCCAATCAGTACGTATTTTTTCATGGTTCCTCCAAAAAAGGAAAGCCCGGAGGGAATGATCCCTCCAGGCATATCATCGGCGCATTTTCTTAAAAGCTAAAACCGCAGAGCCGCTTCAAGGGTAACCCCGGAGTTCGGTTTATCGCCGATATACATACCCCGTTCCAGGGTAAAGAACGAAGCGTTGATATCCAGGAAGAGGAGCTTCATCCCCACACCGCCGGTGATGTAACCCTGGTTGAATCCGCCCCTCAAGGAGATAAAACGGAACATCTTGGCTTCCGCTCCGATGTGAAGCAGGGTCCAGGGGGAACGCTTATCCCGGATAATTCCGATAGGATCTTTCAGATCCACGTGAACCTTGGGGTCCAGGATAAAGGAAAAGCCCCCCAGGTCGGGGTGCCAGGC
Source organism: Spirochaetales bacterium (assembly GCA_016932135.1). Lineage (GTDB taxonomy): Bacteria > Spirochaetota > Spirochaetia > JAFGDJ01 > JAFGDJ01 > JAFGDJ01. The sequence goes on along the minus strand of JAFGDJ010000121.1, from coordinate 14,495 downwards.
GGCGCCTACGTTGATTTCCATGGGGATCATGTAAGTGTCTTGCACATCGGTTCCTTCCGGCAGGGCGCCTTCGGTTTCCAGGGAAGCCACGATATCCTCCAGGGTTGATTGGCCGAAGTTAAACCGGGTACCGAAGAGATCCCGCATGGACAGCCCCACGGTAAAGGGGCCGATATCCAGCATGGCTCCCAGGTCGATGCCCAGGCCCACACCGGCGTAGGCGCTCTGTGTCATCAGGTACGTCAAGGGGTCAGAGCCTTCCTCGCTTAAGGATCGGAGAAGACCAATGACCACGGTATTATCCATGGGAATGTAAGCCCGGTACATAGGCCGGACGTCGCCGCCCACGGTGAGTTTCATGCCGAAGATGTTGAAAGGTATGGCCAGGCCTCCTATCAGGCCCACGGTAGCCGTGGCGTGACCGGAGGCTCCCAGAAGGGTATCGCCGACGATGTGAGAATCCACCATACCGACCACACCGAGGCCCAGACCCTTGCCGGTCCACCCCAAGCCGGTGGAAAAACCGATACCGAAGCCCCCGGCGGTAACCTGGTCGTTGATCAGGGGGAGCAGGGCCATTTCCGGGTTCTCCGATCCCTCAAGACCCGCGACAAAATCAATTACCTGGTCGGGCCGCACATACACCCAGGGGTTAGCCGAGACAATGGTTAAAGACCCCTTCTCGGAACCGAATCCCGCGGGGTTGGTAAACAGGGAATTATACCCCGCGGCGATGGCGGTAAAGGAACCACCCTGCCCCATAACCTCCGGGCTTTGAGGAACAAAGGGGGCGGTCAAGATGGTTTCCTGACCAAAGGCAAAGCCGGTCAGACAAATTAGAATAGTCAGTACAATCAACAGTTGTTTCATTCTTCACCTCCTCCGCCGAAAAGCCCTTCCAGCCCTGAAAGGACCAGGATGTTGTACACCCCCGTTCCCTCGTCAATACCGGAGAGGGGGTTGAAGGTCTCGGAAAAGTTTGCATTGGCCGTATCGTCCCCCATGAGCAGTTTCGCCAGTTCCCCCGCCGCGGCTTCTCTCTCTTCTTTCGTCGCGGTTTCACCGGCAATATCGGTCACGGCGGCATCGATGATACTGGAAATCAGGGCTGTCTGGGCCAGGTCGCCCAGGGTCGCGTCGGTTTCCAGGCTGTCGGGATCATTCGGATCCAGGGTGTTCCCCAGGGCTTCAAAGGTAGCGGCAGCGTCCATAAAACCCAGGAGCATGGCCGTCATTTCTTCCGAACTTTCCACCTCTTCCGGCACCAGGGCCGTAAAAAGATCCTGTGGTTCCCCGCCTTCCTCCAACACCGAGGGGTCGGTCAAAAGCCCGGCCACGTTGTTCACCAGGTCGTCCCCCCCGGTGGTCTTGATCTCGATATCCGCCGAGAGGATCAAAGCAGTCTGCCTATCCCCTGTTTCAGCTTCCGGATCACTGGCGATCTTATCAAGATAATCCAGCAACGCTTCCTTGGACTCCGGATCTTCCGCCAGGGAATCGACAAAATTATCCGAATCCATCAGGTCATCCAGTTCTTCAAGTCCCTCGGAAGCCGGTTTTTCCGTTATATCCGCTACCGTTCTGGCGGCATTGACCTGTTCGAGACCGTCGAACAGGTTGAAGGTAAACAACTCGGCGCACCCGGAAAGCATCAGTACCAGGGCGGCGAGCAGAATACCTGACAGGGCTGTTTTTTTCATTCTGCAACCTCCTCACTAGGGTTGTTTCGGTAACAAAAGGGGTAAGAAATCCCCTTATAACCGTTCTTTAAGTATAACACCGGAGACCGTACTTATCGGTACCCGTGGTCATCTGTGGTTAAGTATATCTCAAATTCCCGGGAAAAGCAAAACCGAAAGGCTAAAAACCGGAAAACCGAGCGGCCATGGTACCGGCTTCCTCCACAACCTCGGCCCGGCAGAGAAGACCGGGGGCGGCTTCTTTCGCGGGGACTCCCCTCACGGAGAGCTGGAGATAATTTTCCGACAATCCCTGCCATCGGCCGGGAGCAGACCCTTTCTCAAGCAAAAGGGGCGATACCACCCGGCCTATCCACCGGTGAAGATAGGCTTCATGGAGCTCTTTCGACAGCCTCAGGAGCCGCGCGGACCGCTGCCCCGAATCTCGTTCCGGAACCCGGTTCTTCATGCCGAAGGCCCGGGTTCCCGGCCGGGGTGAAAAGGGAAAGACATGGAGGCCTGAAAAGGGAAGGTCCGTTAGGAGCCTGAAGGTCTCCTGGGAATCCTCCTCCGTCTCCCCGGGAAAGCCAGTAATCACGTCCGCCGCCAGAAAGGGGTCGGACCGGGAAGCGGTGAGTCGTTCCACGGCCTTAAGAGCCCCGGCCGCGTCGTAGTGCCGCCCCATGGCTTTCAGAATCCTGTCTGAGAGGGACTGCACGGGCAGGTGAAAGTGGGGGCAGATCCGCTCGTCGGTTACCAGTTCGGCCAGGTGCTCGGTGACCCGGTCGGGCTCCAGGGAGGAAAGGCGGATTCTGAAGGACCAGTTCCTTGAAAGAAGGCGCTCCAACAAATCGTCGAAGGTTGTATCGCCGTCTCGGTAGGCGGTAATATTCACCCCGGTGAGAACCACCTCCCGGAACCCTTTTTCCTCCAGGTCTTCCAGCCGGCGGAGTACCTCGTCGGCCTTAAGGCTTATGGAGTTCCCCCGGGCCAAAGGCACCCGGCAGTAGGCGCAGCGGTTGTCGCAGCCGTCCTGAATTTTGAGAAACGGGCGGGTGTGGTAGGCCGTCGAGTCGACCCGAAAAGCAAAGGGATCCGCATGGTTCAATCGTTGGTCCCGCAAATCCTGCACCAGGAGCTGAAGGTCACCCCCCGGGGCGGCGGAGGAAAGGAGGTCCAGCAGAAGGTCCTTTTCCTCCTGGGTCACAATGATAAGGCGGGGGGAGATTCCCCGCAGGGCTTCCGATTCCAGTTGGGCGTAGCATCCGGTCACCACAACCTGAGCGGCCGGCCGTTCCCGCAGGATTTTTCGGATAACTCGCCTCGCTTTCTGTTCGGCCTTGGAGGTAACGGTGCAGGTGTTGATGATGTAGATATCCGCTTCTTCCCAGGTTACCGACAAAGAAAAACCCCGGCAGGCTGCCGCCGTTGCCAGGGCCTCACTCTCACACTGATTGAGTTTACATCCCAGGGTATAAAAGGCTATTCTCATCCGCCGGCGATCTTTTCCTGCACCCGTTCCCTGCCCCGCTGGGCCTCTTCCAGGGCGGGGTTCAACTGCAGAGCCCGGGAATAGGCCTCCTGGGCATACTGATAATCCACCGCCATTTCCCTGGCGTATCCCAGCCGTGCCCACCAGCGGGCGGTATTGGGAGAATGATACACCGCCGTGGTGAAAGCCATATCTGCGTGATGGTACTCCCCTAAACGGAGGAAAATCTCCCCCATATAGAAATAGACCAGGTCAATTCTGTCCCCCGTGGGGGCCAGGACGCTGTACTCCTGGAAATATTCCAGGGCTTCCAGGTTTTTCCCCAGGTTGAAGAGGGCTTCCCCGGCGATCTCGATAACCCGCACATCGTTCCGGTTCACCCGGAGAGCCTGCCGGGAGTAATCCAGAGCCTCTTCATTCCGGTTCAGCTTCAGGAGACTCCACCCGAGGACCGTGTAGGAGTCCATGTTTCCGGGCATCTCCTCCAGCTCGGCGAGACATATACGCACAGCTTCCTCGAACCTGTTCTGCCGATAAGCCTGCAGGGCGTCCGGTCTGTCCTGAGCGAAGACCCATCCCCCGGCCATAAGAAGAATCAATACCGCGCACAGCTTGTGTTTCATGGTTTTTGCACCTCGTCGGGAACTTTCATCGTACAGATGCCGTTAAAACGGCACCCGCTCTCCATGATGATATCAGGAGCGGTAATATCACCGTCCACACTGGCCGAAGCAGCCAGTTCCACCCGCCGGGTGGCGTAGATATTTCCCTTCACCCTTCCCTGTATCGATACGACCTTCGCTTCAATCCGGGCTTCCACCTGGGCTTTCTTTCCGATAAACAGATCACCGGCTGCCTTGATATCCCCGGAGAAACTGCCTTTGATCATCAGAGGATCCTCAAAACTCAAGTTTCCGGTAAATACAATGTCTTCAGCCAGGATGGTATCAATTTCCGACTCATCAGGTCGTGTAATGTGTGTTTCCGGCATACTTCGCTCCCCTGGTATGGTATATGAGCCGGCCGCAGGCTGTCAAGGTGAAGGATACTCCGCATCCAGCCGTTTCATCTCCTTCTCGATGGCGTCGCGAAGGCGGGCGCGGATTCCGCCGGTATAGGGGTTGAACCGCTGCAGGTCCAGGTACAGCTGCAGGGGATCGTTGCAGGTCTGCCCGCGGATCTGCAAGAGCCGGGTATAACCCAGGGTGGCTATATCGCTGGGCCGCAGATTGAGGTCGTCCAGGACCCGCCCGATGAAGTGGGTGATTCCCTGGGTTTCTGCCGCCTCACGGTCGTGTTCCTCCGGGGTCATGCGGTAGATGGTCAGGCCTAAAGCGGCGAAGCGGTCTTCCCAGGCCTGGAAGAGTTCCTCTGTCCCCCGGACAGGGCAAAGGATCATCGGACGGCCGGAAAGACCGCCGGCGGCCGAGTCGGGGCCGAACATGGGATGGGTTCCCAGGATGTAAACCGTCTCCGGCAGCCGTTGAGCCATCAGCTGCAGGGGGTACATCTTTACCGAACAGGTGTCCATTACCAGGGTCCCCGGCCTCAGCCGGTCCGCGGCCCTTGCCAGGACCTCGGGCATGGAGGATATGGAGTTGCAGAGGATCAGGGTGTCGCAGGTGAAGATTTCGTCTTCTTCCACCCGCAGGACCCCTGGAGGAACCGGCCGGATTGAAGAGCGGGAGTAGCCCTTCACGCTGAAATGTTTCGCCAGGTTTTCAGCCCAGAAAGAACCGAAGCGGCCAAGGCCGTAGATGCCGATTGTCATGGAGGCATGGTACACGGAGGGCGGGAAGATGTACAAGAGGCCCGGGCGGAGTTCCGAAAAAAGTTGGAGTAATTGAAGAAAAATGTACCCTTTGGAGATTTATGAGATAGCTGGAAAGCTTCTTTTCTGATACACTGTTGTGAGAAAAATTACAAATATCGTTATCAAAGGAGAAACCCATGACCTTTGTTGAAAAAATGCGCGCCCGGGCTAAAAAGGCGCAAAGACGCCTGGTCCTGCCGGAAGGGACCGAACCGCGGACCCTGGCCGCTGCGAGAATTATTATGGATGAGGGTTTGGCTTCCCAGGTCTTCCTTCTCGGCAATTCCGATGCTGTCCGGGAGGCCGCTTCTACCGCCAAGGTAGACCTTTCGGGCCTTACCGTCATCGACCCCGCCGCTTCCGATTCTTTGGAAGCCTACGCCGGGGTGTTTTACGAACTGCGGAAACACAAGGGAGTTTCCCCGGAAGACGCACGGAAAGCCATTTCCGACCCCCTGTTCTTTGGAGCCATGATGGTTCGACAGGCAGACGCCGACGCCATGGTAGCCGGAGCGGAGAATTCCACCGGGAACGTTCTGAGGGCTTCCTTCAGCGTTATCGGAACCGCCCCGGGGGTTTCCTACGCTTCTTCCTGCTTTGTCATGTACCTTCCCGGCACCTCCTGGGGCGTGGACGGCCACATGATCTTTTCCGACTGCGCCACCATCCCCGACCCCACAGCGCAGCAATTGGCCGAAATCGCCATGGCAGCCTCCGATTCCTGCCGGAGTTTCCTGGAAACCGAACCGATGACAGCCATGCTCTCTTTTTCCACCAAGGGCTCGGCTTCCCACCCCAATGTGGACAAGGTTACCGAAGCCCTGAAAATCGTTCAGTCCCGGCGCCCGGATCTGCGGGTGGACGGAGAACTGCAGCTGGATGCCGCTATTGTCCCCGCCATCGGCGAGAAGAAAGCCCCCGGCTCGACGGTAGCGGGAAAAGCCAATGTTCTCGTTTTCCCCGATCTGCAGTCTGGAAACATCGGGTACAAGCTGGTGCAGCGCCTGGCCGGGGCGGAAGCCTACGGCCCCTTTCTTCAGGGTTTCGCAAAACCGGTGAGCGACCTCTCCCGGGGCTGCAGCGTGGACGATATCGTCAACACCTCCGCCATAACCCTGGTCCAGGGCACCTGAGAGACTTCGCTTCCGATCCGGGGTCCAGGTCCCCGGGGAAGGTTCTCCCGGCAAAAAAAAGCCCAGGCTTGTTCAGTCTGGGCTTTTGCGTCTTCAAGAAAGAACCTTTACACCATGGCAGCCCTTCGGCTTTTCATTTTTTTAGCTACAAAAACAAGCACCAGGAAAGCCCCGGCTAAGAGGATCACAATCTGAATAACCCGGGTGTCGATAAAATCCTTCGCACAGGCCAGGGTTACAAGAGCGCCGGCAACAACCAGAGAAATTCCCCTGAAGAAGTAATTCAGTTTCTTTATGAAGAATCCCTGCAGGCCGGCACCGATGAAACCAATAATATAGATCACCAGGATACACAGGGTAATAACCTCCAGAAAGGTGCCCTGCAGCAATAAAGCCGGGTTATACACAAAGATATAAGGAATTATGAACCCCACCAGGGCAAGTTTCAAAGATTCAAAGCCGGTCTGCATGGGTTTTGACTGGGCTATATTAGCACCGCAATAGGAGGCAATGCAAACAGGTGGAGTGATTTCCGCGAGAATCGCGAAATAGAACACAAAGAGGTGGGCGGGAAGCACGGCGATACCCATCGCCTGCATGGCCGGAGCGCCGATGGTGACCGCGATGATATACGCCGGGGTGCAGGGCATGCCCATCCCCATGAGGATCGAGGTAAAGGTCACCAGAAGGAGGGCAGGCAGAAGAAACCCGCCGGACCATGAGGAGATAACCGTGGCGATTCCCAAAGCCAGGCCGGTAAAGGTTACGATGCTGATGATCATACCGGCTCCGGCACAGGTAATGCCCAGCATAATCAGATTCTGGCCGGACAAGACAAAGGTGTTCCAGAGTCTTTTCGGAGTCATCATAGTGTCCTTACGCAGGAAACTGAGGAGAAAGGTGGAAAGGATGGCGAAAACCGCCGCCATGAAGGGAGAGAACCCGCTGGCCAGGAAGATAACCAGGAGAATAAGCGGTATGAGCTGATAGGAGTCTTTTAAAATCGCTTTCCAGGGAACCTGATCCACCACCGCAACACCCTTTAAATCATATTTCTGAGCGTAGAGGTGCACCCGGACGATAAGACTGATGTAGTAAAAAATAGCTCCCAATACGGCAGCCCCGATAATGGTCGCGTAGGGGATACCGGTAATTTCGGACATGACAAAGGCCCCGGCCCCCATAATTGGCGGCATAATCAAGCCTCCCGTGGAGGCGGCGGCTTCAACGGCCCCGGCCACATGGGGCTTATAGCCGAGTTTCTTCATCAGGGGTATGGTGAATACCCCGGTGGCATACACATTGGCCGCGGCAACACCGCTGATCGACCCGAATAACCCGGAAGATATGATGGCGATTTTCGCCGGTCCGCCGGGTCCTTCACCGGCGAGTTTACAGGCCAGGTTGGTAAAAAATTCGCCGGTTTTTGTATTCTGCAAAAAGGCTCCGAAGATTACAAAAACCGCGACAAAGGTGGCCGTTACCCCCACGATGGATCCGTAGATCCCCTCACTGGTGAAAAGATAGTTTATCTCCACGATTCTGCTGAGAGCCATGGGCTTAATATAAAATATTCCCGGCAGCAGCGGGGCTATATAGATATAGCCGAAAAAGGCGGCCATTAAAATCGCCATGACGGGGACCACTACCCTTCTCACCGCTTCCAGGATCAGCAGAATATTGATAAGGCCCAGGACCACCTCGATGGTTGATACCGGATCGAACAGCTGGAATCGAAGGTTAAGCCTGTCGTTGGCCAGCATGATAAAAATCGGGGGAATCACTGAAAGGACAGCCAGAAAATAATCCAGATACGACGGCTTGTCGATGGGTGATTTTTTTGTCGCCGGGTATAAGAGAAAGGCCATAGGCAGCAAAACCATAAGATGGACCCCTCGTTGGATCCGCGGGGGAAATACGCCGAAAATGGCGGTATACAGGTGAAAAAGTGCGAGGCCGCCCAGACAAAGGGCGACAAATTTGGATAACCATCCTTTCAATTCGCGCATAGATATCTCCAGTAATCAATAATGGAAAGAAAATAGAGTATGCGGCCGTCGGCCGCATACTCTAAAACAAAGAGTCCTTATTCCAGAACACCAATTTCTCTGTAGTATTTTGCAGCTCCGGGATGCAGAGGCACCATCGTATTCGGGGCATTTTTCTTTGAGAAATACTTGGCGAAGCTCGGATTAAGAGCCTGTACGGCCTCGATGTTCTCCATAAGGATCTTCACCATGGTATAGACAACGAGATCCGGCAGAGCGGTATTTACCATGATTTCCGTGGTATGAGAGAGAGCCTGGATATCCTTGGGCATACCGGGATAGGTTCCGCCGGGAATGAAGCTCAGGCCGGTCTCCAGGGCTACCGTTCCGTAGGTATCATGGGAATATTTAATAAGTTCATCGGAAACAGCCAGCACCGTAGAGTCCCGGGAAATGGCCATTTCGGTGACCGCCGCCCCGGGAAGACCCAGGGTCGCTATGGCGTAATCCACGTGCCTGTCCTTGAAAAGGTTGACCATATCGGCGTAGGTTGCGTAAATAATCCTTCCTCCGTTCTTTTCCATCTGCTCGTAGGATATCCCCAGGTGTTCAAAAATTAAAGAAGTAAGGGCTCGGTCGGACGTTCCGGCCATGGGAGCAGCCACATTGACCTTCGCTCCGCTTTTTACCTTTGCCACGAATTCATCCAGCGTGGTGATACCGGTGTCCTTGGCCGCCACAATGTGATAAAAATCCACGGAAAAACCGCCGGCTAAGCCTGCGAAGTTTTTAAGGGGTTTTTCAAAGAGGGGAGCGATGCCGTTATAGGCCGCTTTATCCACCCAGCCTACGCCCCAGCCGACTTCATTGGCTCCGGAATCCACCAAAGGAGGATTCGCCACGCCGCCTCCGGGGATGACCTTCATGGTGATAGCGGGTTCGTTTTCCTTGATTAAAGCCGACATGGCTCCGGCCTGGGTATACCAGCCGCCGCCCATGCTTCCAGCCGTCCAGGTATAGGTAGCCGGTTTGATACCTTCTTCTCCGGTTCCCGCGGAATCCGCCTCTTTTTCACCGCCGGCGAAAACCAAGCCTGCGCCGATTAATACCATAAGCAGTATTAATCCTTTCTTGACATAATTCATATCCACCTCCGTTTTATTTAGAGAGTTGATCTCCTCCCAGAGATATATTGCTTCTCATCAGATGAGTAGCAATAAACTATGATACCATAGATATTTCACTTGTCAATTCTTTTTCTTGGAATCCTTCCCGGTATCGACCGCGGCTAAAAACCAAAGGGTCCATAATACTACCGATACCTCCCGTATACAATCTCTTATTGATTGGGCAGCCGCTTTATTGATATGACCTCGTCAAAATACGCCTGGGGAAAGGAAACCTTTATTAAAGCGGTCCTGTCCAATTTCTCGGCGGTACGAACCGAAAGAACCGTGCCGGAACAAATACTCTTACCGAACCGGTTTACACATTCCACCGGATCACCTTTTTGGGGAAGCGGATAATACTCATAGGGAAATAGGATAGAAGAAAAACCCGGTTCATGCTCCCGGGCTTTCACGTAAATCGCCAAACCCGGGCAAACGGAGATGCATAGGCCGCAACCCGTGCAGAGTTCCGCGTCTAACCGAGGCAGGGCTGTCAAGCCTCCTTCCAGGGTAATGGCACCGCGGGGACAGGCTGTGGCACAGGGGTTACAGGGAATCTCTTCGACACATTCAATAAAAGCCAGAGGACCTTTCCTGATACTCTCCTGGGGGAACCCTGGGGAAGCATGCAATTCCTCCGCCGAGGGGGTTCCGTCGATTTTTACACCTTTCATTTTATCGTGCTCCATTGTTGCTGTTCCCCATGGCCGAAAAAATACTTTCCTTGGCGTTTTTACGTTTTTCTCCGAACAACCCTGAACGCAGGGCGTCCAACCTGGCCTGAATAGCCTTCCCTCGAATCATCGCATCTGCCTCATCGACATGCCCCAAGGATGCCGCCGCCTGCAATCCGGCCATACGGCCTTCCTCCATGGCGGTGCTGGCTTCCTCTACTCCGGAGATATCTCCGGCAATAAAAATGTGCCGTACGCTGGTTCGCATAGCACTGTTATGCCAGGGCACGTGACCTCCCAAGACCGGAGAATAGGTGGATTCACAGCCGGCAAGGAAAGCCAGCTCCGTCAAAGGGGTGAGTCCCGTAGCCAGGCAGATCGTGTCGGCTTTAAGGGTTTTCTCGGTACCGGGCACCGGGTTCCACCGGGGATCAACCTGGACAATCCGAACCTTCTCCACCCGATCTTTTCCCTCGGCCGCCGCCACGACATGGCTTACGAAAAAGGGAACCCCGGCCCTCCGGACCTTCGCCGTATGGACCCCGTAACCGCCGAGCCTCGGTGCCGCTTCAATAACCCCGACGACCTCGGCCCCCGCCTGAAGCAGCTGGTACGACACGATAACCCCTACATTGCCGGAGCCGACCATCAGAACCTTTTCTCCGGGGAGTACCCGGTGGATATTGATCATGGTCTGAGCCGCCCCGGCTCCCATAACTCCGGGCAGATGCCAGCCGGGAAAATGAACGGCGTTTTCACTGGCCCCGGTGGCGATAATGATTCTATCCCCCTGCAGCAGGACCGTTTCCTTTTTATTCCTTACCACCCAGACCTTGTTGGCGTCGAAGATCCCGCAGACCTCCGAATCGAGCCATACTTCTATATGAAGATTTTCCGCTTCCTCCAGAAGCCTCTTTCCGATATCGATACCCCGGATTCCCGCCTTATGTTCCTGGGATCCGAAAAATTTATGGATTTGTTTGAACAACTGCCCCCCGGGCTTGGAATTTTCATCTATCAGCAGAACTCCACACCCCGCGGTGGCGGCTTCCACAGCGGCCGAAAGTCCCGCGGGACCCGCTCCGACAATGATAACCTCACGTTTTTCCACCGGTATCCCCCCATTCTCCCGAGCCTTCCTGCGTCCGGATGATCATGTTTTCTTCCACCGGGGTAACACAGGTTCGTACATTCGGTATCCCGTTTACAATCATGACACAATCGGTACAACGCCCGATACCGCAAAAAATCCCCCGGGGGCTTTTTTTCTTTTCAGTTTTACGAAACACGGAGATCCCGTTGGCCATGAGGGCTGCGGCGATCATTTCTCCTTTTCGGGCATACAGGGTTTTCCCGTCCACGGTGATTGGTATCCTTTCTTCCGATGTTTCAGCCAGGTCGCCTAAAATCGGGTGGTGTTCTATTCTACGCATCCGGTTCTCCCTCGAAGATACCCATTTTTTCCGGTCTCACCGGCGAACGGGCTGTGGACGGCAGAAGCTGTTCCAGGGGTATTCCCGTTCTTTTCGAGATTAAAAGGGCCACCTGTTTACCACATGTACGCCCCTGGCAGAGTCCCATCCCCGCCCTGGTTCGCCGTTTCACGTCATCCACCGTGATAAATCCTTCGTCTATAGCCGCTTCGATATCGGCTAAAGAGACCTCTTCGCAGCGGCATATAAGAACCTCTTTTTCCTTCACTTCTTCAGCGGGTTCTTTATCCATGAATCTTCTCCTTGGGTTGAAAACGATTGGGTGATAACTGGGTTAACTCCTCTCCAAGGGAATCACCGCAAACCATTTCCGACAGGATCTTTCCGGTAATCGGGGCTAAGGCTATGCCGTCTCCTTCATGCCCCGCGGCGGTAAAAAAGCCCGGAGAGTCGGCATGTTCCCCCAGGATGAACAGTCCGTCCTCGGTGGCGGGACGAAAACCGGCGATGGTACGGATAAAATGAACCTGCCGCAAGGTGGGAATGAAATCCACTGCCTGCCGTATGACGGCCTGAAGGGCTTCATAGCTGTTTTCTTTCACGTAACCGGCCTTTTCCCTGGTGCTTCCGATAAGATAATTTCCGTCACCGGTCCTGGTAAAGGAAAAACTCAGTCCGATCCCGTTCCCCGAGCCCTCGGCCTGTACCAGGTCCGGTCTGAGTTTCGTGACCATATAGCGGGCGCTCCAGAGGTTCGTCTTTCCCACCGGGGGCACTTTCTCGGTAATGACTAACTGTCCCTTTTTCGGAGTTATGGGAATATATTCTCCCACCATGTGGCCGATGTTTCCCGCCCACGCTCCGGCAGCATTCACGACGACCTCGGAAGAGACGGTTTCTCCGCTCCTTGTTTCCACCGCCCACGTACCGGAGGACCCGCGTTTAATCCCTTTCACCGGTGTATAGAACCGGATCAGTCCTCCGACTTGTTTAATCCGTCGCAGATACCCGCGCATTACCGCGAAAGGGCTGACCTGAGAATCTATGGAGCTGTAGGTAGAGGCAATGAACTGATCGCTCACAAAGGGCTGGTACTTTTTCATTTCCTTTTTATCAAGAATGGTAACATCCAGCCCGTTATCCCGCTGCTGTTGAACGAATTCTTCCATGATGGTCAGTTCTTCCGGGGTTTGAATGAGAATCATACCGCCGAGATTAAGAAAATCCAATTCCTCATCTGCCCAGTCCCGGACCATCTGACGGTATAATTCCAGACTTTTGAAACTCAGCTGAAGGTTTATCCCGGGTTTCTTGGACTGAAGCAGGATCATATCGTCGCAGGCGCCGGAGCTGCCGTGACCGAACCCCCCGGCTTCCAAGACCAGCACCTTCTTTCCCCGGAGCCCCAGGTAATACGCCGAAGCAAGGCCGATAATACCGGCCCCCAGAATCACTGCATCAAAGGATTGTCGGGATATCATCAAACTCCCCTCACCTTCTCAATGGACATAAACATGGGCCCTCCCTAGAAACAATACATGCTACTCATTAGATGAGTAGCATGTACTACTATACCACAGATCTATTTGCTGTCAATCATTTTTATGCTTTGGAGAGACCGAATTCTCCCTTGATAACCGCCAGGGTTTCCTCCAGGGATCTGCGGTTAATGACAAAAGAAATTTTTGTTTCCGAGGTGGTAATAGCTTGAATTGAGATATCGGCTTCCGCCATGGCTCGGAATACCCGGTATGCGACACCGCTCTGGGTTTCCATACCCAGCCCTCCGACAGTCACCTTGGCGATGTCCGTTTCCACCCTTACCGAAACACCGGGAACCGAGGCGGTAATGCTTTTCACTACCTGGTCCACCGCTTCAGCATCGGAGTGCTCCACCGTAAAGGAAAGATCCCAGGTGTTGGACACTCCCAGGCCCTGGCTGATCATATCAATGTTAATATCGGCCCGGGCAAAGGCGCCGAAAACCGTGGCCAGATTCTCCATCTTGCTGGGAATGCCGGTGATTTCCACCAGGGCTTCACTCATGGAATAATAGACATTGGTCACCACAGTTTGCTCGGCGACCAGATCGTCCATGGTGTAAAACCCGGGGGGTTTCGAAGCCACGTAGCGGGCGGCCGCCAGGGCCCCTTCGGCAAACACCAGGCGGGAATAAGCCCGATGGGACACCTCCACCACTTCGTCCTTACCGGCAAAAAGCACATCGTGTTCTCCCACAATGGTGCCCCCTCGAACGGCATGGATACCCAGCTCGCTTTTTGTCCTGGCTCCCGTAAGCCCCTGCCTTCCGTAAATATAGTTCAACCCCTGCTCTCGCGCACGGTTTACCGCGTCAGCCAGCACCCGGGCCGTACCGCTGGGGGCGTCCTTTTTCTGGTTATGATGGCGTTCCACGATCTCCACGTCGAAATCCGGCCCAAGAACCATGGCGGTCTTGAAAATCAGGTTTTTTACCAGGTTGACCCCCACGGACATATTGGCGGCCCTGAGAATTGGGATCCTTTTCCCCGCGGCCTGCAGTTTTTTCTCCGTCTGCTCCGAAAGACCTGTTGTGGCCAGGACGGCGGGAAGTTTCCGAGCAATGAGAATATCCACCAGGGCGTTGACGCTTTCGGGGGAAGAAAAGTCGATCAGTACATCGGCTTCCCGGGTACAGCCGCCGATAGAGGTATATATCGGAAAGGTTTCATCCCCCGTTCCTCCCTGGGGATCGATCCCGGCGACGATTTCACAGTCGTCGGCGGCGTCCACCGCCTGGGCAAGAACCCTTCCCATTCTGCCGGAAGAACCGTTTATAATGAGTCTGAGCATTGACACCCCTCCTGTTTAAAGGAATAACCGGAAGGGTATCAATTTTCCGTTGAACCGTAAAGTGCTCTTAAAGATTTTTAGGTTGAAGCTCCTCCACCTTTTCCCGCCCTATCCACGGGTATAAGCTTTAAGGGTATCCTCAATACTCCGGCGGGCAGATTCACCCGGGGGACCCAACGGCAGTCGGTAGGATTCCTCCAGCAAACCCTGCATGGCCATGGCGGCCTTGATCGGGATTGGATTGGTTTCCACGAAAACCATTCTGAAAAGGGGCAGCAGGCG
>JAFGDJ010000120.1 GCA_016932135.1 Spirochaetales bacterium | reverse complement strand
ACTGTCCAGTTCTTTGCCTGGTCCTCCACCAGCTTTACATAATCGGCGCTGATCCTTCCCTGGGTTATGCTGTCGCCGGCGAAAACCACGGTTTTATCTTCCGGCCGCGGTTCGTATCTTCCGGGCCGGTTCCCCGGCAACCGCTCAACGGAGAGAAGAGTGTAACCCGCCACACCGCCGAAGAGGATCGCCAAAATAAAAACTGCCGTGAGAATTGTGCGAAGCATTCATCACCTCCCTGGAAGAAAAACCGAAACCCGGGGCTTTTCCGGCCGGCTATACCGTTTCTCAGTATAGCATGATATACTGGGGATTAACATACCCGAAGAATCTGTCGGGAAAATCCGGAGGCCTACCATGAAAACCGGGCAGGACATCCTACTCAAAACCGGAAGGGAAAAGAATCTCTTACAGCGCCACCCCTGGATCTTCAGCGGAGCCCTGCAGCCGGTCAGGGGAAACCCCGAGGTGGGGGCCACGGTCCGGGTCTGTTCCTCCGACGGGACTTTCCTCGGCCTGGGAGCCTGGTCGCCCCACTCGCAGATCCGCGTGCGCCTGTGGTCTTTTCCCGGAGACGAGGGCCCGGCCGACGAGGAAGGGTTGGAACAGCTCATCCGCGGGCGGATCGCCGCGGCGGTAAAAATGCGGCGGGCTATGGGGCTCTTCTCCCCCCAGGGAGCATGCCGCCTTGTTCACGCCGAATCGGACGGCCTGCCGGGCCTGGTGGCCGACTGGTACGCCGGGTTCTTATGTCTGCAGTTTCTTTCCGCCGGGGCGGAGTACTGGAAATCGATGATAGTCGACACCCTGGCCGGCGAGACCGGCGCCCGGGGGGTGTATGAACGCTCGGATGTACAGGTGCGTAGCCAGGAAGGTCTTCCCCACGTCTCCGGCACCCTGAAGGGGGAGGAGCCGCCGGAGCTGCTGGAGATCCGTGAAGGGGACGCCCGCCTGGCCGTGGACCTCAGGCGGGGGCATAAGACCGGTTTCTACCTGGACCAGGGGAAAAACCGCCTGCGGATCGCCGAAGCGGCGGTAGGAAAAAGGGTGCTAAACTGCTTTTGCTACACCGGCGCCCTGGATGTCCACGCCCTCAAGGCGGGGGCCCGGCATGTTACCGGCATCGATTCTTCCAGGGAAGCCCTGGAACTGGCTGGAGAGAATATGCGCCGCAACGGCTTTGAGCCGGAAAAACTCACCTACCGAACGGGAGATGTCTTCCAGGCTTTACGGACCCTCCACACTCAAGGAGAGACCTTTGATCTGATTATTCTGGATCCCCCGAAGTTCATCGACTCGAAGGCCCGTATTGCCGGCGGCTGCAGGGGCTATAAGGATATTGCCCTGGGGGCTTTCCGACTCCTTGAGCCCGGCGGACTCCTTTGCACCTTCTCCTGCTCCGGCCTTCTTTCACCGGAGTTGTTTCAGAAAATCACCGCCGACGCCGCCCTGGACGCCGGCTGTGCCGCCCAGATTGTCGATACCTTTACCCAAAACAGCGACCACCCGGTGCTCTTGTCTTTTCCCGAAGGAGCCTACCTGAAAGGCCTGTTGGTGCGGAAACTCGACGATCAGGAGGACCTCATCCCCCATGGCTAAGGAACGGGAACGGAAATTTCTGGTAACCGGAGACGCCTGGCGGCAGGGAGAGGCCGTGCGGTACCGCCAGGGGTATTTAAACACCGACCCGGAGCGGACGGTCCGGGTGAGAATCGCGGGAAACAAAGCCTTTCTCACCATTAAAGGGATAACCGTCGGCTGCAGCCGGGACGAGTTTGAGTATCCCATACCGTTTGAGGACGCTGAAGCCCTGCTGGCCCTTTGTGAAGCCTCGGTGATCTGCAAGGATCGCCGGACCCTCAGGGTGGAGGGGTTTGTCTGGGAGGTGGATGAGTTTTTCGGGGATAACCAGGGGTTGATCCTGGCGGAAATCGAATTATTTTCGGAAGATCAAGCCTTTTTCCGACCGGATTGGGTGGGCCGAGAGGTTACCGGCGACATAAGGTATTACAACGCCGCTTTGGCGGAACATCCCTTTAAAAACTGGACTTGAGCCCTTTCCAAGACTATTGTCTCCCTCCTCTTCATCCGCTACAATCTGAAGGAAGTTACGGTTTCTGGAGGTCTTTATGTCGAAGGTATCCAACGGATCAATCCTGGCAGCCCTGGGAATATCCCTGCTCGTTCTTTTCGGTTGTGCTACAAAGCCCACCGATCAGCCGGCGGAAGGAGACAGGCTGGAACGCTGGCTCTATGCCGATGAAGGAAAGACCGATGAGGAATTCCCCGAAGAAACAAAGCCCGCCCGGGTTGTGCCTCTGGAAACCCTCACCTCCCCCGGGCTGTCGAGCCGGAGCGAAGAAGGCCTGCCCGCTCCCGCTTATCGTTCTTTTATCCTGGAAAAACCGGCCCGGGTGGCCATTGAAGCCGCCAGTGACGCCGGAGCCGAGATTATTCTTCTAGACCGCTCCTCCGGTGAGCTTGCCCGGGACGGCAGGGTCGGGCAGGAAGACGGCCGCATAGATATCCTCCTGGACGCGGGAGAATACCGGGTGGAGATCCGGACCCTCCGGGAAGAAGATCCCGCGGACCTCCAGGTGAAGGAATTCGTCGAGAGACCGGTAAACCCGGGCATCTTGTCTCAGAGCCTTCCGGGGACCCTGCATACCGAAACCCTGAAGGATTACCAGGCATGTTCTTTCTGGATTACCCTGGAAGAAGATGATGAGACAATCATCCTGGAAGCCCTGGGGAGAAATCTGCGGGATCTGGTGATCTGGAAAGACGGCCTGTGGAGGCTTCCGGAAACCTTTCAACTGTCGGAGTATGCGCCTCAGCCGGGAAGAACCATGGGGTATACCGAAGTGTATCTTACCCCCGGTGCCGGGAATTATCTCATCACTCTCTACGGAGGGAAGCCCCGGGCTTGGGAGGAGGGTTCGGAGGAAGAGCCCCTGTATATCCGTTACGGTTATAAGGATCTGGGTTCCGTGGTGGATGCCTATACCCGGATCAGTCCTATGGGGAGAGACGCTTTCCTCGTTTCGGGGGAAGCCACGGTGTTCGAGGTGGAAAACCCCGATTTCATACCGGTACTCCTGGGAGTTTCAGAAAGTATCTCGTCCCGGCGATTTTACAGCCAAAGTCGGGCGACTTTAGAAAAGGACAGCGAATCCACCCGGGCGATGCTTACCGTAAGACCTTCCGACAGGCCGCGTTTAGTCTTTCTCCAGGGAAGGCCGGGGGATACGGTCCGCCTCAGGGCGATCCCTTCCAGGGAGTATTACTACATTGAAGATCCGCCGAAGGGCGGGCGATATCTGGTTTCATCTTTAAGCAGCCTCGACGCCGACCACAGTGTGGATGCCACGGCCATCGTTGTCCGGGCCGGGGACGGCAGAACAACCCGGGACGAGGTTGTCCATAGCAGTCACCTTACCGTAACCCCGGAGGAGCCCCTGCACAGGGAGATCAATACCCGGGGTGAAGTTACCTTTGTGGTCAATCTGACGGCTTCCGGAAAGTGGGCCCTCCTTCACGGGGATGACAACCGGAGGGTCGGGGCGGCTTTCGCTCCGTTACGGGATCTCGCTTCCGTGGAGGAGCCGGTTTTCCTGGATGAAAATCCGGCGACAGCGGACCTGGAAGCGGGAATCTATCTTGTTATGCTCTGGACCGATCGGCCGGGCATCCTGGAGTATGTGTTGTATTACAGCGGGGATCGGAATCCCCGGGGGAATGAACGTGAAGCCCGAAAACTTCTGGAAGAGGCGGCTCCGCCTCCCTGGCAGGATATTACCTTTATCACCGAAAAAAACGAAATCTCTTCCGGCACGGAACATGCGGTCATCTTAAACAGCCGGGGAGGACCCCTCCACGCCCTGGCGGTGGAAGAACTGCCTCTAACCCTGGTGAATCCGGTGCCGCTAACCCTGGAAGGCGGAGAGAGTATCGATCTACCCCTGCTGCCTCATACCCGGGGGAGCCTTTCTGTCGGATACGGCGCCATTGAACTGCGTCACCGGGGACAACCGCTGGATGAGACCGCCGTTTTGGAGGCGGAAGAGATAACCGTTACCCTGCGCAACACCGGCTCATCGCCCGTCACCTTTGTCCTTCGCCTGGATCCGGTGAAGGATCTGATCTACAATTCCCCTGAAGTGCCGGATCTATTGTCCCTTTTCCCTAACCTGGTGCCCGATAAACCGGTGTTCTTCACCTGCGGACGTTCCGAAACCAAACATTTTATCCTTCAGACGGACCGCTCCGGGTTCTTCGAACTTCAGACCACCGGCAGGCTTACCACCAGGATCACGGTTCGTACACCGGTTCTTCCCCAGGGCCCCCGGGCAGAGAGTAACGGACCGGGGAGAAACGCTCTGGTTCAGGGCTTCTTCCGCCCCGGAACCTACCTGGTGGCGGTGGAAACCCTTGGTGTTTCCGAAGGACGGGCAGCCCTGGTGATGGCCCCCCTGCCGTTGAAAGACCTGGGGTCCCTCCGGGAAAATACCTGGTACAGAACATCCCTGGACAAGGGCACCGGAGTAACCGGAACATTGAGCCTTCGTGAACCCGGCAGGTTCTCCTTCAGCTCCTTCGGCCTTTACGGAGGCCTTCCCGTTCGGGTGGAGGATACCGACGGCTGGCCGGTTCTAAGCGATACCTATCACCCCGGGGTGTATCGGCTCTATGCGTGGCCCCAGGATGTGTCCCATCGGCGTCTTACGGGGTATTTCCGCGTTCCTCTTCCGGAGGAACTCCCGGAAGAAGGACCCTGGCCCCTGGCTTTGAACGGCTCCCGGCGCCGCGTCTGGATGGAAACCCCGGAACGAAATCCCCAGGAATTTCTTCTTTCCTCTCCGGCGACCATTCCCGTTGAACTTTCCCTGGATGGAACCATGTCCTGGAGTATTATTGACTCTCAAGGAAGCCTGTGGCGCAAGGACTCGGAAGGATCGAGTTTTGAACTGCCGGCGGGGGAATACCGTATCCGGGTGAAAAACCGGGAGGTGGGAAACCGGGTGCCCTATACCCTGATGGTTCGAACCAGGGTTCTGGCCGACGGACTGGAACAGCAGACAGCAACGATTCCGGCAGAGTTTCCGGTGGTCCTGGACCGGTCGGGAATCTGTGAGCTCTGGAGCTTCGGAAGCCGGGATGTCCGGGCGAGACTTTTTACCGAGAACGGCGAGCTGGAACTTGCTTCGGGAGACGACAGGGAGGGAGACTGGAATTTCTTTCTTTCCCGTTACCTGCCTGCCGGGCGCTACCGCCTGGTGGTGGAAGACTCCTTCAGCCGCTCGTCCCGTGATGTGACGATCCATTGCAGTCTGCGGGAAGAGGTCTGGACCGAAGAGCAGACCCTGCCGCTGGAAGAAGTTCTGCGGATAGACAAAGATATCATCGGCATTCCCTTTTCCTCCGGAACCGGAGGTCTGACGGTATTTTCCTGCGATTCTTCCTCGATCCTGCTTTCTTTATACCGGGGCGATAAGCTCCTGGCCGAGGGCACCGGCGAGGTGGTAGT
>JAFGDJ010000013.1 GCA_016932135.1 Spirochaetales bacterium | reverse complement strand
GGTCATAACGCCCGCCGGTACCGTGAAGGGTTGCGCCGCCGGCGATCTCGATATCCAATCGCTCCCCGGAAAAACCGTTGAACGTGAAAGCCGTTCCCCCGGTCCCGGAGAGCCGCCGCAGCTCGGGCATGTAGATAACCGCCGAGGTCCTGGCGTTACTGACCGTATACCCCGGTTCAAAACCCAGCACCAGGTTGTCCCCTTTCCGGCTGATCCGGAGAACATCATGGATGTTCTCCGGTGCCGTTACCTTTACCTCGTACCGGTTCCCCTGCGTGACGACTACTTCCCAGCCGCCGGAACTCTCGATGCCGGTAAAGTCTTCCACCTCGTAGGTCCGTTCGACCCTGGCCCCGCTGCCCGTTACGCCCGTCCCCTCAGGAGGAGCGTCTTTCATAACCCGTCCCGCGAACCCGCGGAAGGAAGCCGCCAGGATGATCAGCCCCACCAGTATCACCGCCGCCAGGATGATCAGTATTTTATTGCTCGTTCTCATGACGCCTTCTTCTCCTTCTGATAGGTTTCATAGAGAGACGTCAGGGCCTTCATGTCTATCTCCAGAAGATCCATCATTTTAAAGACCACCGGCAACTCCGTTTTGATAAAATCTTCCTTCATGATTTTCTTTGTTTTCACTTTCGCGTCCTCCGTAATAAAATAACCTATTCCCCGCTGGTTATAGATGATCCCCTCGTCCTGCAGGTAATTGTAAGTCCTCATGACCGTATTCGGATTCACCTGCACTTCCACGGCCATTTCCCTGATGGAGGGAATTCGTTGCCCTTCGGGCATTTCACCGCTCAAGATGCTCTCATAGATCGATTCGGCTATCTGCACATAGATGGCTTTCTTTTCTCTAAATTCCATTCCGAACCTCCTTTTCCTTTACCCTGAAATAAGCGACAACCCATAAAATCGGGGCGAAAACACTGAAATAGATTATCTTCATCACCCTGGCAAAGGCAAGGAAATACTGTTCCGCCTCCTGTCCTACCAGATCCCAGTTGATCCAGCCCATGGTAGACGAAAAATCGCCGTTTTCATTGAAGATGTCCCAGGTGAAGACCCGCCAGAAGAAGAGCTTCAGGAGAAGCAGTCCCAGGGCGGCCAACAGGATATTCAACACATTGATGAACAGAATCGTTTTAATAAAATGAGCTTTCCTGAAATACGCCGCTCCCAGGAGAAAGACCGACTGGATAATGAAGTAATGCAGGGCTATCTCCAGGGTATACCGGGTAAAGGGATTAAAGAGAGCATTCCCATGCCCGAAGACGAGCCGATTCACCGCCTCACCGAGAGAAGAGGAAGCCCAGTACAGGGCGGTAAAACCGATAATCCAGCCCAGGGACGAGAGGATCAGCCGGGAGACAAACATCTCCAGCCGCGACGCCGGAAGCATAGCCCAGTCATGTCCCCGCTCCTTGCTGTGCATTTCCTTGAACATCAGGCTGGTGGTGATAAAACCGCCGGCCATGAGAAAACCCGTCCAGATACCCGGGTGAACCGAGGCGCCGGAGGGACGAATACCGGTAAGAAAGGTAAGGATAAACAATACGCCTCCCAGAGCCACGGCGGTTAACAGAATCGATCGATAGCCGGCAGCCATATCCCGTTTTACAACCAGGGCAAACCGGCCGGCCTTAAAATACCTGTTTTCATTCATGACGGATGTCCTCCTTGCCGAAGAGAGCGGCGAATTTTTCCCGGTTCCGCATAACCGTATTGAACAGGATCTCCAGGTCCACGGCGTGGTCGTCCGAGGGTTCCTCCACCACGGCGGCGTACCCTCCCAGGACCTTTTCCGCGTAGAGCACTGCCGTCTCATCCGGTTCATTCCTGAACATCTTCATGGAGAGCCTCCGGGATATTTCGTTCATATTCCTGTTGAGGATGATTTTCCCGTCGTCCAGAATGATGACCGGATCGATCATATTCTCCATGTCCCTGACCTGATGAGTACTGATCACGATAGTCTGATCCTCTCGCAAAGCTCCGGTAATCAGCCGGCGGAACTGCGCCTTGGACGGAATATCCAGGCCGTTGGTCGGCTCATCCAGCAGGATCAGGGAAGCCCCGGTGGCCATGCAGAAAGACAGAAGGAACTTTTTCTTCTGTCCGTAAGACAGGGTGTTGAGATTCCGGTCAAAAGGAAGTTCGAATTCCTCCAGTTGCCTTCGAAATCCTTCCGCCTCAAAACGCGGATAGAAGGGGGCGTAAGCTTTCATGTAATCCCCTCCCTTCATAGGAGGCAGGTGGAATTCTTCCGGCAGGAAATAGATATCCGACAACATGGCCGGAACCCGTTCCTTCGGAATGTAACCATGCACCTCCAGGTCCCCGTGAAGTGGGAAAAGCTGCCCGGTGACGATCTTTAAAAGAGTCGTCTTTCCCGTACCGTTGCGGCCCAGCAGGCCGTAGATGTTCCCCGGCTGCAGGTCCAGATCGAGGCCGCTGAAAAGCGGCGTCTTCCGGTACGTGAATCCGAGGTTTCGTATAGTAACCATATTAACCTCCGTTCTTAGTGTACTATCTAACTATTACACTAATAAAGTATCATGCCTTCTTTGAAATGTCAAGAAAAAAATGGAAAAATAATTCATTTTCCTTTATCCTTGGAAAGTGATGAAAAAGAGCCTTTGTACTGTTGTTATACTGATGGTCCTATCATTCTCCGCCGGAGCGGAGAAGGTCTTCATGGAAACAGGTTACATCGGCGAAACCTTCACCCACCCCGGCGGCAGTGTCTCGGTTGGAATTCCCGTGGTGACCGTTAAAGGAGGAACGGTGGCGGCAGGCCTTCAGATCGGGGCATACATCCACCCCCGGAACCACGTCGGCTTCTTCGCTCTGTCCTACGGGGAATTCATCCGCCCTGAGCGCCGTTCCTTCGGCTTTTCTCTCCGTCTGCTAGGCGGGTATTACCACACCTGGCCCGACGGTCCTCTCTACACAAACGACGGCACCGGGGGTGCCATGGAAACACCGAATACCGGCAGACCGCACCTGGGAATAGGCCTTGATGCGGGGTGGCGATTTCCAGGTCTTTCGGCAGGACCCTTTATCCCGATAATCCGGATCGCGGTCCTGGGAGAATATCCCTACAACGGGTATCTTTTACCTCACTTGGCTGTAGGATTAGGTTTTACCGGTACTTTCGGCCACGGGAAGACGGCGGAATGAAAAGGCTGTCCTTTATCATCGCGGCACTGCTTCTGTTGTTCTCCTGCTCCGCCTATTACACCGAGGGTGATTACTTTTTCATCCAGTCCGGCGGAGCTGATATGCCGGTCTGGGTTAAAGGAAACACCTCTTCCACCACGGCGATCATCTACCTTCACGGTGGTCCCGGGGACGGGTGCATCCACTTTTCCCTGGTGCCCCAGTTCTTCATCGAGGATGATTACATGGTGGTCTACTGGGACCAGCGGCACGCGGGTCAGTCCCAGGGAAATCCCGATATCAATGCTTCAAAGATGGATAACTTCGTGGCGGACACCGACCTGGTTATCGAAGCTGTCAAGCTTCGGCATCCAAACCTGACCAGGATATTCCTCCTGGGCAACAGCTGGGGCACCGCGGTGGGGGCGGCTTACCTGGTTCACGGAGACGATTACGCCGGGCGGCAGGCAAAAATAGCCGGTTTCATCTCCACCTTCGGCACCTGCGATTACACCCTTTCGTACCGGCACGCCGCTCCCAGGATAACCGCCTACGCGGATGTTCAAATCGCCTCCGGCATCGACACCGCGTACTGGGATGAATGCAAATCCTTCTATATGAACACCCCTTCCCTGAAGGATGCAGCCGATCTGAGAGAGCACACCGGATACGTCATCCGCTCCGGCGGCTATTCCGTTGACGAAAGCGCCGCTCCGTCGCCGGATATCCACATCCTGGCCTTCGCCCTGGCCTCACCGGTAGCTTTATTCCCCCTGCTGCTGACCAACGGCGCCAACGACACCAGTGAAGATTTTATCGGATGGCTTGTAACCGACGACTCCCTGGACGCCGAGCTTGCCAGGCTCACGGTGCCCTTACTGGTCGTTAGCGGCCGTAAAGATCTCATGGCCGGCTGGCAGGCGGGGTTGTCCCTGTACCTGGGTACCGGGGACATCGACACGTCCGTCTCCTCCTACGAAACCGGAACCGAATGGACCGACGGCGACCGCACCTTCATGATCCTGGAAGACACCGCCCACGGGAGTTTTGGAAGCAGCGAGGATATAACCGCCTATCAAGCGGGAATACAAAATTTTATCGCCGGGTATGAATAAAATCTCACGGCCACTGTAGTATACAGAGAAGGAGACACAACCCATGGAACTGATTATTGAACCGCCTAAAATGGTTCTCTATGTATGTTTGGGACTTATCCTGGTTATTCTGGCCAGTATGTTGCTGAAACGGGGGGGAGGGCGGAAAAAAATCCTTTCTCTCATGATAACTCTGGTGGTAATGACCGTTGTTTTAACCCTTTTGTACCGCCGGACGACTCTTACCGTGGATTCCCGGGGTATCCAATCCACCGTTTACGGGAAGATAACCTTTGATTGGCAGGAGGTTCAGGAAGCCTCATACATAAAGGATTTCACATCCTCCGACTACGGTCTGAAAACAAAGCTCAACGGTGTGGGTGTTCCCGGCCTTCAAGCGGGCCGCTATCTTTTGAAAAACGGCAGCAAGGCCCGGGTGATTGTTCAGGATCAGAAGGATGCCCTGCTTTTTGTCCTGCCGGACGACTTGATCCTTCTGGCTCCCCAGGAGCTGGAGGCGCTGACGGCGGAAGTGGAAAAGTATATCACCCTTCGGGGCGCGGGAGAATAGAATTCCATGATCGAACTGAAAGGGGTATCAAAAACCTACCGGAACGCGGGAAAACCCGCGGTTGACAACCTTACCCTGCAGGTGCGTCCAGGGGAGATTTACGGCTTTCTTGGACCCAACGGAGCGGGGAAAACCACCACCATAAAAATGATGATCGGACTTCTTACGCCGGATGCCGGTTCCGTTACGGTGGCGGGCCTGGACCTTCGGCAAGATCCCCTGGCGGTGAAAGCCCGACTGGGCTTCGTGCCCGATTCACCGGTGCTCTACCAACGGATGAGCGGCCGCCGGTTCCTTTCCTTTATCGCCGACGCTTTCAGTGTTCCGGCAACGGAAAGAGGCGGCATGGACACCCTGGCCGGGGAATTCGGGCTGTCCGAGGTATTGGATGCCCCCCTATCCTCCTATTCTCACGGCATGAAGCAGAAGGTTTCCATCGTCGCCGCCCTGCTTCACCGGCCTGAAGTTTATATCCTGGACGAGCCAATTCAGGGTTTAGACCCCCACGCCGCCTTCGTGCTGAAGGAAAAACTGAAAAAACTCTGTGAAGAGGGAAAGACGGTATTTTTTTCCACTCACATTATGGAAGTCGCCGAACGGCTTTGCCACAGGGTAGGAATCATCAATCACGGGCATCTGATCGCCGAAGGCCCCTTATCCGATCTGCGGATCGCCGCGGGGACCGACGATTCAACCCTGGAAAAACTCTTCCTGGAACTCACCGATGACATGGCTGCAACTCACTAAAGCCCAGGCCGCCGGCGCCGGCCTTGTCTCCCGGGGATACCTGAAGGAACTCTCTTCGCAGGACCGGCTGTGGCTTCTCCCCATGGCTCTGGCCGGAGCGGCCGTGGGGGCGGGAAGCGTGGTGTTTATGCTTTTAGGGAGCTACCGAAGTCTTATGACCGCGGGTCTTGCCACGGGGTACCCGGAGTTCCTGTTCTTTAACGCCCTTCTGGTTTCAGGGCTCTTTATATTCATCCTCTCCATTCCCTCGGCCCTGGCGAAGGTGTACCACTCCCGGGATGCCGATCTGTTGTTCAGTCTCCCCCTGCCCCCCGGCAGGATCGTTCTTTCCAAAACAGCCCTCCTCTACGGAGCCTTTCTTCCTCTGCACCTGCTGTTCTTCCTGCCGGCGGTGTACGTCTACCTGGAAGCAGTCACTCCGGAGCCCTCTTTTATCCTTCCGGTAATCCTGCAATCCCTTATCGCGCCCCTGGCACCCCTGGTTCTCGGCATGACCGGGGCGAGTTTTTTATCCGGCGGTTCGGGACTTTCCCGACACCGGGTGCTGGTGGAAGTCTCAGGCATGGCAATGCTTACCGCCGCCCTGGTGGCTTTTCAGAGCATCCTCTCCCGGAGGATGATGGCGGGGATGCAAGGTTTAGCCCTGGATCCCGAATCGTTGTTTATCCGTTTAACCACCGCTTCCTTGAAAGCCCTGCCGCCCCTGGCCTGGGGTGCCCGCAGCCTGACGGGAAATCTCGCGTCCCTGGCGCTTTCAGCAGTCTTTACCACAGCCCTTACCGTTGTCGGTATTCGTTTTCAATCCGGAAGAATATCCACCGTATTAATCCGGCACCGGGAAGCCGCTTTTAAAACCAAAAGAAGATCCGGAGGAAGAAAAGCCTTCAAACCCCGGTCACCGCTGAAGACCCTCTTTTTCAGGGAATGGTCGGTTCTCTCTTCCACTTCCACCTTCCTTTTTGAAGCCGCCGGAGAAGCCCTGATCCTCCCCCTGATGTTGGTGATTTTCAGTGTGATGATTCCCCGGGAAATTCTCACCCTGGTGAAAGATTCCCTGGACGGCCTGGGGTTCAAGGGGCTCATCATCTTCGATTTGCTGTTGGCTTTCTTAAGCATCAATACCATCTCATCCACCAGCCTCTCGAGGGAAGGCCCTTCCTTTGCCCTGGCCCTCACCCTGCCTCTCTCGGGAAGGCAACAATTACGGGCGAAACTTCTCTTTCATCTGGCCGTATTCCTTCCCAGCCTGGTGACGGATATAGTCATTCTGACGGTACTTTTGAACCTCCCGATTTCCACCTTGATCTACCTCTTTCCCGGCGGATTCGCCGCTCTGATCTTGAACTTCGCTCTCACCATTTCGGTGGATCTGAAAAACCCCATGCTGACATGGACGAACCCTCAGCAGGCCATGAAGCAGAACCTCAACACCCTGACCGGTTTGGGGCTCTCTGTGGCTACCCTTATCCTGACCGCAGGAATCGGTCTGGGGTTTTATTTTTCAGGGTTTTCTGAGACAATTTCCGGTTTGATAACCGCGCTCATCCTCTTCCCCGCGGCTTTTCTGTTTCTGAAGAGGGCTCAAAGATTGGCGGATCGGACGTATTCCGGAGTAATTGAACTGCCCTGACACTTTAGCCGAAAAGATCGGCGATAAAGGGACGGGCCATATGCAGGGAAAAAAGAAAAATGAACAGGTACGAGGCAATCTCCAGGCCGTCGGAAAGCTTTCTGAGAAGTTCCCGGCGGTCCTTCAAACGCTGAAACAGCCCTTCCCTCCCGGCATAGGCTAAGTACCCCGCTAAGGAGATAACCACCCCCATCCCCAGGGACATGGAAAGGACCCCCAGAATACCGAAAAGGGGAAGCTGCAGCGAAAGAGCGAAGAGCAACAGCATGGTAGCTCCGGGGCAGGGTATGAGGCTGGAGACAACCAGCAGACCGTACACCCCCCTCCCGGAAGCAGGAATCGAAGGTTCCCGGAATCTGTGCCGCTTTGACCTCGTTAGATGAAAAACTATCAGAGCCAGGGAGAGAAAAGCCAGAGCCAGCAGGGTAATACCCTGGAGATACACCCCGGCCTGATCCGTATCCCGGGCCACCGAACCGCCGCCGATCAGGCTGAAAAGTAAAATGAGAATAACGCTGGTGCCGGCGTG
>JAFGDJ010000119.1 GCA_016932135.1 Spirochaetales bacterium | reverse complement strand
TTTCGAGCTACCGGAGAGACGGCACAGTCTGCTCTATGCCCGCCGGCTGGCCGGAACGCCCCTTTCCTTCAGGTATACCGGGCTTACCTAGAGATCATGCCTTTTTCTTTTTCCTGCCTTTACCGCAGATGACCCAACCTAAAAGGATACCGATAACCAGGACGATAAAAAGCAGGAGCCCGGTGGGCACCGAAAGGGTCCAGAAGAGAAAGACCACCGAAGCGGGGACGGTGTTCTGGGCAAAAAAGATAATACAGAGGACCCCCAGGAGAATGGCAATGATAAATCGAAACATCTTTGTACCTCCGGCGGATGAATCTTCTATTTATACTATCATGGAAGCGACGGAACGATAAGAGGAGCCCCGGCTAGGCCGGAGTAATCCTTCTGTCGCCTTTCACCGGCACAGCGACCAGCAGAACAAGCACCGTTAAAACGATACCGCCGCCCACCAGAGTGTTCCAGCCGGGGATTTCTCCCACCAGCAGGGCCACCCAGATGGGAACCAGCACCGGCTCTAACAGTCTGAGAATAGTGGATTCCACGGCCTTCATCCAGGGCAAAGCCCGGTTGTAGAGAACAAACGGCAGGGCGAATTGGAAGATTCCCATCCCCAGGGTAAGCAGGACATCCCTGGCGGAAAGAGAACCCTCTCGCAGATCCGCCGCGAAGGCCGGGGAGGAGATGAGGATAGCGAGAAAGGTCCCCCAGGCTAAAGCTGCAAGGGAAGAGCCCTCATCGAGGTATCGCATAATCAGTACAAGAACGGAAAAGGCCAGGCCGCTGGCTAAAGCCAGGGCGTTCCCCAGGTGGCCGGTGAAGGAGAAGTCCCCCTTCATGCAGAGGGCAATACCGAAAAGAATCACCGCCAAGGCCAGCCAATCCCGGGGTCTGGCCCGCTCCCCCAGAAAGAGAAAACCCAACAAAGCCACCCAGATGGGGGTGGTATGCATGAGAATCGTCGCGTTGGCGGCGGTGGTCATCCGAAGAGCGAGAAACAAGAAGATGCTGGTGCCGCCGTAACAAAGGGCTCCCAGAAAAATCAGAAGGTACTTCTTTCCTTTCTTCAAAGGAGAAAGAGGATGCTTCTTCCTGCCTTTCAACAGCAAGATATAGATCACCAAGGCAAGAAGTCCGGTGACCCCCCGAAAAAAGGTAACGGATAAGGGGCGTAAAGAGACAATTTTGGCTATCAGCCCTCCGCTGCTCCAGAGGAGGGCGGACAACAATACATACAGGCGGGCGGTGTTCAGTTTCATGGTGCTTGTCAGTACTCTACCCGGCTGCCGGTCTATGGTCAAGCAGCCCGGCAAAAGGGTTCTTATCTTTCAGAAAGACTCAGCCTCTTAACGGGCAAGCCAGCCGCCGTCCACCGCGATGGTGTACCCGCTGACATAATCCGAGGCCGAAGAAGCGAGAAAAACCACCGGTCCCTTCAGATCCGCCGGGTCGCCCCACCGGCCGGCGGGGATCCTTCCTAACAGTTCCGCGCTCCGGACAGGGTCCGCCCGCAAAGCCGCGGTATTATTGGTCGCCATATAGCCCGGGGCGATGGCGTTCACGTTAATCCGGTGAGAAGCCCACTCGTTGGCCATGAGCTTCGTCAGGCCCATAACCCCGCTTTTACTGGCGGTGTACGAGGGAACCCGTATCCCCCCTTGAAAGGATAACATGGAAGCCACATTGATGATTTTGCCTCCCCTTCCCTGCTTGATGAACTGCCGGGCGGCGGCCTGGCTCAGGAAAAAGAGGGTCTTCATGTTCAGATCCACCACTTCGTCCCAGTCTTTCTCGGTGAAATTGATGGAATCTTCCCGGCGGATGATACCGGCGTTATTCACCAGGATATCCAGAGATCCGAAGGTCTCCACCGCCGAGGAAATAATCCGTTCAATGGGTTCAAGGGTCATGAGGTTCTCTTTTATCGCCTTGAAATCGGCACCGATTTTTTTCATCAGTTCCACGGTTTCATCCGATTCTACGTAATCCACCCCGAGAACCTTGGCCCCGGCCTCCGCCAGGCCTAACGACATTCCCTGCCCTAATCCGGTGCTGCAGCCCGTGACCACGGCGGTTTTACCTTGTAAAGAAAAGGAATCCAATACCATATCTATCACCTCTTATTTCAAGACACTCATCGGAATATTATCCATGTCGGTGAAGGTCTTGTTTTCTCCCACCATCCCCCAGATAAAGGTATAGCCACAGGTGCCAACCCCGGAGTGAAGGGACCAGCTGGGGGAAAGGACTACTTCCTCGTTTCTTACCACGATATGCCGGGTCTCCTCAGGTTCGCCCATGTAGTGAAAGACCACCCCATCCTTCGGAAGATCGAAGTAGAAATACACCTCCATCCGCCGCTCATGAGTATGGCAGGGCATGGTGTTCCAGACACATCCGGGTTCCAGGAGGGTCATGCCCATGGACAGCTGACAGGCTTCCAGCACCGCCGGGTGAATATACTGGTTGATGGTTCGTTCGTTGGATTCTTCCCGGCTGCCCAGATGAACCTTTTTTGCGTCCTGCAGGGTGATCCGCTTGGTGGGGTAAGCCGCGTGGGCCGGTCCTGAGTTCAGGTAGAGTTTTGCCGGTTTACTCGGGTCGACGCTTCCGAAGGAAAGCTCCTTTATTCCGCGGCCGAGGTATATGGCGTCCCGGGGTCCCAGGTCGTAACGGGTTCCGTCAGCCTTTACCCATCCGGCTTCGCCGATGTTGATAACCCCGGCTTCCCGGCCTTCCAGGAAATACTCCGACCCCAGTTCTTTACCGCCCTTTAAAACGAGTTCCTCTTTTCCGGGACAGATGCCGCCGACAATAATGCGGTCATAATGACTGTAGGTCAGATTGAGTTTTCCCGGCTGAAACAAATCGGTTATAAGAAAATGCCTCCGAAGATCGGCGGTATCCATGATTTTAGCGTGGTCCGGATGGACCGGATGTCGAATATCCATAACAAGCTCCTTTATGTAAAATTTTCGGGTATTCTCGCTCTCATTGCCACAACTCCTTTCTTATTTCATTAACAATGACGGAAGCCAGACAGTGAGTTGGGGAATAAAAGATATACAAATCAAGGTAATGAGATTTGCCATAAGAAACGGCAAAGCCGCCTTGAAGATTGTACCGATTTCAAGCCGGGAAATGGCCGAAGCCACGTTCAGACACATGCCTACCGGTGGCGTTACCAGCCCCACGGCCAAACCGGTGATCATGATAGCTCCGAACTGGACAGGACCCACCCCCAGAGCGCCCATGGCCGGGAGAAAAACCGGCGTCAACAACAAGATTGCCGGGCTGACGTCGATAAAGGTCCCCGCCAGGAGAATGATGAGATCAATCATGAGGATGATAACAAACGCCGGAAGGCTTAATCCACCGATCCAGAGCGCCACGGTCTGGGGTATCCGTTCTATGGCCAGAATCCAGATATACAGTTTTGACAGGGCAATGATAATCATCACTGTGGCGCTGGTTCTGATAGCCTGGGAAAAGAGATCCGGCAGGTCCTTGAGCTTGAGGTTCTTAAAAACAAACAAGCCCACCAGAAAAGCGTAGAGCACCCCAATCCCCGCCGACTCGGTAGCCGTGGCTATCCCTAAGACCACCGAACCGATAACGAAGAGGGGCATAATAACCGCCAGAACACCACGCTTACAGCGGTCAAAGACCTCTTTCCTGTTCAGGGTGATCTCTTCCCGGGGATAATTTTTCCTGATCGATATCACCACGGTAATCAACAGCATGATAAGACCGATCATAATGCCCGGTATGGCCCCTCCCAGGAAAAGCCGGCCCACCGACTCTTCCGCCACCAGAGCGTAGATCACCATAGGGACACTGGGGGGAATAATCATCCCCATGGTGGAGGAAGCCACGGTTATTCCGCTGGCCACTTCAGGACTGTACCCTTTCTTCTCCATTTCGGGGATCAGGACCGCACCGATAGAAGCCGTATCGGAAACGGAAGAACCGGAGATGCCTCCGAAAATCATGCTTGCCAGAACGTTCACCAGCCCCAGACCTCCCCGCATACGCCCCACGAAGAGCATGGAGAAATCGATCAGCCTGGTAGTAATTCCCCCGGCATTCATCATGAGCCCCATGAGACAGAACAGCGGCAGGGCGATCATCTCATAGGATTCCATCCCGGCGAAGAGCCTCTGGGGCAGAATGGGGAGCAGTTCAGGATGGAGCAGGATAAAATAGAGGAATGCCGAAAGGCCCAATGAATAGGCAATGGGAACCCCTAGAATGAGAAGAACCCCAAGGCTGGCGAGCATAATAATCATGACCGCCCTCCTTTCTCTTCCGCGTAGCGCCGGAGAACCGCCCAGCTTTTGGCAAAACAGTAGAGTATCGCCAGGATACAGCCGGCGGGAACACTGACCTGAACGGTCCAGGTCGGTATCCGTAAAACCGGGGAGAGGGACATACCTACCTTCTGCATCCAAGGGAAACTCAGCCAGACAATAACAGCATTGATAAAGACCACCAGAAGATATCCAAGAACCCGGGCTCCCGCAAAAAGAACCGGCGGCAGCTTCTCGATAAAATACTGAATCTTGATGTGTTCATCCCTACCGATGGCGAGAGCCGCTCCTAAGGCAGTGGTGTAGATGAACAGGTACTCCATGAGTTCGTTTCCCCCGATGATCGTGGCATTGAGGACATACCGCAGAAAAACCAGGAGGATGGTGAGAATAACAATGGTAAAAAACAAAAACGTAATGACCTTATCGAGAATCCTGGAAAAAACGCCGTTGTTCATTCCTGCTCTTTCATTCATAGGTTCGTCGGCTTCCTTGATTGAACAAAAGCCGGGGTCTTCAGAAGAAAAACCCCGGCCGTTAAAGATTACAAAATTACTTTGCCAGTTCCAGGACCTGATTGATCTGATCCCAGGTAAA
>JAFGDJ010000118.1 GCA_016932135.1 Spirochaetales bacterium | reverse complement strand
TGAGGAAAGAAAGCCTCTTCCAGCTCCGCCGCCGGAGTGATCCAGTTTCTTGAACCGATAACCACCGGCGGACCATCGAGCTTATCGAAGGCCAATTGGGTGACATTGGCGGCCACATTGTGGAGGAAGGATCCTCGCTCACAGGCATCCGACGCGAGAAGAAGCTTTCCGGTTTTCTCCACCGACTGAACCAGAGGTTCATAGTTCAGGGGATTGATAAAACGCAGGTCGATAACCTCCGCCTCCAGTCCGTACTTTTCACTGAGTTCTTCGGCGGCTTCCATGGCGACATACAGCGTCGCCCCCAGGGTGATAATCGTCAAATCAGTTCCAGGCCGACGAACCGCCGGTTCTCCTTCCGGTATTTCGTAATAATCGACAGGTACTCCGCTCTTCTCAAACAATTCGCCGATACCGTAGAGTTTCTGGCTCTCGAAAAATACCACAGGATCCGTACCCCGGAGCGCCAGATTGAGCATACCCTTGGCATCGAAGACCGTGGCGGGGAACATCGCTTTCAATCCCGGGATGTGGGCAACCAGGGCGGCCCAGTCCTGGGAATGCTGAGCGCCGTATTTGCTTCCAACCGAAACCCGCAGCACCAGAGGCATCTTCAGAATCCCCGCGCTCATGGATTGCCATTTAGACATCTGATTGAATATTTCATCCCCCGCTCGACCCATGAAATCACAGTACATCAGTTCAACCACAGCCCTTCCGCCGCACAAAGCGTAACCGACCCCCGATCCGACGATGGCACCCTCGGCTATGGAAGTATTAAAGAGTCGATGGTACGGCAAGGCTTCGGTCAGCCCACGGTACACGGCGAAGGCTCCGCCCCAGTCCCTGTTCTCCTCGCCGTAGGCAACCATGGTTGGATCTTCATAGAAACGGTGCAGCATGGCCTCAAACAGGGCATCCCGATAGGTAAGGATCTTCGCCGGAGACAGGACCGCGCCAGAATCGTCCAACCCGAAGCGTGAACGCTTCACCAGAGACTGTACCCGGGGGTTCTCTTCCCTAGGCATAAGGACTTCCGGTTTCCGATCATCGAGACGCTCCCGTTTTTCATTGGAAAACATCACCTCTTCGATAAACCGAGGGTCAACCAGGGGGGATACGGCAGGGTCTATGGCCAGAATCATCGTCTCCTTCACAAGCTCCACGGCGGACGCCTTGATATCCTCAATATCCCCGGGCGACAGAATTCCATTCTTTGCAAGATAATCGGCGTACGCCGGGATACAGTCGACAACGTTCCAGCTTTCAAGTTCCTCCTTTGTTCGGTAGGAAGACGCGTCCGACGGAGAATGCCCGGAAAGACGGTAGGTGATCGTATCCAGCAATACCGGACCGTTCCCTTCAAGAAGAACCTTTTTCTTCCTGGCTATGGCGTCCGCCACAGCCAGGGGGTTATAGCCGTCCACCCGTTCGGCATGCATCTGGTCGGGGTTCACCCCCGAGCCGAGCCTGGCGAGGATCTCATACCCCATGGTTTCACCCATGGTCTGGCCGCCCATACCGTAGAAATTATTAAAAAAGTTAAACATCACCGGCGGTGCCCCGCCGATTTCTTTATCCCAAAGGGTATGGTATTGGTCCATAGCCGAGATCATGATACCCTCCCACACCGGACCGCAGGCCGCCGAAGCGTCGCCGATGTTGGCGATGACAATACCGGGCTTCCGGTTTATCCGTTTAAAAAGCGCCGCCCCCACACTGATGTCGGCGCTTCCACCGACTATCGCGTTATTGGGCATGCTCCCAAAGGGAGGGAAAAAGGCATGCATAGACCCTCCGAGCCCACGGTTGAATCCGGTGGACCGGGCAAAGATTTCTGCCATGGTACCGTACACAATAAACTTCTCCGCCAGGGATTCCACCGATCCACGATGGTTTTTCTCCACTACCCGAAGAGTCTGCCCGTCCAGGGATTCCCGCATAATACAAAGTAAATCCTCCTCCGGAAAATTTCGTGAGGCGGAGAGCCCTTTTGCCAGGATTTCACCGTGGCTGCGATGAGAGCCGAAGATAAAGTCATCGGCATCCAGGTTTACACACTCCCCTACGGCGGCTGCTTCCTGTCCGATGGACAGGTGGGCCGGTCCGCGATGGTTGTACTCAACCCCCTGCCAAACTCCTTGCTTTTTAATGGTATCCAGCATGGTCTCAAACTCACGGATGACAAGCATATCGCGTAAAAGATGTTTCAATCCGGCTTCGCCATAGTCTTTCTTTTCTTTAGAAAAGTCGGGTTTGTATTGATTGACGGCTATGGGTTTAAAGGTGATTTTTCCCGATTTCCGCACCTTATCCGGTATAATAATTTGTGATTTTGGCATCGTGCTTACTCCTTGTAACTATGGGTTGCTTCCAGTACCGCGTCCCGCAGGACCTCCGACACCGTCGGATGGGGAAAGATTATTTCGCCTATTTCTTTGAGGGTTAATTCCGCTTCTATCATCACTGACGCGCTGTGAATAATTTCCGAACTGTAAGGTCCCAGCATATGAACCCCCAAGAGAACTCCCGTGGCCTCATCCGAGACGATGATGCAGACCCCGGGGCTCTCAGGGGTGTTTTCCGCCAAAAAACGACCGTTTACCGCCATCCGCACCTTCGCTGTTCGTGCCTTTCGTCCCTGCCGAAGGGCTTCTTCTACGGTCATGCCGCAACCGGCCGCCTCGGGGTCCGTATATACTGCCCAGGGAACGGCACCGTACCGCATGATGCTTTTTCCCCCGGTGATGGAAGAAACCGCCACTTCGGCCATTCGATAAGCGGAATGAGCGAGCAGTGACCTGCCGGTAATATCACCGATGGCGTACACCCCGGGAAGATTTGTTGCCATCCGGTTGTTTACCCGTATTCCCTCAGATCCTATATCGAGGCCGGGAATATCAATCCCGGCGATATTCGGCTTTCTTCCGACGCTCATCAGAACAAGGTCCGCTGACACGGCGGATTCCTTTCCGTCGCTGACATAGACGACCCGCCCTTTTTCAATGTTCGTGACCTTTGATGAAAGGTGAAAGGTAACTTCCTCCATGGACGATCTGAGAGTCCGGGCAATCTCCCGGTCCATCATGGGGCATATTTCATCGGCCATTTCCACCACATGAACTCTGGTTCCAACAGCGGAGAAGAATGAAGCGAATTCAATACCGATAACTCCCCCACCGATGATAACCATCTCCTCCGGAAGTGATCGCAGAGAGAGGATTTCCCGACTCGTCTTTACCATGGGAGCCTCAGCCCCCGGGATCGGAGGAATCCAGGGAGCGGAACCCCCGGCGAGAATGATAGTGTTCGCCCGGTATTCCCTGCCTTCAACGACGACAAACCCTCTTTCCGGGACGACAGCCTCGCCTTTGAGAACGGTCACACCGGTACGCTTCATTATCGATTCCACACCCCGGGAAAGGGTTTTCACGGTGCGATCCTTCCAAGCCATGGCTTCCGATAAAACGAACCTGGGATTATCGAAATGAACCCCGAAGGCTCCGGCTTTCTTCCCGTGAGAAAAGTGCTTGGAAGCGTTCAACAGGCATTTCGTGGGTATACATCCCCGGTTAAGGCAGACCCCGCCGAGGCCCTCCCGTTCGACCAGCAATACGGACAAACCGGTAAGGGAAGCCTGTTCCGCCGCCCGGTATCCCCCGGGACCCGACCCGATAACGATAAGATCATAGGATTCCGTCACAGTCTTTCTCCTATTCCGCGAGGAGTATCCGAAACCGGGCGAGGGCGTCACACAACTCCTTTAAAAACCGGGCCGCCGGAGCTCCGTCCACCGCCTGATGATCGATGGTTAGTGACAATCCCAGGTGAGGAATAAAAGTTACATCGCCATCCCCGCCGATAGGCTTGAGGGTAATGGAGCACACACCGAGAATAGCTACCTGCGGAGTATTCAATACCGGGGTAAAACCTTCAATTCCCAGGGAGCCCAGATTAGTAACCGTAAAGGTAGCTCCGATAAGATCTTCCGGGTTTGCTTTGCCGCTTTTAGCTTTTTCAGCAAGCCGCCCCGCACAGTCAGAGATTCCCTTCAGGCTCAGGGTGTCGGCAAAACGTACCGTGGGAACCAGCAACCCCTTCGGCGTATCCACGGCTATTCCAAGATGAACGTGTTCAAAGGAAACAATCTTCTCTCCGAGAAAGTGAGCGTTCATGAAGGGAAACGCCGGCAGGACCCGTGAAACCGCGTAGAGGACCAGATCTCCCAGGGTGATATCGGAAAGTCCTTTGGACGGGTCCGCTGTCTTCAGGTATTGTCGATACTCTACAATTTCCCGGGCGTCGGCGGCGGCATGCAGGGTAAATTGAGCTGTCTGATCCAGGGAAGCTTTCATCCTCCGGGCAATGACCTCCCGGGCTCCCTTTACTACCGTTTCAATCGAATTTCCTGGAAAATCTTCCGCCCATCCACTCTTCCGTACCGTTTTAAAATCAGTGGTAAGAACCCTGCCACCGATACCGCTTCCTTCGGCAGGAATGGAAAGATCCTCTTCCTCCGCCTTTTGCAACGCCGCGGTTCCGATTGAAGAGCGCCCCTGGAGAGCCCGGCAAACGTCCCGTTCGAGGATTCTCCCACCCGGACCGCTTCCTTCGAGGTTCTCCGGTACGATACCCTTTCGCTCTGCCAGGTTCTTCGCCCGGGGAGATATACGAACCGATCGCGCTTTCTCGCCTGCTTCTATAAAGGATTGCGCCTTTACCGGAATCACCGGGGACGGTAAAGGTGCCGGAACAGGGTTCTCGACCGACCTGGCACCGGCCTCCGGGAGAATCTCGCCCGGTTTGCCCAGGTAAGCGATGGTTTCCAAAACAGGAACATCGTCACCTTCATTAAACAGAACGGTGAGCAATACTCCCTCATGCTCGGCCTGTACCTCAAAGGTGGCTTTATCAGTTTCCACTTCGCATAAGACATCACCCGGCAAAACGGTGTCTCCGATTTTCTTTTTCCATTCGAGAATGACACAGGATTCTACTGTGTTACCCTGTTTGGGCATCAATACTCTTTCCATAAACTATCCTATAACTTTGTTTTTACTTTTTTATTACTTTCCTATTACTTTACTATTGCTTTATTTTTATGTCAAGAGAAATAATGACTACCGGAGATTCCTCCCGGCGGTATTGAAAGGATGAGAAAATTAATCAACCCAAAGGATGTTAGACAGGATCTTACATGAAGGATCGACTTAGAAGAGTTTTTTACACAAGCCGCAGGTCGATACCCAGGTCCTGTATTCGCCCGGCAGCATCGGAATCAAGGCTCGTATCTGTTACGATAGTATTAGCTTTTTCAATCGGCAACACCTTCACAAACCCAGCTCTTCCGTACTTCGATGAATCAGCCAACAGAACTGTTTCTATGGACTGTTCCGACATCTTTCTGACGACCTCGGCGCCTTCCAACAGGTGGGTTGTAAGGCCTTTTTCCACCGTAAATCCGTCCGTACCGACAAAGGCAAGACGCACATGAAAGTTGGCCAGCTCCGTGATCGTAACCGGACCGACAAAGGATTCGGTGGATGGCCTGAATTCTCCACCTAAAAGTACAATATGCAGAGAAGGATGTACCCGGCCGTAGGGAAGGACCAGGGCTGAATTTGTCACGATATGAATATCTCTTTTACTAAAAAGGAACCGCGCAATCAGTGAGGTGGTTGTACCGGCTTCGATCATAATCGTATCGCCGCTTTCTACTAGAGAGGCGGCATACCGGGCAATCCGCTCCTTCTCATGGTAATGGGACTTTTCGCGTTCTATGACCGCCGGATGGAACGCGGGAAGAACTCCCTTCTCCGTTTTAACAAGGTATCCTTTCTCACTGAGATTCTGAAAGTCGCTCCTGACGGTTACCTGGGACACCCCCAGTATCCCGCTGAGTTCCGCCACCGAAATCAGGGTATCCTCCATAATGAGATCAATTATCTTTTGCTCCCGGGGAGTTAAATGAGAAATCATAATTGGAATCCTTTCAATTCGGTTTCAAATCACTTTCATATATATACCGAATCGGGAGGAAGTACAAGGAGGCGGATATAAAACCACAAATATGGGAACCCTTGGAAGCTCTCTTTTTTATGAAAATAATTGATTTAACAGAAATCTACCATTTTTCTATATCGTAACGCAAAGCTTCGGTACATACCGTGACAGAATGAGGACTCTTAAGCTCGATACCGCGCCCGGATGATCAGATAGCACCCCCCCAAAAGGACAATTCCCGCCAGGACCTGCAGGGGCAGCAGGAGTTCCCCCAGGATAAGGTAGGACGACAGGGCGGTAAACAGGGGAATGAGCAGGCCCAGCGAAGATGTCAGGGTGACTCCGGCTCCTGGAATGGCGGCGAAATAGAAGGTATACCCGCCGCCGATACCGAGAAGTCCGGACAGGGCGAGGATCAGCCAGGCCGACGGTGGGGGTTTTACAGGAAATAAAACCGGCCCTCTGGGGAAAAGAATGACGATCAGGAACATCAGGGTGTTGATGGTAAAGATCACCGATGTAGACAGGGAAGCCGGAACCGTGGGAATCCAGTGCTTGGTCAGAACGGTAAAAAACGACCAGGCAAGAGCGCTTAAGACAATAAAAATGACCCCCAGATCGGCTTCCAGGGTATCTATTCGCGATCCGGTGAGAATGATCACCGCCATACCTCCCAGGGCCAGGGCCATTCCCAGGATGAACCGGACATTCCTGATGGTGCTTCGCTCATCGCGAAACATCAGGTAGGCCATCAGGATGGTATATACCACGTTTCCCTCCGAGAGGAGGGAGGCCAAGGCAGGATACAACCGGTAAATTCCCGCCAGGTAGAGCATCTGATGGATAAAGATACAGACCGACAAGCCGGTAAGCTTCAATACCGGCCGGGAAACCGAGGAAAAGGCACCGTGAACACCGGAACGCCCCAGGCGGGCCAGGGTAAAGATCCAAAGGATACACAAGGATACACCGAAACGGAAAAAGTTCTGAAAGGATACGGAATAATAGTCCCGCACAAACCTGGAAAGCACCGGCGCCACGGACCAGCAGATGGAAGAAAGCAGGGCCATGGAGATAGAAGCGGGAAAGGATAAGGGGTGTCGTCTTGTCATAGGTAATCAGGCGTCTCCACGTTGAAGAATTGAAAGGATTAACAACGGTGTACCACGATTTTCACCTTGAATCAATACTTACTGTTCCCCACCGTGGACCTGATGTAGCACTATTTTCAGGTTCCATAAGACTTTATGCGCCGATAGTTGGTGGGAAACCTAAGGTTTGAGAGAAACCTTTGTGCTGAAGGTAGATAAGGGATCCTCAGGTCCACGGTGGGGAACAGTAAAGAATCAAGAAGATAAAAAAACCACCCGGTGGTAAAGCCGGGCAGTTTCTTCATTCGTATAAAAGCTTAAAACTTAGTCTTCGGGAGAAAAGTCATCCTTGGAGGCGCCACAGAGGGGGCACACCCAGTCATCCGGGAGTTTTTCGAAGGGAGTACCCGGTTTCACGCCGTTATCGGGATCGCCTTCAGCGGGATCGTAAATGTAACCGCATACATCACATACGTATTTTTTCATGCTTTTATCTCCTCTTATTTTTTCAGGCTTTAAAAAAGCCTAATCTTCCCTTTTACCCAGCTCCCTGTCCAGCATATACAGACCGTTTCCGGAATCTTGTACCTGTTTGATCTTCTGAATCACCTCATCGGCCGTTGCTTCTTCTTCCACCTGCTCGTCTACGAACCAGTGGAGAAACACTTCCGTCGGCAGGTCTCCGATCTCCCGAGCCAGTTTTACCAGCTTGTGGATACAGTC
Organism: Spirochaetales bacterium; assembly: GCA_016932135.1. GTDB lineage: Bacteria > Spirochaetota > Spirochaetia > JAFGDJ01 > JAFGDJ01 > JAFGDJ01. The sequence goes on along the minus strand of JAFGDJ010000118.1, from coordinate 9,373 downwards.
GGTAATGAACTGTTCATGGGCATACGCCGCCTCGAAGGCTTTCAGGGGGGACGCCCAGTTGTCCTGGGGAGCATCGATAGCCTGAAGAACCACTTTGCCGCCCCGCTCTTCGATGAAGCCGTAAATTTTCATGGCGTGCTTCATCTCTTCCGACGCCTGGACCTTCATCCAGGAGGCGAAACCCGGCCTGTTCTGGTCCTGGAAATCGGCGGCCATGGCGAGGTAGAGGTAGGCGGATTTCATCTCTTCGTTCACCTGCCTGTTTAAGGCATCCAGCATTTTATTGTCGATCATCGAGATTACGCCTTCCACAAACCGTGAACGTTACAGTATTCCCGGGCACCGACCCTGGAAGCTTCAATACAGAATTCCGCCATGGGCTGATCACCGGGTTTCAGGTACGCCCGATAGGAAACACCGTCGGCGATGAGCTCGATCCATTCAATATAATGCTCGGCGATCATGGGATGCAGGGTGCTGCCCACGGTAACCTTGTACCCCTTGGCCGTTTTTTCAATTACCGGAACGTGCTTTTCCGTGGAAGAATCGGCGGTCTTTTCCTGCAGCAGTACCATGGGTACACCGCAGCACACCAGTTCACCCACTCCACCGTGGAGCACCTCCACGATATTCCCACATTTTTCACATTTGTACACTTCATACTGTTTTGCCATTGTTACCCTCCTTCAGGATATTGTTCCATGGCGCCTTCCCTGTTTGCCTGGTCGGGAAGACCTGTTCTCTTATCTACCAGTTCTCACCCAGCAATTCGAAATGCGCCTGGGGATGCGCGCAGGCGGGGCAAAGCTTCGGAGCCTCCATGCCCACATGGAGGTATCCGCAGTTTCTACAGCGCCAGGTAACCTCTTTGTTCCGTTTAAAGACATGGCCGGCTTGGATATTCTTTCTCAGATCGTTGTACCGTTTTTCGTGCTGTTTCTCCGCCACACAGACGGCATCGAAGACCGCGGCGACCTCGTTGAAGCCTTCCTCCCGGGCTTTGGCGGCAAAGGCGGGATACAGATCGGTCCATTCCTCGTTTTCCCCTTCCGCCGCGGCTTTCAAATTCTCTTCCGTGGTACCGATGACTCCGGCGGGAAAAGTTGCCGTTACTTCAAGCATGCCGCCTTCCAGAAATTTGAAAAACCGTTTGGCGTGTTCCTTCTCCTGATTCGCCGTTTCCTCAAAAACATCGGCAACCTGGACATATCCTTCCTTTTTGGCCGCCCCGGCGAAATAGGTATACCGGTTCCTCGCCTGGGATTCCCCGGCGAAAGCCTTTAAGAGATTTTTTTCCGTTTCCGTACCTTTCACACTCTTCATGTTCGTACCTCCTCTTTGTGTTTACAAGAAAGATTTTCCATCCTCCCGGTAAAATCTTCGTATACCGGAAGTGGTCGTGAAGTATTCCCAGGTTCGTTCAATTATCCCGTTCCTTGAGAAAACGCTGTCTTGCCGCGCACTCACGGCACAACCCCACATATTCCAGGTTTACGCCGCAGACAACCCGGTCACCCAGGTTCTTCCCGGCAGCGTTAAGCGTCTGTTTCATCAGATCCGGAGGCAGATCATCCACACGCCCGCAGGATAAACATCGGAAATGGGGATGATCGGTGGTATCGGCATCGAACCGTTTCTGCTCCCCTCCGGTATCCACCGAACGGATAATTCCCTCCCGGGACAACATTTCGAGATTGCGGTACACCGTTCCGAGGCTGATATTCGGAAGAAATTCCCGTACCGTATGGTAAATATCGTAGGCCGTGGGATGATCTTTCCGTTTCCGGATCTCTTCAAGAATAGCGGTGCGTTGCTGTGTTTTCCTCATATCCTGCTCCAAGATGATGATAACAGTTCCTAATAATACTGCATAAATCTGAGTCGGTCAATAAGGTTTATTCAACCTCCAGAATATCCGCCAGATCTTCCGGTTCGAGGCGGTACAGGGAACCTTTTCCTTCGTAAAAACCGTGGCTTCCGATAAGGTGGATATGCATATCGGTATATAACAAGCTTTTTCCCGTTCGCAGGTTGTTACAGGTAATATTGGTCTTTGGATAGATGCCGGGATGCTCGAAGGGGCACGGCAATTTCCCTCGAACGGACTCCACCTTTACCTCAAAATGGGGAGGTACCTCAATGAACTCTCCCAGTCCCGCCGCTCCCTGATCTTTCAGCTCCTCCATCCGCCGGGCAATCGACTCATGGCTGAGACCGAGCCGCTGAACCGTCGCGTTATCCTCTTCCAGAATATCCGATAAGTTCCTCTCGTCCTTCCCTAGGAATCCCTCCAGGGTAATAACTCCCGGTCGCATATTCTGCTGTATTCTCTGCATTTGAGGGCTCTGTTTCATTCTTTTCTATCCCCCTTTTTTAAGCGAACTTGTCATAGAAAATAAGTTCTTCCGGCACGCCCTTCTCGGTGAGAACCTTGACACAGGCATCAATCATTCCTGGACTGCCGCAGAGGTAGGCTTCCACGTTCTCACCACCGGGGAGGTGTTTCGCCACGATATCCGTGATAAGTCCCGTTTCTCCCTGCCAGCTGTCCTCCGGCAGGGGAGCCGAGAGGGCGGGAATATACTGAAAATCGGGAAGCTCCTTTTCCAGGGCTCGAAGCTCTTCCACCAGGAAGAGATCTCTCACCGACCGGGCTCCGAAAAAGTACCGGGTTTTACGGGAAATTTTCTTTTCAGCCATATCCAATAAAATAGACATAATAGGGGCGTTTCCCGATCCGCCGGCGATGCAGATGATATCCCGCGGGGAATTCCTTAAGAAAAATTCTCCATAGGGGCCATTCATAATAACCTCGTCCCCTTCCCGAAGGTAGTTGTGCACGTAGGTAGTGCAGATACCGTTGGGAACCAGGCGTATCTCTAAAGAGATTTTCTTCGTATCCTTCGGCGCCGTGGCGACGGAGTAGGCCCGGTACACCGGCTCGTCGGTAAGCTCATATTCCGGCGTCATGATCTGGACGAACTGTCCCGCCTTAAATTCCATCTCCGGCGGGTCGGCCAGTTCCAACGTCACTTCCTTGATGTCATGGGTCAGGTCGCGAATAGAGGCTACCCGGGTGACGTACTGCTTTACGTTAAAAAGCTCTTCGGGAATTTTAATGGAAAGATCGTTCTTGCATTTCAGCTGACAGGAAAGCCGGACGTTCTGGGCCCGTTCCTCTTCACTGATCCACGGTAGTTCCGTGGGGAGGTACTGCCCCGCTCCTTCCAGGACCTGTACCTTGCAGAGGCCGCAGGAACCCCGGCCGCCGCAGGCAGAAGGGATAAAAATCCCCTCTCCCATGAGGGTTCCTAAAAGGGGTTTACCTCCCCGAACGTTGAGCTTTTTGTCGTCGTTTATGGTGATGGTAACTTCGCCGTAATTAGCGATGGTAGCGTCCGCCACCACCATCAGGATTGCCAGGAAAACCGTGATGGCCGATACCGCGCCGACACTGATAAGAAAGGTGGTTACGGGAAACATACTCGCCTCCTTACCCGATGTTGATCATACCGGAAAAACCCATGAAAGCCAGGGCCATCATACCGGTAATAATGAGGGTTATCCCCGCCCCTTCCAGACCCTTGGGGACCCGGGCTTTGGCGAGTTTTTGCCGGATTCCCGCCATGGCCATGATGGCGAGGAACCAGCCGAGGCCCGAACCCAGACCGAAGGTGAAGGATGACAGGAGGTCGTAATCCCGGATGACCATAAAGAGGCTGACCCCCAGAATGGCGCAGTTTACCGTTATCAGGGGCAGAAAAATCCCTAAGGCGGCGTAGAGGCCTTCGGATACCCGTTCAATCACCATCTCTACCAGCTGAACGAAGGCAGCAATAACCACGATGAAGACGATAAACCGGAGATAATCCAGCTCCAGGGGGAGGAGGATATAATGATACACCAGCCAGTTGAGCACCGTAGTGGTGGCCATGACAAAGGTCACCGCCGTTCCCAGTCCGGCGGAGGTTTTTATCTCCCGGGAAACCGAAAGGAAGGAGCACATCCCCAGAAAGTTGGTCAGCAGGATATTGCTGGTGAAAATAGCGGCGAAGAACACCGCCAGAGGAAACAGCGGGCCGTTCATTTTTTCACCTCCTCTTCCTTCAGGACCACGCCTTTGATGATCCAGATGAAGATAGCCAGCATGAAAAAGGCTCCTGGAGGCATGATCATGATAGACCAGTTCGTCCACCAGTCCCCCAGAATCTGGAAACCCCAGATACTGCCGGAACCCAGGAGTTCCCGGAACAAGGCAATGACCAAGAGCACATAGGTGTATCCGATGCCCGATGCCAGACCGTCCACCAGACTTAAGCCCGGGGGGTTGGTCAGGGCGAAAGCCTCCGCCCGGCCCATGATGATGCAGTTGGTGATGATCAACCCCACGTAGGGCCCCAGTTGCTGCCAAATATCGGGAAGGTAGGCCCTCAAGACCACATCCACGATGATAACATAGGCGGCAATGATCAGGGTTTCCGCCATCATCCTGACCCTGGAGGGAATCAGTTTTCGCACCAGGGAGATGGTAAAATTGGACAAGGTGGTGGTAAACAGCACCCCCATGGTCATGACCACGGTATTCTTGAAGGAGTTGGTCACCGCCAGGGTAGAACAGATGCCCAGCACCTGGGCGAACACCGGGTTGTTCTTTCCCAGTGGATCCAGGAAGGTGTTCTTCACTTTACCCCGGGCCATATCAGTTACCTCCTCCCACGAATTCACCCGCCTCGTTCACAGCACGGTTTACAATGGCTTTAACAGCTTCGGAGGTTCTGGTGGCGCCGGTAATGGCATCCACCTCATTGCTTCCGGCCGCTTCTCCTTCGGGAACAAACACAAAAGGACCCTTTTTCCGCCGAAACTGTTCCTTGAACCACTGCTCGGTGATCCTGGCGCCTAACCCCGGCGTCTCATTCTGTTTGGTAAACTCGATGCCCCGCAGGGTTTTCAGGTCCTTCTCGAAAGCCAGAACAGCTTCTATCTCTCCCCAGAGTCCCGCCCCGGAAGTGAGAAAAGCGTAGCCTACCACCTGAGAGCCTTGACCTTGAAGGATTTCAAAGTACCCCTCTCCGGACCTGCCGTCCCCCACCTCGCGAAAGTGGGTCTGAAAGGCTTCTTCCGCTTCCGTCGATCCTTCAGGCACGGGAAAGTCCGCGGCGTACAGCAGAGCCTTCTTTAAGAACAGCGATTCGTTTAAGAGAACCACTTCCCGGGTGGACAGGTAAATGGCGGAAACAATGCCGATAAAAATGAGGGTTAACACCAGCATAAAGAGGACCGGATAGATCCTTTCCTTAAAAATGAGGCTTCCGTTCATGTGGCCGCCGCCTTTTTCTTTGCCGCTGCCTGCTTAAAAGCGTAGTCCAGCAGAGGGGCGAACATATTCGCCAGGAGGATGGCAAAGGTCACAGCTTCCGGCCAGGAGGAAAAGGTCCTGATAAGGGAGGTCAGCACCCCCACCAGCAGGCCGTAAACCCACCGGCCTTTATTGGTGGTCTGGGACGAGGAGATGGGATCGGTAGCCATATAGAAAAAAGCGAAGAGCAGGCTGCCGGCGAAGAGGCCGTAAAAGGGGTGCAGAACCCCGGAAAGGCCGATAAAGAAGAACGCCGTCTGAGGGACCAGGTAACCGATAAAACAGGCCAGGACGATCCTGTAACTGGCGGTTTTCAGAATCAGCAGGATAACTCCGGTGATGATGATCAGCAGGGCCGAGGTTTCCCCTAGGGAGCCGGAAGTGCTACCTAAGAACAGATCCATAAAGGGAAGGTCCTGACCTCCGGAAAGCCTTATCAGGGGGGTAGCTTTGGTCAGAGAGTCCAGTTCTGGCAGCCATCGGGCAAAACCCCCGGGGAAACCCGAGACTGGTTCGATGAAGCTGCTGGTTAAGGGATAACCGAAGCTGACGTATACAAAGGCCCGGCCCGAAAGAGCCGGATTGAAGATATTTCTTCCAAAACCACCGAAGACCATCTTTCCGAAGACTACACCGAAGACAATACCTACCGCGGCGATCCACAGGGGAACCGTGGGAGGCATGGAAAGGGCGAAAAGGGTGGTCGTTACAAAGACAGCGGAAGAAACCTGCTGCTTATACACCCGGGCGAAGACGTACTCGCTGAGGAACCCCGCGAGGTTTACCACGGCGAGAACCGCCAAAGAGCGCCATCCGAAGAAGTAGATCGATGCCACGACCAAAGGGATCAGCGCGTACACCACCTGGGCCATAATTTTTTGTTTCATCACCAGGGGACGTTTTTTTGCTTTATCTGCCATGGCTATATTGTAAACAAAAACAATCCGTTGTCAAATGCTTACTACTGTTCCCCAGCCTGGACCTAAAGGAGAAGCAAGTTCTTCTCATGCCAGGACATAAGCCGGGAGGCAGTCACAGAAAGCCTTTCTTGGCGTAAAGTACCCCCGCCGCCATAACAGCTCCCCGGGTAGAGGAAGCGATAGCCTTGTAAAAAACGCCCGCCGGGTGAACAAGAATGCAAGCCTCTTTCTTATAAACCGAGCATCCAATCCGGCAGCCACAGCATGGGATGAAAAAGTTCTATCAGCCCGATTGATCCGAAAGGCTTTTATGAAATTGTGATGAAAGAGATAACAGGTCAACCGCTCTAAGGAAGCATTAACGTTCCGGGCAAAACATACCGTCTCTCGATGATGTTCCGCCATATCTTTACGAATATCCCGGTCGATATAGTTGGCGGGAAACAGAGGATTCGTCCCGGTTCGTGGAACGGAGGAAGGGGTCTGTCGGTGAAGAATACGTAGGGGAAGGGGATCGGGAAGTCCTGCGGAAGCGTAGCCTGCCAGAGGTGCGACATACTCTTTCTTTTCATCGGTATGGAGGATAAGAAGGGTTTTTCTGGATGATACCCTCAGTAAACCGGCGGCAGTCCGGAGCAGATGGGTAAAACTGACTTGGATTTGGCCAGCAGGCAAGGGGTCTGTAACACGATACCGGACCGCTAACTTTTTCTGGGCGTCGGTCATGGCACCTTTCCTGCGTAGATAGGCATAGGTTAGATCATAGACAAACTGAGAATCCTTGCCGATGAGGAGGTTGAAGTTATTAGGGAAATACTGGCTGACTACATAACTCTCGAACCCATCGGCGACCAGATCCTCCGCCAGGTTAACGACTGAAGGGTTGTCATGATTGAAGGCAATGAACTGCCTGGTGAGGATAGAGATTTTCCCGGCGATGGTTTTTGGGGACCGGTGAAAGGCTCTGCCTAGAGCCCGAAGGCTCATACCGGAGACCAGATAGGTTAAGAGACGGTGGTAGTCTAAAGTGACCTTAGCGAAGTAATCAATGTGGAAGGTTTTCGAGCTGAAGCGACGCTGACAGTGAGAACACTGATACCTTTGATACCGATTGCCGGAATGGGTTGCGTAGAATCCTTTACGGATGAACCAGTGAGAAGGCCTGCCGGCATCGGTATGGTAGGAACAGTGTGGATTGGGACAGAAAGGGGGATTTTTCATGGGTGTTCTCCTTATAGAGATAGAGATACGTCTCTAAGAACGGTTTTGCTTCAAGAACTCTCCGTTCTTTTTCCGTTTCAGGTCCACGGTGGGGGACAGTAAGTTTCCTTTGACGTAAAAGTCAATTTCACCTACAATACCGTTATCAATTCTACGGCCAACAAAAATTACTGAACTTTTCGATAGTAAAAGTGTGATTAGTAGCAGGAGGATTTTATAATGGATGATACGAAGAAGACTATAAGCTCCGGAGGAACGATTGTCGGAATTGAGTTTGGCTCTACAAAAATCAAGGCGATCTTGATAGATAACAGCTTCACCCCCATCGCCAGTGGGGGGTACAACTGGGAAAACACCCTGGCCGACGGTATCTGGACCTATTCTCTCGAAGAAGTTGAGAGGGGACTACAGGGAGCTTTCTACGATCTAAAGCAGCAGGTCCTCAAAAACTACGGCATACAACTGAAAAAGATAAAAGCCATGGGGATCAGCGGAATGATGCACGGCTATCTCGTTTTTGACCAGGAAGGGGAACTGCTGGTTCCCTTCAGGACCTGGAGGAACAACATAACGGGAGAAGCCTCGGAAGAACTGACAAACCTTCTAAACTACCCCATCCCCCAGCGGTGGAGCATTGCTCATCTTTATCAGGCTATTCTCAATGGGGAAGAACATATTAACCGAATCAGCTATATGACGACTCTGGCGGGCTATGTTCACTGGAAACTCACAGGCCAACGTGTCCTGGGTGTGGGTGAAGCATCGGGAATGTTTCCCATTGACAGCTCGAAAATCAACTATAAGGTCGAACTAATTGATAAATTCGACAAGCTTATATTCGGGTACAACACAGGCTGGCAGTTAAGAGATATTCTCCCGGAAGTTCTCAATGCGGGAGAGCCGGCCGGAGAACTGACGGCTGAAGGGGCAGCCTGGCTCGACCCGGCCGGAGATCTTCAACCGGGTATAAAACTGTGCCCACCTGAGGGAGACGCCGGAACAGGAATGGTCGCCACGAACAGCGTCGCGGTGAGAACAGGGAACGTTTCAGCCGGAACATCTGTATTCGCCATGATCGTCCTTGAAAAAGAATTTTCACGGGTGCATAACGAAATCGATCTTGTCACAACTCCCGACGGACACCTCGTTGCCATGGCCCACTCAAATAACTGCACCTCCGATTTCAATGCCTGGGTTTCCCTTCTGGCTGAAAGCGCCCAGTTACTGGGAGCCAATTTTAACACCGATAAATTATACGAGAAGATGATGAACCAAGCCCTGGAGGGAGACAGCGACTGCGGTGGACTTCTCTCCATCGGTTATCTTTCGGGCGAACACATCACCGGGTTTACCGAAGGTCGTCCTCTCTTCGTTCGGGGAGAAAACAGCAATTTCACCCTGGGGAACTTCCTCAGATGCCATCTCTTCAGCGCCATCTGCGCTCTCAAAGCGGGGGTAGATATTCTGGTAGAACGCGAAGGAGTCCGGGTAGATGAAATAAAAGGCCACGGTGGTTTCTTCAAAACTCCCGACGTCGGCCAAAAAATAATGGCTGCCGCCCTGGGAACTCCGGTTTCTGTATTAGATACGGCCGGAGAAGGTGGCGCGTGGGGTATCGCCCTGTTGGCCGCTTATATGTTGACCGGAAATAAAACGGAAACACTGAGCCAGTTTCTTTACGGAGTTTTCACCGGTTCCATGGGAAAAACTGTAAACCCCGATCCAAGGGATGTTGAAGGCTTCAGGGCCTATTTCGAGAAATATAAAAAAGGTCTAACCGTGGAAAAAGCCGCCGTGGAAAATCTCTAATCCAAACTTACTGTTCCCCACCGTGGACCTGAAATACTTATAAATACATGCAACACAAAGATTT
>JAFGDJ010000117.1 GCA_016932135.1 Spirochaetales bacterium | reverse complement strand
CCGCCCTGCTCTGAGACGGTTATCATCCCGGGCTGCCAGATCCCCGAATGGAGAAAGGCTCTCGCCGGGGTCACAGCCTCGCATCAAAGGGTGGAGGCTTGTTTTTATCCCGCGGGAAAGAATCCCGGCATCAGATTGAGAGGCAGGGATACCGATGTGCGAAGGGCTGAAGAGCTCTACCGGCACCTGGATTCGCAGGTCGCCGAGATCAGCCCGAAGTATGTTTCCGTTGTCCGGGATATCGAGGGCTTCCGCCTGGGGATGGTCGCCGGCATAGAAGAGAAGCTGGAGCAACAGCGGATGCCCTCCCGGTCTGAAGAAAGGAACCTTGTGGTTCGCGAAGAGGGGGGTGAAGGAGAACAGCCGCTTTTTATCGGTTCGGCTGACCCGGATTCCTACGGTCTGGGGAAGGCCGTAGGCCGAAAAATTCCCCTGCCTTAGAAATCCGCCGAGTTGTACAGTTTCCTGTAATATCCCCCGGCGGCAATCAGAGATTCGTGATGTCCCTCTTCGACAATCCGACCCTGTTTCATTACCACGATCTTATCCACATCCCGGACCGTCGAGAGCCGATGGGCGATGATGATGGTGGTGCGGTTTTCCGAAAGGCGAAACATGGCTTCCCGGATAAGAGCTTCCGATTCATTGTCCAGGGAACTGGTGGCTTCATCGAAGATGATGATGGGCGGATCTTTCAGGAACACCCGGGCGATGGAAATCCTTTGCTTCTGACCGCCGGAGAGTTTGACACCCCGCTCGCCCACATCGGTATCAAACCCCTTGGGGAGGCTCATGATGAAATCGTAAATATTGGCGTGTTTTGCCGCGTCATAGAGCTGTTCATCCGTGGCTTCCGGGGCGCCGTAGAGGATGTTTTCCCGGATGGTGGCGTCGAAAAGAAAGACATTCTGCTGCACCAGACCGATTTTTTCCCGCAGAGAGCTCTGGGTGAGGTCTAAAATATTTTTTCCCGCGATAGTGATGGTCCCCTCCAGGGCTTCGTAAAACCGCGGGATCAGGGATACCAGGGTGCTTTTCCCCGCCCCCGATTCTCCCACGATGGCGGTCTTCTTCCCCGAAGGGATGGTAAGGTTTACTTCGGAAAGGATATCTTCGGGGGACGAGGCGTAGCGGAAGGTTACGTCTTTGAATTCGATGGGGCCGGAGGCTTCATTCAAAGGAAGGGCATGGGGACGGTCCGTAATATCCGGTTCAATGTCCATAATCTCGGTAAAACGCTCGAAAGAGGCGATACCCTGCTGAAGCTGCTCGTTGAAGTTGATCAGCCGGTCGATGGGCGGCAGGATAATACCCACGTAGAGAATGAAGGTGACCAGATCGTACACCTGGATGATATCCTTCAGGATAAGCAATACCCCTCCGGCGATAACGGTGAAATAGCAAAGCTCCCGGAGGAACTGCATGCCCGCGTGAAAGGATGCCATGACGGCATAGACCTTTTCCTTGGCGAATCGAAAGGATTCGTTGGAATGGTCGAATTTCTGCTGTTCGATACATTCGTTGGCGAAGGCCTTCACCTCCCGGATACCCTGGACGGAGTTTTCCACGGTGCTGTTGATATCGGCGATTTTCTTTCGGACCCGACGGAAACCCGAACGCATCTTCCCGCCGAAGATGATTCCCCAGAGCAGCATGAAGGGGAGGGGGATAAGGGATATGAGCGCCAGAAGCGGACTGAAGAAGAACATGAAACCGTAAGCTCCCAGAATAACCAGCAGGGAGATGAGCAGGTCCTCCGGACCGTGGTGAGCCACTTCGGAGATCATGTTCAGATCATTGGAGATCCGGGACATAAGATGCCCGGTCTTGGTGTTGTCGAAATAGGTGAAGGACAGCTTCTGGATATGCCTGAAGATATCTCCCCGCATATCCGCTTCCATCCGGACCCCCAGGATATGACCCCAGCGGATGCGGATGTAATCGAAGGCCATCCGGCCCAGGTACACGGCTGCCAGGAGAAGGAGCGAGCGGATAATGAGACCGATATCCTTCGCAGGAATGCGGACGCTCAACAGATCCCGGGTAATGGACGGCAGAAGGACCGCCAGAACCGATGAGAGAATCGCGGCGGCCATATCCAGAAGAAACAAGCCCCGATGGGGGCGGTAATAGCGGGTGAAGCGTTTGAGCAGATTCATGGGCCACTATACCAGCCCGAAGGCTTGGGGTGCAAGGATTTTAGAGTGTTATATCACCAGCAAAACCTGGAGATCGCACACATTCGTGTTGGTCGGCCCGGTGATCAGCAGCCCGCCAAGAGGTTTAAAAAAATTGTAGGCGTCGTTGTTGTCCAGGGAGGCCTGAAGATCCAACCCCAGGGTGATCCATTTTTCGGCTAGCTCCTGGTCGGCGAAGGCCCCCGCTGCATCGGTAGGCCCGTCGGTTCCATCGGTTCCGGCGGAAAGAAAGAAGCAACCTTCGGCCCCGGGAGAGCGGGTGGAGAGGCTGTTGAGAAATGACAGAGCCATCTCCTGGTTCCTGCCCCCTTTCCCGCTGCCTTTCAGGGTGACAGTAGTTTCTCCTCCCCCTATCAGGCAGGCGGGCTTTTTCACAGGGCTGTCAAAGGCGGCGATCTCTGCAGCCAGGGCATGGTAGAATTGAGCAATCTCCCGGGCTTCACCGATGATCCGGGAAGACAGAATCAGGGTGTTATAACCCAGGTTTTCGGCTTTTTCGGCGGCCGCCAGAAGGGCTGAGCGGTTAGTGCCGATGAGCATATTTGTCATACCTCGGAAAACGTCTTCTCCAGCCTTGGGGGTTTCACGGATTTTTCCCGCCGCTCCGAAGGAAATAATCTCCCGCACTGTGGTGGGCGCTGTATCCCAGATGCGGTACTTTTCCATAATCCGCTTTGCGTCTTGGAAGGTTGTCTCATCCGCCACGGTAAGGCCCGAGGCGATGGAATCAAGCCTGTCCCCCACCACATCGGAGAGGATCAGGTTCAGACAGGTCGCCGGATGAATAAGCTCCGCCAGGCGGCCGCCTTTGATGCCCGAAAGGTGTTTCCGGACACAGTTTATCTCCTGGATCGTAGCCCCGCATCCCAGGAGCTGCCGGGTGGTTTCCTGTTTTTCTTCCAGCGTCAGATGATGGGTTCCCTCGGACCAGGGCAGGGAAAGCAGGGCGGAACCGCCGCCGGAGATAAGATTGATGACCAGGGTGCCCCGGTCCGCCTCCGCGGCCAGGGCAGCCAACGCCTCACCCGCCCGTACACTGTTTTCGTCCGGCAGGGGGTGGCCCGCCTCGATGGTTTCTATCCGCCGGAGGTTTTCTGTATGATCGTACTTCACCGAAATAAGACCGCCGTCGATCCGGTCGCCCAGCACCGCTTCCAGAGCCCGGGCCATCCGGGCGGTGGCTTTGCCGGCTCCCAGGACCAGGACCCGCCGATAGGCGGAAAGGTCAAAGGATACCGGTTGTTCAGGCAGGGCTACCGTAAGAAGATCACCTTTCAGAGCCACCAGGGAGCGGATCATCCTGCAGGGATCGACCCGCTCGACACCAGCGGTAAATATCTCGGTAAGATGCTTTCTGTGAAGCTCTTCGTCCATATCCGGCCTCAGTTTCTAATGGGTAGGCCCGATCATTTTCTCAGGGAGCCAGGTGATGATCTCTGGGAAGACCATACAAAGCACCAAGGTCACCATGATGATCCCGATAAAGGGAATAACGCCTTTAATGATATGACTCATTTTCAGTCCCAGTTTCGGGTCTGCCGTTCCTTTCAGGACAAAGATCGACATGGCCATGGGCGGGGTCTGGAAGGCCATCTGCAGGTTGATACAGATCATCATACCGGCCCACAGGGGGTTAAACCCGAGCTCCACGAAGATCGGTGAAAAGATCGGTACAATGATGAAAACAATGCCGATCCATTCGATGAACATTCCCAGTAAAAAGACGATGAGCATGATGACGATGAAAGAAGCCCAGCGACCTCCGGGAACCGAAAGGATAAGCCTTGTTACGACCTCCCCCGATCCGGCGTTCATGAAGATTCCAACGAAGGCGTAGCAGAGAGCAGCTATCATGACCACGAAAGCGCTGACCTTCAGGGTTTCCAGGCACGCGTGTTTAATCAGCTTCCAACTGAACTTCCTGTAGGCAATGGCCAGAACAATAGCTGCCAGACTCCCTACCGCCGCCGCCTCGGTAGGCGGTGCGATACCGGTAAAGATCGTTCCAAGGACGGCCACGATAAGCAGAACCGGAGGAACCATGGCCTTGAGAAGCCGTATCACTTTCTTGGCCGAAAACACGGTCATATCTTCCTTGGGCATGGAGGGGCCTAAGGACGGATTAAGGGCGCAGCGGATGACAATGTAGACGATGTACAGAGCGGAAAGAATCAACCCAGGAAAGATGGCGCCCATGAACATCTGCCCGATGGAAAGTCCTGCCTGGGGGGCGTATACCACCAGCATAATGCTGGGGGGAATGAGGATGCCCAGGGTGCCGGAGGCGACAATGGTCCCGGCTGCCAGAGGCTTGTTGTAGCCCCGCTGAATCATGGGGCCCAGGGCGATCAGTGTCAGAATAGTCACCGAGGCTGCGATAACTCCCAGACAGGCGGCCAGAATTGTGCCGAAGATGACGGTGACCACCGCCAGGCCGCCTTTCAGGTTTCCCAAAGATTCGTAAAGGCTGTCATACAGATCCTTTGTTATCCCCGAATGCTGCAAGATGACTCCCATAAAGGTGAACAGGGGAACCGCCAGATAGGGATAGTTCAGCGACAGTCCGTAGAACCGACTGTAGAGGATGTGAAAGGTTGTTGTCGGTCCGAAAACAAGAAAGCCGACGATAAAGGAGACACTGCCGATGACGAAGGCAATGGGGAAACCGGTTAACACGAGTCCGAAGACACCGCCCAGCATCAGAAAGGTTATCAGTTCGGGGCTCATATCAATCAATTGCTTCACCTCGTATCACGTAATAGATATCCCGAACAAACCGGGCTGTTCCCTGAAGAACTAGAAGAAAAAGTCCCAGGGCGAAAACGGTCCGATAGGGTGCCGCCGGGGGATACCAGAAACTTGTAAACATTACTTCGTGGATTTTCCAGGCTTTTACCGCCCACTGGATTGCCAGTTTGAGCATAATGATCATCAGGGGAAAGAACAGGAAGATTGAGGAGATGACATTTATCAACGCCTGTTTTCTGGGAGAAAGGAGTCCATAGATAACGTCGACCCGGGTATGGGCGTCGTGCAGGTAGTCATAGGAGGCCCCCAGGAGGTAGATGATTCCCCCTGAAATACAGAGGGAATCATAAGCCCAGATGGTCGGAGCATCGAAGAAGTGCCTGGAAATAGCATCGAAGGAACCGATCAGCACAAGGAGAAAAGCAAACCATTTCCCCAGGCGGCCGGATGTCTCGCTGAGTGTATCAATGAACTTCAGAATTTTTCTTACAACGGTCATACTTTTCCTCCTTGCTGATGGTTACATTAGTTAGAGGCGGTGTACGCCTGGCCGTAGGCCTTCATAGAATTGTAAATCTCGGCGAAGATCGGGTCTTCTTTTGCGGATTTCTCCGCGTAAAAGGCGTCGGCCGCGGCATTCAAGGCGTCTTCGATTTCTTTAGGTACTTTATAAACCTCGATACCGGCTTTTTTGAATTCCTCGATGGCCTTAACCGATTCGTACACCAGGTATTCATGCTGAGCCTGGCTCCACCGGTCTATTTCAGCTCTTACAATTTCCTGGAGATCTTCGGGAAGGGCATTGAAGGCTTCCTTGTTTACGAAGAATACCTGCGGATCACTGGGAGCCCGGGCAGGAGAAAGGTACATGTACGGAGCTACCTCGTTAAAATGCATTTTCCAGTTGGTGGCAATGGTGGAATATTCGAAGGCGTCGATGGTGTTCCTCTGCATGGCCTCGTATACCTCGCCTCCGGGAATGATAACCGTTGCGGCGCCCATTCTTTTCAGAATCTCGCCGCCGTCACCCATACACCGGGCTTTCAGGCCTTTAATGTCAGCCAGGGATTCCAGTTTCACCTTGGAATGGAAAAATACTTCCGCCGGTAGAGGAGACAGGGCTCCGGGGAAGGTCATGACATTGTAGTCTCCCATCATCTTGTTCATCAGGTCGGCTCCACCGCCGTAATTGAACCAGGTCCTTAAAGCTTCGCCGGGCAGACCGCCGGGCCTGGAGCTGATCAGACCGGCTGCCGGCCATTTGTCCAGGTTGTACATCGGGCAGGTGTAGCACATCTGGAGAACCCCTTCCTGAATGGCATCGACTTCTTTGTACTCCGGAACAATCGAACCGCCGACAAAGGGTTGAACCTCGAGGCGCCCACCGCTGGCCAGAGTAATGGCGTTACAGCACTTGTCATGGTAAATCTGAGACGGGTCGGTGGCCGGACCATGACCCGATGATTTCCAGACGATTTTTTCGACAGGAGCTGCCTGGGCTGTTTCTCCCTCGGCGTCATCGCTGCCGCCGCATGAGATGAACAGGGCCGCTGAAATCAGCATGACCAGAATCAGACCCATCTTTTTTCGAGTGAACATCGCTTTACCTCCTACGATCGTTCAATGTTTCTATTAAGACCCCGCGGTTTTTGCAAGGTCCTGTTACCGTAATTCACATAACGAAAAGGGAACTTCCGGTTCTATTGTGAAAGTACATATCGCTGGT
>JAFGDJ010000116.1 GCA_016932135.1 Spirochaetales bacterium | reverse complement strand
GGAGGGTTTCAACAGCGGATTCAATGAAGGAATAGACGGCAAGGAATTCCAGGAGATCCTCCGGCGGGTTCACAGCCTGAACAAACGGTACCCCATCATCACCGTACCGGTGATCCAGCCGGAGAAGATCGGGGAGTATTACGGTAGCCTTACGACCCTGGTCCGGGATCGCTGTTTCGTCCCCTGGTCTCAGGCCAATATCGACTATAACGGAAACGTCCATTTCTGCGCCGATTATCCCGAATACACCCTGGGCAACATCGCGGAAGAACCTTTTTTCCAGATCTTCAACAACGATCGGGCGCAGCATTTCAGAAAAACCCTCCGATCGAGTCCCCAAGGGCTCTACCCCGGTTGTGTTCGCTGTTACCAGAACATGCTTTTCGGCCGCCGCCGCACAGGGTACTGATGGATCCCTGCATCCTTTTCCCTCAAAGATTTTCCAGGATCTTCAACCGCTGTGCCCTGAAGGCTTACCGGGTCTGCCTCGGGAATAGAAGGTTAAGGGCAGCTTCCATGCGTCTTATAGCCGTCATTCTCCGTCATTTTTTCATTCCTCAGTTTCAATATAAACGGGGAAAAATATCCTTGCGGGTTCTTCACGTAGATCATGAACTGGATGAGTTCATTCCCTTCAAGCCGGTGTATCGGCCGGTTTACATGGGTTTTACCATGCTCTGGATTACTACCCTGGGATGCCTTTATACCCACTACGGAAAGGAGATCCGCGGAGAGATATTCACCCTCCTCAGGCTTCTGGAAAAGGCCTACTGTGAAGCCGGGAGTGTGTACAGCCGGATTATGACCACCACCCGGCGCCCCGAAGCCAGGGGAGATCTGAAACTGAAACTCATGCAGGCCGTGGACCCCCATCTTCACTGTGTCCCCAGCCTTCACGTCATGATCGTCCTGTTAACCTGGCTTTTCTTAGACCGGGTGATCAGAAAACTGGGCGAGGAAAAAATCAAACCCTTACGAGACCAGGTCTACCGACAATCGGTCATGATCGTCGAGTCGATCCTTTTCATGAAACAACACAGCGTCAACTGCGTCCCCGCCGGTCTACTGGCTGTGGGAGGTATCATGCCGGAATTTACCCAGGAGGCGGCGGAAGCGTTTATCGGACACCTGTTCACCGAACTGGAACCTGATCTGCCGGTGAAAAAAGAAGTTCGAAAGACCATTCTGGACAGATACCGAAAACTCGCTGCCGCCTGCCGAAGGGACAAGGGTGACTATAAAAAGGTTCTTCTCGGTTTTATCGAAGAGATCGGCAGCTGATCACCGCCTTCGGTTCCAGGCATCCGAAGCGTAGACCCTCCGAGACTCTTCCGCCCGTTCCAGTTCTTCCGCAGAAAAATCGCCCTCCGCAGGTTCAAATCCCAGCCGCCGGGCCGCGGCATCGGCTACTTCCCGGCAAAAAATCGCCTCGTCGAATTCCCCGGCCAGGTACACCTTGAGCTCCGCCGAAGGCTGTTCGGTATGCGTACGGCCGAGGATAAAGGACCCGTGCTGCATGGCGGCGTGCCTTAACCGCCGCTGAGCGCTGCCCAGGAGCTTGTCCCCTGCCAGGGTGAGGTCCAGGCGGTAAGCCCGGGCGAAGCAGAAAAACGGGCCGCCGACGGAATGCTCCGGGTCCTGGCCACCCCGGTAAACCGCCGGAACTCTCATACCCGACAGAACCTCCAGAAAGGAATCGTGCACCACCCGGTACATTTCCTCAATACCCGGGGGTTCCGCGAAAGCTGCCAAGGGCAGGGTGAGGGAATAGGTAATTTCGTCGTCATGGAGGATCGCCCCGCCCCCCGTGGGTCGGCGGACGAAGGACAGCGCCCGGATCGTTTCGGTCTGATTGTCTATCTCGAGGGCCTTCTGAAAATATCCCAGGGAGACGGTCGGGACGTTCCAATGGTAAAATCTTAAAGTAGACTGTGTCTCTCCCGCGTTCGCCGATTCCAGGAGGACCTGGTCTATCCCCATGTTCATGGCTCCGTCCCGAGCCTCATCAAGGATGACTCGCAAAGAACGCGCCGCCGTCATAGCGCCCCCTTTTCCCGCTTTGCCAGACCTTCGGCGTACATTCCTTCCGCCTGGTAGCTGCTTCGTACGAAAGGGGCCGACACAACGGAAAAGAACCCCAGGTTCCGGGCTCTTTCACCCAGGGCGTCAAATTCTTCGGGGGTGTAATACCGGCTCACCGGCCGATGGTGTTTCGACGGGCGAAGATACTGGCCGATGGTCAGCAGCCGCACCCCTGCGGTCAGGAGGTCCTTCATTATTTCGTCAACTTCTCCTTCCTCTTCCCCCAGCCCCATCATAAAGCCGCTTTTCACCAGCGGCCCGAGGGACGACCGGGCGGCATAGGCCAGGACTGACAAGGAACGAGCGTAGTCGGCGCCGCTGCGGATCTCCGGGGTAAGGGTTCGGGTGGTTTCCAGGTTGTGGTTGAAAACCTCCGGGCCTGCTTCCAATACCCGGGCAACCAGTTCCTTAGCGCCGCCGAAGTCGGGCGTCAGGACCTCCACCCTGGCCTCCGGCAGGGTGTTCCGCAGTTCGCTTACGCAGGCGGCGAAATGCCCCGCCCCGCCGTCGGGCAGGTCGTCCCGGGTAACCGAGGTGATAACCACGTGCCTCAGGGCCAGCCGCTTCGCCGCCTCGGCCAGGCGGGCCGGTTCCTCCGGGTCTACCGGCTCCGGAGCACCGTGGTCGACGGCGCAGAAGGCACAATTCCGGGTACAGGTATTCCCTAAAATCATGAAGGTAGCCGTACCGGCGGAGAAACACTCCCCCCGGTTGGGGCAAAGGGCACCGTGGCAGACTGTGTTCAGCTTCAGGTCCGTCAGGATGCGGGAAACCTTGTCGAAACGGGGACCGGCGCTCAGGGGCCGCTTGAGCCAGGGCGGAAGGCGTTGGGGAAAGATACGGGATTCAGGATTATCGGACATGGAACCCCCCGGATGAAACATGCAAGGCATTATACACCAAGGCTCCCAACGTGACCACCGGAGAGGGACGAATATCTTAAGCCGCGGCAGACCAGGGAAAAGGATCTCCTGGCGCCTCTAATACAACCCCGTTAACAATCCAATCACGTAGATGGAAATCGAAACCACCGCGGAACCTATAATGGTGAACACCGTACCGGATAAGGCCATGTCGCGGATGGAAAAATACCCCGCCGAATAGGGAATCACGTTGGTGGGTGTCGAAGTTACCAGGATAAAGGCCATGCTGGATGTGAGCCCCGCCGGTATGATGATGACCAGGGGTGGAATGCCCAGGTTCTCCGCCAGGGCGATGAGAATGGGGATGATGATGGTGGCCGTAACGGTGTTGCTCGAAAAGGTCACCTTGAGGATGGAAACAATGATAACCACCGCGAAAACCTGCACAAAGGGGTGGACGTTTCCTATCCCTCCCAGAAGGGCCAGGGCCAGCCATTCCGCCGCTCCGGTGGTATACAGGGACATACCGATGGAAATCCCGGTGACGATAAGAAGGATGGAATTCCAGGAGATTTCCCTTTCCACTTCCTTCCATCCGATACTGCTTATGCCGGGAAGGAAGAATACCGTTACACTCACCACCAAGGGCATGGATATGGGTATGCTGATACCGGAGATCTTTTCGAGCCACGGTGTGGCGATCCAGGTTACGGCAGTAAAGAGAAACACTCCCAGGGTAACCTTCTCTTCCCGGTCCATGGGCGGGAATTCCTTGAACTCTTTTTTCAGATCCACCCGGGATTTTTTTAAGAACCGCATCTCCGGCGGAAAGAAAAGCAACAGAACCCCCCAGCATGGAAGGATCAACAGCAGGGCCGAAGGAACACCGAAAAGCATCCACCCGGGGAAGGTCAGATCGATCCCCGCCATTTCCTTGAGAAAGCCGATAACCAGGGGATTCGGTCCTGCCCCGGAGGGAGTTCCTATCCCTCCGATGATGGAACCCCAGGCAGTGGCGATAAGGAGACCTTTGCCGAACTTGCTCTTCAGAGGCTCACACCCCTCTTCCTTCAGAATTGCCACGGCCAGGGGCATGAGCATCGCCGCCACGGCCATGTCGGTGATCCACATGGAGATAAGCGTTCCGGTTACCAGAAAACCGAGGAGGATCATCCTCGTGGAATTCCCGGTCCGGGAAAGGATGAAAACCGATATCCTTCTGCCCAGACCGGACCGGGTGATAAAGGCGGACAGCACCAGGACCCCGATGAAGAACACGATGATGTGGTTCCCGAAGCCGGTACGAACCAGGGAGACAAAGGTGTCCACCCTGAAAGCCGCCAGCAGGAAAAGACAGAACAATCCGGTGATATGAAAGGGGATCGCTTCGGTGATCCACAGGATCAGCGCGAAGAGCAGGACCCCTAGGGCCAGCTTGCCCTCCCGGGTAAGCTCAGCTCCCCTGACACGGCTCAAGGCCTCGGGCAGGGGTATCAGGACGATCAGGGCCAGAATAAGTATCGCCAGCAGGAGATAGAAGATCTGCCGCTTTACATCCTGTTTTCCGTTGATGTTTTTCATGTTGTTTTCTCCTCTCCCAGGGCCTGATTCAGAAGGCCGGGGAGCATCCCCGGTCTGGTGGCCACCAGGGCTCCCGCCTTTTCCAGGGCGCGGATCTTTCCATTCACGGTTCCACGCCCCCCCGTAACAATCGCCCCCGCGTGGCCCATCCGCTTACCTTCCGGCGCGTAGACTCCGCACACAAAGGCCAAAAGGGGCTTCCTGAACACCCCCGATGCCAGGGCTTCGGCCGCTTCTTCTTCCATGGTGCCCCCCAGCTCGCCGATAATGAGCACCCCTTCTGTTTCCGGGTCGTCCTGGTAGAGGGGGAGCATCTCCGAAAATCTGCATCCCGGGACCGGGTCTCCCCCTACGCCCACCAGGGTGGAAACACCGAATCCCGCCCGGACTGCCAGGGCGGTAATTTCGTTGGTCAGGGATCCGGAACGGGTCATCACCCCCAGGCGGCCGGTTTTATAGACCCGTTCAATCCAGTAGGGAAAAAACCCCATCATCGCTTTACCGGGCGAAATGACGCCGGAGGTATTTCCGCCGATGATATGGGCCCCGCAGGACAGGGCGGCCTTCCGAATCTGCAGGGCGTCATGCAGGGGAATCCCGTCGGCCACGGTAACGATGGTCCTGATCCCCGCGTCCAGGGCCTCGAAGACCGCGTCTTTCGTATACCGGGGCGGGACGAAAAGGAGGGAGGCTTCCGCTTCGTGTTCCGCCGCTCTTCGAACCGTGTGGTAGACCGGGACTCCCTGGCAGCTCTCCCCCTCTTTACCCGGAGTGACCCCCGCCACGACGCGGGTTCCCAGATCCAGCATGTGCCTGGTCCAGAAGGTTCCCTCCTTGCCGGTGATCCCCTGGATCAGAACCCTGGTCGATCGGTCCAGCAGGATACTCATTGTTCACCTCCCTTGGCCAGGGCTACGGCTTTCCGTACAGCCTCTTCCGTGTCGAAGAACGGCTGAAGTCCCGCGGCGGAGAGGATCTTTACGGCCTCTTCTTCGTTGGTCCCCCGGATACAGGTGACTATCGGCCTATCCGGTTTAAGCCTGTCCAGGGCCTCCACCAGCCCCCGGGCCATGACGTCCGCCCTGGCGATGGTTCCGAAGGTTACCGCCAGGATCACCTTGGACGGATTGGCCAGGCAGAGTTCCATGGCCTCCGTGGCCCGGGTGTAGTTGGGTCCGCCGAACTCCAGGTAGTTCGCCACGGTCCCGCCCTCGTAGTGAACCAGGTCGAAGACCGTGGTGGTGAGTCCCGCGCCGGCGCACATGAGGCTGATATCGCCGTCGAACTGCAGATACGGGATACCCTCTTTCGCGGCCCGATACTCGATCTCACTTTCGAAATACTCCCGACGCAGGGGAAACCCTTCACGACGGCCGGCGGCGTTATCGTCCAGAATGAGCTTGGCGTCTCCGGCGACAAAGGTGCCCTCCGGGAGAGAAAAAAGGGGATTGATCTCCACGAGTTCGGCGTCCAGATCCCTGAAGATCCCATAGAGGGACATGAGGATTTTTACCATTTCTTTTGCGGCACCGCCCTGGAGATGCAGGGAATAGGCGATGTTCCGGGCCTGGTACTCCAGAAGGCCCGACGAAATATCGAAGGACTCCCGGAGAATTTTTTCCGGGTTTTCCGCCGCCAGGGTTTCGATCTCCACCCCGCCGGAAGCCGAAGCCATCACCAGGGCCCGGGCCGAAAGAGGATCCACAGTGATGGAAAGGTACATTTCCCCTTCCGGCTCCACCGCCTGTTCCACCAGGAGGGCGTCGACGGTAGCCGCCGGGGAATCGAAGATCCCCGCCGCCACGGGGGCGGTATTTTCGGGGTTTGAAACCACCTTTACCAGCCCGGCTTTACCCCGCCCCCCGGAAAGCACCTGGGCCTTGAGAACGCAGGGATACCCCAGCTTTCCCGCGGCTCCTTCCGCCTCTTCCGGAGCATATATCAGTGCGCTTTCCGGTACGGGGATTCCGTAGCGTCGGAACACCTCCTTGGCTTCGTATTCGAAAAGTCTCATTCTGCCTTCCTCTTTACAATGTTTTTCTCGGCCCAGGAGTCCTTTCGATAAAAGACCGGGATCCTTCCCACTGGTGCGTCGACCACGTGCCGCCCGCCGCCGTATTCCTTTCCGGTCCACCAGTGGACCCACCGGTCCTCCGGCAGATAGACCCTTCGCTTTTTCGCGCCCTTCCGCACCACCGGGGCCACCATCAGGTCCCGGCCCAGCATGTACTGGTC
>JAFGDJ010000115.1 GCA_016932135.1 Spirochaetales bacterium | reverse complement strand
GTCGGATTAATGGACGTGGATTTCCACGGACCGAATACCTTGAAGATGCTGGGCCTGGAAGGGGAAAAAATGGTAACCCGCCAGGAAAAGCTCATTCCCCTGAAGTATTCGGAGAATCTGCAGGTGGTTTCCATTTCCAGCCTGCTGGACGACTCGGACACGGCGGTTATCTGGCGGGGTCCTTTGAAGATTGGTGTAATCCGGCAGTTCATCACCGATGTCCGGTGGGACCCCTGCGATGTTCTTATCATCGACTCACCGCCGGGAACCGGGGACGAGCCCCTCACGGTGGCCCAGACCATCCCCGACGCCAAAGGGATTATCGTTACCACCCCCCAGGAAGTGTCCATCCTGGATGTCCGGAAATCCATCACCTTCTGCCGACAGGTCAATATGACCATCGCCGGTATCGTGGAAAATATGAGCGGTTTTACCTGCCCTCACTGCGGGAAAAACATAGATCTTTTTTCCTCCGGCGGAGGCGAAAAAGCGGCCAGGGAACTGAACCTGCCTTTTCTCGGAGCCCTGCCCTTTGATCCCCAGATCGTCATCGCCGGGGACAAGGGAAAACCGGTGCCCCTGCAGGACCCGGATGGTCCTTCCGGCAAGGCGTTCCGCTCTGTCGTCGAGACCCTGTTACAAGCCTAACCCATGAGCCCCCGGAGCCTGGCGGAGATCCGCCGACAAGAGATCATGGAACACTTCTACGCGGTGGTATCCGAAGAAGGCTTCGACGGGGCGTCCCTGGCCAAGGTGGCCAACAGGATGGGGGTAAACCCCAGCCTGCTGCTCCATTACTTCGGTTCCCGGGATCAGATGGTCATGGAATTTGTGGATTTCATCATCAGTCGATATGAAAAAGTATACATCGACATCCTGAAGGACATCACCGATCCGGCGGAAAAGCTGGAAATCCTGATGGATAGATTCTTTGCCAGGGATTGGGCCGAGCTTGTGGGAGACCGGGCTTTCTACGAGTGCTACGCCCTGTCCTTAAGCCATCCGGATATTAAAAAGCGGTTTACCACCTTTTATCGAAAATTCCGCGATACCCTAGCCGTTGAACTGTCCGGCCTTATCGGCAAAGGGTTCTTACCCGAAATCGACCCCGGCCGGGCGGCGGATTTTCTCATCGTCATGATGGAAGGCAAGGACTTCTACAATAACATCGCTCCCGACCAGGAAGACTTTGCATCCATTCGAAAACACTTGAAGTCCATCACCTACACCGTCCTTACTGGTAAAACCTATATCGAAAAAGAAGAATAACACCTTCCCGATATACCTTTTATGAAAAAAACGCTCCTTTCCTCAGTAATCCCGAATAAACGGGAATTTCATGAAAAACAAAAAGCTTGACAAATTAAATTAAACGATTATTTAATATATTATATGATCGTTTAGTTTTCTAAACGTTTGCTCTATCCGGTTTATTAGCATCCAGACAAATAATAAAGGAGGATCTTTATGTTAGGAGAAGCTAATTTCGGATTTCAAGGATGGGCCCTCGGTATATTCATCGGGTATATCGTGGTAATGCTGCTCATCGGGTATCTTGCTTCGCGGAGGATCAAGGACTCGGCGGACTATATCGTGGCCGGCCGAAGGCTGAACCTGCTGCTGTCTGTGGGCACGATCCTGGCTACCTGGGTCTGCGGCGGAGTCATGATGGGTTCAGGGGAAGAAGCCTACGGCTACGGCCTGCAGGCCTTCGTGTTCGACCCCCTCGGGGCGGGGATGTTCCTGATCCTGGCCGGCATCTTCCTGGTACGGGTCATGCGGCGAGGCCGCTTCATGACCAGCGCCGACCTGCCGCTCAAACGCTTCGGCCGCCACACCGGCGCCCTTTCCTGTATTGCCGTCATGCTGAACGAGGTGTTCTGGATCGGGGCTACCATAACGGCCTTCGGAGCCATCCTGAGCACCTTTACCGGCCTGCCCCTGACGTGGGCTATCATCATCTCGTCGGTGATCACCGGGGTATACACCCTCTTAGGCGGTATGTGGGCGGTGACCCTTACCGACTTCATCCAGATGATTCTCCTGGTCCTGACCGTGGTTATAGCCTTCCCGATCATCATGAAGGTCGTCGGGGGCTGGGAAGAGTTTGTCGCCACCGCCAAGTCAGCGTACAATCCTCATCCGTTGAAAATTCTGCCTACCAAGGACTACGGGTTCTACGGCTACACCGGAGCCCTGGCGTGGTTCTACTTCTTCATCGCCTTTTTTACATGGATCGGCGGCAACGTTCCGCTGCAGGATTTCTGGCAGCGCACCCTGTCGGCCAAGAATGAAAAAACCGCCGTCCGGGCCGCCGTCATTGCCGGTCTTATCTACTTTGCCTTCATCATGGTGTCCCTCATGGGTATCGCCGCCTACAAGCTGAATCCGAATCTCTCGGACGAGCAGGTGCAGGGGGTTATCCCGATGCTGATCATCACGTACATGCATCCGGCTCTGGCTATCGTCGCGTCCCTCGGTATTGTGGGAGCCATCATGAGCAGTGCCGACAGTGGTATCCTGGCCGCGGCATCATTGATGGGAAAAACCTTCAATGAGATCGTCAACCCTCAAAGCACTCCCGAAAGCCACCTGAAGTGGACCCGGATCCTCGTCCCCGTCATGGTTGTGGTGGTATTGCTGATAGCCCTGGTTTTTCAGGAAGTCTTCAGGGTTTCGGTCTTCGCCGCCGTTATCACCCTGGTATCCGTATTTCCGATGTTCGTTGGAGCCCTGTACTTCAAGAAGGCCAACACCCCGGGCGCCCTGGCGGGCATCTATGGCGGAGTCGGCAGCTGGCTCTTGTTTACCGTCTGGTTTGGTGCGGGTCTCGACCTGCCCTTCTGGGATGCCAGCGAATTCGCATCAATTCCGGCTATCATTGTAAACATTCTGGCCCTGATAATCGTCTCCCTGGCTACTCAAAAGAAACACCCGGCGAAGCCGTTGGTGGACATCGACGGAAATCCGCTTTCAGCAAAACACTGGTTCGGATTTTCCAGGGTTAAGGAATAGGTCGTGAAATAAAAGTTTTTCAAAACAATTATATCCTGGGCAACGGGGGTGTATAATACCCCGTTGCCTAATGAACAAAACATTCAAAACGAGGTGAACGTCTCATGACTATGTACGAAGGATTTAAGGACAGAACAGCCTTCATAACGGGGGTCGCCAAGACCAACGGCATCGCTTTCGCCGTGGCCCGGGCTCTGGGCAGCCAGGGGGTCAAGCTCGGCATTACGGACATTTCCGAGCTTGTTCATCGGAGGGCCGAAGAACTGTACGCCGAGGGTATCGAGGTAACCTCCTGGGTGACCGACCTTCGGTCTTTGGAATCGGTCCGGACCACGGCGGCGGAATTCGTCCAACGGTATGGAAAAGCCGACATCCTCTGCAACGTGGCGGGTATGGCTATTACCGGGGGACAGGAGGAAAAACTCGAAACCGTGTTGGAAATGGACGAAGCGGACTGGGATTTCAGCATCGAGCTGAACCTGAAAACCACCTTCAACGCCATAAAAGCCTTTCTGCCCTACATGGTGGAGAAAGGCTACGGCCGCATCGTCAACTGCTCCTCGGTGACCGGCCCTCTGGTGGCGAACCCCGGTGAGAGCGCCTACTGCGCCGCCAAGGCTGGTATTATGGGTCTTACCCGGGCTCTGGCCATCGAGACAGCCAAAAACGGGATAACGGTCAACGCCGTGGGCCCCGGGTGGATCGTTACCGGTTCCAGCCTGGAGGGGGAATTGGCAGGAGCGAAAAACACCCCCGTCGGCCGGGGCGGCACCCCCGACGAGGTGGCCAAGGTGTTCCGGTTCCTGGCATCGGAGGACGCATCCTACGTCACCGGACAGCTTATCGTGGTGGACGGCGGCAACATTCTGCAAGAATACAAGGGCCCCAGCGAGCTCTATTATTAGGAGGATTTTGGAATGGACAAGATGAAACACGCTCATCCGTATATCCCCAACGAGGCACCGGGTATACGAGAAGAAATGCTGAAAGCCGTGGGGCTGAAAAGCGTCTACGACGTATACGCCGAGATTCCCGAACGGCTGAGATACACCGAACGGCTCAAGGTTCCCGAAGCCTTCACGTCGGAATACGAACTTCGGCGGCACGTGGAGAAGATCCTCTCAAAGAACAAAACCTGCGCCGAATACCTCAACTTTCTCGGCGGCGGCTGCTGGCAGCACTACGTTCCCGCCGTGGTGGACGAAGTGGTCAATCGCTCGGAATTTCTTACCGCCTACTGCGGAGCCAACTACTCCGACGTGGGAAAATACCAGGCCCGCTTCGAGTTTAACAGCCTGATGGCCGAACTGTTGGATGTGGACGCCGTGGCCAACCCGATCTACGACTGGGGTGACGTGGCGGGCCGCTCCATCCGCATGGCTTCGAGGATCACCGGGAAAAACGAAGTTCTCCTTCCCGCCACCGTCTGTCCCCAGCGGCTTGCCGAAATCCGGCAACTCTGTCAGCCCGAAGAAATGGCTGGCGCCATAGCGATCCGCTTTATCGACTTCGATCCCGCCACAGGCAGGATGAACCTGAAGGATCTGAAAGAAAAGATCTCCGGTAATACCGCGGCGGTATACTTTGAAAACCCCTCATACCTGGGCTTCATCGAAGACCAGGGAGAAGAAATCACCCGGATCGCCCATGCCGCCGGTGCCCAGAGCATCGCCGGGGTTGACCCCATATCCTTAGGGATCCTCATTCCCCCGGGAAGCTTCGGCGCCGATATCATCTGCGGCGACCTGCAGCCCCTGGGGGTTCACATGAACGCCGGAGGCGGCCAGTCGGGGTTTATCGGCTTTAAGGACGAAGAAGTCTACATCGCCGAATGCCCCCTGGAGATCTACAGCATCATGGACACGGTAAAGGAAGGCCAATACGCCTTCGCCGAGGTGCGGGCGGAAAGAACCAGTTACGGCCTCCGGGACAAGGGCAAGGACTGGGTCGGCACCGCCTCAGGGCTCTGGACTATCGCCGCGGCGGTCTACCTGTCCCTCATGGGTCCCGAGGGCATGCGGGAGGTGGGAGAAACCATCATACGAAACGCCCGCTACGCCCGGGATCTCTTATCAAGCCTGCCGGGAGTGAAGCCCGTCTTTACGGGAGCCCATTTCAAGGAATTCCTCCTGGATTTCAGCGAAACAGGAAAAACCGTGGCCCGGATAAACGCGGCCCTGCTGGAACGGCGGATCTTCGGAGGCAAGGATGTTTCAACGGAGTTCCCCCAGTTCGGCCAGGGAGCTCTCTTCTGTGTCACCGAAATCCATCAGAGAGAAGATATCCACCGGCTCTTCGAAGCCCTGAAAGAGGTGTTGTGATGAAAGGAATCAAACTGAGAAACTACCACGCGGCAAAATATGACGAACCCATCATCATGGAAATGAGTGTGCCGGGCCGCCGGGGCATCCTGGTGCCCCCGGTGGATGCCGCCATTCACGGCGTCGTACCTTCGGCGGAAGAGCTTGTCCCCCCCGCGGCCAGGAGAGTCCATTCCCCGGCCCTGCCGGAGATCGACCAGTACCACGCCCTGATGCATTTCCTGAGGCTTTCCCAGATGACCTTAGGGATGGAAACGGGGATCGATATCGGGGAAGGCACCTGCACCATGAAATACAGCCCCAAGGTGAACGACCAGCTGGCCCGGCTGCCCCAGATGACCGAGGTCCACCCGTCGCAGCCGGAGGAAACCCTGCAGGGCATCCTGCAGATTATCTGGGAACTGGAGAGCTACCTGAAGGCCGTCAGCGGCATGGACGCCTTTTCCTTCCAGACCGGGGGCGGCGCCCACGCCACCTATGTCAACGCCTGTGTCACCCGAAGATACCACCAGGACCGGGGAGACCTGGCCCGGCGCACCGAGGTTATCACCACCCAGTTTACCCACCCCTGCAACGCCGCCACTCCGGCCACCGCGGGCTTCAAGGTGATCATCCTCCCTCAAAAAAACGGATACCCCGATATCGAGGCCTTGAAATCCATCGTTTCGGAAAAAACCGCGGCTCTGCACATGACCAACCCGGAAGACACGGGAATCTTCAACCCTAAGGTGGATGAATTCACTAAAATCGTCCATGACGCCGGGGGGCTGTGCTTTTACGACCAGGCCAACGCCAACGGCCTTTTAGGGATAGCCCGGGCCAGGGAAGCTGGCTTCGACGCCTGTCATTTCAACCTGCACAAAACCTTTTCTTCCCCCCACGGATGCGAAGGCCCCGCCGCCGGAGCCTACGGATGCACGGAAGCCCTGCTGCCCTACCTGCCGGCACCCCTGGTGGTTCGCCGGGGAGATTCCTTTCACCTGGATTACGACAGGCCGAAAAGCGTCGGCAAGGTTCGCAGTTACCTGGGTAACCTGGAGGTGATCCTCAAGGCCTACTCCTGGATCCGCACCATGGGGCCCGAAGGTCTGAAGACCGCCGCGGAAGTGTCGGTGCTGAACAATCAGTACCTGGAACATCTGCTCATGCAGATCGACGGAGTCTCCCGGCCCTTTGCCGAAGGTCATCGGAGGTTCGAACAGATCAGGTTCAGCATGGAGAAACTCAAAGAAGACACGGGTTTCGGTTCCCACGAGATACAGAACAGGATGGTGGATTTCGGTATTCAGTCCTACTGGCTCAGCCACCACCCCTTTGTGGTACCCGAACCCTTCACCCCGGAACCTTGCGAAAGCTACTCCAAGGAAGACATCGAATACTGGGCAACAGCCATTGAGCAGGCCTGCAGAGAAGCCCGGGAAACCCCGGAGGTGATAGAAACAGCCCCGCACCGCCAGGCGGTCAATCAGATCAAGGATTTCTCCCAGGCGGAGGATCCGGATCGATGGGCCATCACCTGGCGGGCTTTTCAGAAGAAGCGAAACGGCCGCCGGTGAAACGGATCGGCCTCATTGTCAACCCGGCTGCCGGCATCGGCGGCCGGGTCGGCTTAAAGGGGAGCGACGGCGAAGATATCCGGCGAAAGGCCCTGGAGCTGGGCGCCGGCCCGGTGACCCCCGAAAGAACCCGCCGAGCCTTACAGCGGCTCTCAGCCCTATCGGGTAGTATCGAACTGATTACCTGCTCGGGAGACATGGGAGAAACGGAAAGCCTGGCCTCGGGGCTTACTCCGATGAAGGTTCTTCCGGTAGCCGGGGAAGTAACCGAGGCGAAGGATACCGTGGCGGCTGCCGAAGAAATGGCTCGCCGGGGGATCGATCTGTTGCTCTTCACCGGGGGAGACGGCACCGCCAGGGACATCCACGACGCCGCCCTTCCCCCCTCCCTGCCCGTCCTGGGCATTCCCGGCGGGGTGAAGATCCATTCCGCCGTGTATGCCGCCAGCCCGGAAAAGGCCGCCGCCTTAGTGAAGGACTTTATCACCTCGCCGGGCCGGGTAAAGATAAAACAGGCCGAGGTGATGGATATCGACGAAGAAGCCCTCCGCCGGGATACCGTTTCCGCCCGGCTCTACGGTTACCTCCCCGTACTGTATGAAAAAGGATACACTCAGGCCTCCAAGGCGGGAAGCAGCCCCGGCGAAGAGGTGTATCAGGACGGCATTGCCGCCGAAGTGATCAATTCCATGGAAGACGAGGTGGTCTACCTCATCGCGCCGGGGACCACCACCAAAGCAGTGACCGATAAACTGGACCTGAAAGGAACCCTCCTGGGGGTGGATGCCCTGCTGAATCGCAGGCTTCTGGCCGTCGACCTGAACGAAGAGGGAATTCTCCGCCTCATGAACGCCCATCCCCGCCGGCGGTTTGCCGTGGTGGTTACCGTTATCGGTAAACAGGGGTATCTTTTCGGCCGGGGAAATCAGCAGCTCAGCCCGGCAGTCCTTCGCCGGGTGGG
>JAFGDJ010000114.1 GCA_016932135.1 Spirochaetales bacterium | reverse complement strand
TCACCTCGTTTCAGAATCTCCGCGGCACCCTGAAGAAAGGCGTTGAGATTCCGCACAATATTGGTGCTTTTATGCTCGACAAAGGCCGTACCGCTCCATTTGTACCACACGAGAAAAGTTTCATGTCCGCTGCCTTCCTCGAAACCCTGTTGATGCACGAGAATATCCACCACCCCGTCACTGTCGATGTCCTGAACTACGGGAATAATGGAGAGGGATTCATGGATGGTGAACCGGGATATTCCCCGGGGCAGGAAAAGAACCCACTCTTCTTCAGTGCCGCTGCGGGTCTTGAACACCCCCGACGCGCCCTTAGGAAGATCCTCCTTTTCACCCAGATGAAGAACCCGGAAAGATTCCAGCACCAGCTTTCTTCCCAGGGGGGCGATACCGGAGCGGTATAATTTTCCGTTTTTCTGCAGGAAGAACTGGATGGAACAGGAGAAGGGCTCCAGCACCTCCTGGTACAACCTGGCTTCGTCCGACAAGGTACGGTAGTCCGCCCTTTCCGGAAAGTCGGTCTCCACACAAAGAACGCAGGCGTCGGTGTACCCGTTCCCGTCCAGATCGACATACACCGCCAGTAACTGGCCTTCCCGAAGAACCGGCACAGTTCCGGGGTACACCAGGTTGACGATCCGGGCGTCTATCTCTTTCTTGGAAAAAGGCTCCGGCGGCAGGGGAGGGGGAACGTCGGCGGGCTGTTCCTGGGGTATCGCATCCTGCAAGGCGTTATTTTCCCCGGTCTCTTCACCGGGAAGAACCGCCGCGGAGTCATCCTCCATAACCTTCCCTTCCGGCGAATCCAGATGGGCGCAGGAAACGATCAGGAGAAAACTGAATGCAACAAAGAGATACTTTTTCTTTTTTTCAGGCATAATAACGTGTACCTACATCCTACCAGGGTTTTTACCCGGGCGCCACCACTTTTTCCGAAAAGCCGGGGGTGGATGGAACTTCCCCTTTTGGTGTATAAAAGGGGCAATGAAATACTATAGCACCCGAAACACCCATCATCTTGTAGATTTCCAGGAAGCCCTGTTCCGGGGCCTGGCTCCTGACGGCGGCCTCTTCGTGCCCGCCGAAACCCCCGATTTATCCGGGTTGTTCGAGGCTCTCCCGAGGGAAACTTCCTTTCTCGACTCGGCAGCGGCCACCGCAAAAGCCCTTTTTCAGGGCGAATTGAACGGAGAAACCGTAAAAGCCCTCTGCGAAAAAGCCTTTACCTTCGAACCGGTCCTTGCGGACCTGGGGGACAACCTGCATCTTTTGGAGCTGTTTCACGGACCGTCCTGCGCCTTCAAGGACTACGGCGCCTCTTTCCTGGCGGCCTGCATGGAGGAATTTCTCAAGCACCGGAATCAGCGGGCAGTCATCCTCACGGCCACCTCGGGAGACACCGGCAGCGCCGTGGCCCGGGCTTTCCACCGGAGGGACAGGATCGACGTGGTGATCCTCTACCCGGAAGGCCGGGTCAGCCCGCTGCAGGAAAAACAGCTCACCACCCTGGGCGACAATGTCACCGCCCTGGAGGTCGCCGGTTCCTTTGACGACTGCCAGAGGATGGTCAAGGAAACCTTTCTGGACGCGCCTTTATCCGAAACCGTTCCCCTGACCTCCGCCAACTCCATCAATTTAGGCAGGCTGCTGCCGCAGAGTTTTTATTACATCTGGGCCGTCACCCGCCTGGGAGGTCCGGCCCCCCGGATCTGCGTGCCCAGCGGAAACTTCGGCAACCTCACCGCCGCCGTGCTGGCCTGGACCTGGGGTCTCAAGGTATCCGGATTTACCGCCGCCACTAACCGGAACGACGTGGTCCCGGAATACCTGCTGAACGGGGCCTACACCCCCCGGCCCAGCGTCCGCACCCTCTCCAACGCCATGGATGTGGGCGACCCGAGCAATTTCGAACGGCTTCTGCACATCTTTCACGGCAGTCATGCCGCCATGGCCGAAGTTATCCGGGGCGAGATGGTGTCGGACGATGAAACCCTCACAGTCATCCGCCGGCTGTGGGAGGAAACCGGCCGGTATATAGACCCCCATACCGCCGTGGGGTACCTGGCCGCGAAATGGTTCCGGGAACAGGACGCGGGAACCCCGGTGATCATCGCCTCCACGGCTCACCCGGGAAAGTTTCTGGAAATAGTGGAAAAAGCCACGGGAAGGCGGCCTCCCCTGCCCGAACACCTGGCCCTGGTACTGGACCTGCCGAAGCACTCGATAAAAATTGCTCCCGAAGGCGGCGCGCTGAAGGATTTTCTCCTTCATGCATACAGTTAAAATAACCTGCGCCTGAAAAGAATTTCACTCCACATAGGTGCGGAAGATCTTCTTCCCCGCGCTGGTGCGGAAGGGGTTTTTGCGGTTCTTGAGGAATTCCCGGTACACCCGGCAGGCTTCGTAATACCCGTCGGGGCCCCGGAAGGTGGAAGAAATATCGCAGCGGTAGACCTCTAAAAGCAGGGGAAAAAGAGGGTCGTTCATGGTTTCCTCGGTTCGGAAGACCGGCAGCCGGGCGACCATGGCGGGCATCATGTGGCGGGAGACGAGAAAACGGACCTCTTCCGTCAGAGCCGGGTCGAAGGAAAGGTCTTTTAAAAAATCCATGGCCATGGAGCCGCCGATCTGGGCGTGCCGGTCGAATCGGTTTCCCTCGTTCTCCACCGCCTTAACCTTTCCGATGTCATGAAGCAGCAGCGATAAGGAAAGAACCAGATCCCGGGTTTTTCGGTAGGAGAAGGTCTCCAGGGTGTGCTGCCAGACATTTCCTTCCGGATGGTATTCCTTGCTGTGGTCCACCCGGTCCAGCAGGTCCAGGAGGGGCCAGTGTTCCCGGATAAATCCGGTCTTTTTCAGAAAGGTAAGCCCCGCGGCGGGATTCTTTCCCGTCAGCAGGAAAACCAGGTAGAGCCGCTGAAGGTACCCGGGCAGGGGTGGCCCTGAAGGTTCGCACACCCCGACTTCGGGGAGGGAAAAGCCGTACCTGGAGGCCAGCACCGCCAGGTCTGCCGCCTCCAGCCAGGAGCAGCGGAAAGGCGTCCGGATTCTGGAGTTCCCCTCCCGAAGAAGGTAATACACCTCCGAAGGATCCCTGAAGACCCTCCGTTCCGGCACATACCTGAAATCCATCACCGGAACAGAAAGATCCTGCCTCCCCTGCCAGTCGTCCGCGCACCGAAAAAGCACCGTTCTGCCGTCTACCTGAGCTTCCGCGTCTACCCGGGGTACTCCGGGAAAAGAGACGGCATCAACCTTTTTCGCCAGGACCGCCGGGTCCGATCCGGTGGCCGCCAACAGAGGAAGCTCGGGATCAACCTGGCCGAAGTAACGGTCCAGAGATGAAAAACCGTAAAATTCCAGCGGGACGGGGGGATGAAACGGCATGTCCATGGATTCCTTCCTCGGAATAAATATACTACCGAATCGGAGGAGATTCCATGAATAAAGACGATGTTCTTTCTTTTACTTTTTGATATAGTCAGGGGATATGAAATCCCATGCGACTGAAACAATGATCCTGCAAGGCCTGCCGGTGGAAGAATCTCCGGAGGTGTTCAAGACCCTCGAATCCGCCCCGGGGGTATACGACGTGGTCCGGGTCATTCACGGAGCTCCCCTGTTTCTGGAAGACCATCTCAACAGAATCCGACGCTCAGCGGAACTCTCCGTCCTTTCGATACAGGTACCGGAACATTCGGTCATTGAAAAATCCTTAAGTCTCCTCATCGGCCTTCTGGGGCCGGGCACTTACAGTATCAAACTCATTTTTATGGAAGGGGGAAAAAACTGTTATGCCATGGCCCGGGTCCCCCGGAGACTACCCTCCCAGGCGGATTACCGACAGGGAGTCTCTACGCACCTGTTCCACCTTTCAAGAAATCACCCGCAGATCAAGGAAATCGATAGGCACTACAGCCAAACGGTCCAAAGGGAAATCGACGAAGACCGGGTCTTCGAGGTGCTCCTGGTGGATGAAAACCTCCGGATCACCGAGGGAAGCAAGTCAAACATCTTTTTCATCCGTGGAGAAACCCTGATCACCCCCCCGGCAAAGGAGGTCCTGCCGGGAATAACCCGGGGAAAGGTCCTGTACCTTTCCCGTCAGGGGGGCCTCTCCGTGGAGGAAAAGGACGTTTTTGTATCCGATCTGCCGAATTTCGACGCCGCCTTTCTAACCGGAACCTCCATTTTTATCCTGCCGGTGGCACGGATAAACGACCTTTCCTTTCCATCGGCAGACCACCCGACAATACAAAAGGTCACCCGGGCCTATGCCGCCTTGACGGAGGAATACCTGGCCTCATACGCCTGCCATGATAATCCTGACTGAAGCAATTCATCCGTTTCGTTGTTATAAAAAAAAGAATCGATCCACGGTTCAAGGGTCGCCTTTGTGATACACTAATCCCGTAAGGAGTGTTTAAAAATAGTTTACGCGATTTTTGAAGGATTTTTCTACCTGGTGTCGTTTTCGGCTCTGCCCGTGCTGGTGCTGTACTACGTAAAGAGCCGGGAATCCTGGATTCCTCCCTATGTGGGAATTCAAATAACCACCGGTATCTACACTGTTATCGACGTCTTATACAACGGGGCTTTTTACCTGATCGCCCCAAGCCTTTCGACAGCCTTCTTTACCACCGCCCAGACCCTGCTAAGAGCCTTTTTCCTTATTTTAATACCTCTGTTTTTAGAACGCCTCTTCGATCTGCCCGGGAAAAAGACTCGAAGGCTCCTGACGGTCATCTCAGCGGTATATCTAATAGTATGGACCGCTTTTTCTACCCCAGAAAGGAACCACCTTTCACCCTTCTACCTGGCCGGTGCCGTGGCATCGATTCTTCTGGCCTGTCATGTGGTGGTGACTGCTTTATCCCTGCGAAACAGACTTTCCTACCCGATGAAAAGCATCAACAGGCTGTTTATCCTGGCAGGGCCGATCTATATCGCCTACCTGCTGATGTATACCCTTTTTCCCTTCTTTACCGGCCGGGTGTTTCGTACCGGCTCTTTGTCCTTTACCAATATGGCCTACGGTATCTGGAACATCATTTTCCTACGTTTTCTCGTCAACTTCATGACCCGACACCCTTCTGAAACCGACCGAAAAGACAACCTGGAAGCTCTGTTTTCCGCTTACAGTTTTACCGACCGGGAAATGGCTATCCTCTCAAAGGTCGTTGAAGGGCTGGGAAACAAACAGATAGCCGCGGAATTGGAGATCAATGAAAACACCGTGAAAGCCCACCTGTACAACGCCTACACAAAAATAGGCATTCACACCCGGGTAGAGTTGATGAAGGTAGTATACGCCGACTCCGAGGAAACGGTGAAACCTTAAAGATCCCCCTCTTCATAAACCAAAGTTTATTCTCGGCATAAAGAAAAATACCTTTTCCGTGATATCTTTACAGAAAAGAAAAAACCCGTCAGGTTTGACGGGCCATCATTTCAGGAGGTTTCATTATATGAAAGGTAAAACATTTATTCTGATCGCTTCCGTCCTCACGCTCCTCTTCCTTCTTTCCGGATGCGAGTTCTTCGGGAACCTGTTCACCCCGCCCTACGTGGGCACCTGGAAGGGACAAGACACGGAAAGTGAAACGTGGATTCTTGTAACTATTGGAAAAGACGGCAGTTTCAGCCAGAGCATGTCGGAAGAAGAAGACATGGATCCCTTAGCCATGATGATGCGCGGTACCATAGAAATACAGGGGAAAAACGGGACAACAACCTTTCTCGCCCTGCGGTTTGATTGGAACGGAAACGGTGATATAGATGATGATGATGAATGGAAAAATATAGAGGATCTGTTGCAGCAATACCCCACCTGGGAAATCGAGACGGAAAATTCCTTCACCTACACCATCAACGGCGACACCATGGTCATCACCGAAGACGACGGGGATGTGTTAACTTTTACAAGGCAGTAAAAAAAAGGCCCGGACGAACCGGGCCTTTTTCATTCCTTGCTTCAAGAATAAAAAATCAGCGCTTAGTATAATTGAGCTCCATCCATTTTCTGTATTCCCCGGATTTTACCGAGGCGATCCATTCCCGATTTTCCAGATACCACCGGACGGTCCGGCGAAGGCCTTCG
>JAFGDJ010000113.1 GCA_016932135.1 Spirochaetales bacterium | reverse complement strand
GTTGCCCGAATGAAACCGACGATCATATAAAAGACCGTGGTTTTTCCTGCTCCATTGGGTCCTAGTAAGCCGACAATTTCTCCCCTGTTCATGGAGAAACTGACGTCTCGTACCGCCACCTTGCGGCCGAAGGTTTTCTTAACCCCTTCTACTCTGAGGGTGCCCAGGCTTTCATTCATTGTCTTCACTCTGTTCCTGGGTTGAAACCGAACCGCTCACTTTGCCTTCCAGGGTTATTTCATCGGTTTCCAGGTTTATTGTTATTCTCGCGGCGGAATAATGATCGTCTTTCCAATAAACTTCCGGCATACCGGATAGAATAAGAATGTCCTTATCCCTCTCATACCGGGCATATTCGGCCCGACAGACCATTTCCTTTCCCTCGGCGATTTTTAGAATTTTAACGCCGATTTCTATGATGGTAATATTTTCATTTCCGTTGTCTTCAAAAAAGCCGCCCTTTACAACCAGCTCATTTTTCTGGTCCTGCATCTCGCCATAACCGGTAATAATCATTCTCTCTTCTTCGCGATCATAGAAGAGGTTTTCACAGGTCATAATGATTCCCTTTTCCCTGTTGAAAGCGGTAACCTTTCCGGCGCAGGAAGCGTAACGAAAGTCCTCGCCGTACAGCTCTATGGAATCCGCTTTTATTTCCGTGTTTTCTGAATGAATGAAAGCGTTTCCGGACAGGATGGTCCTTTCTTTTCCTTTTGCCAGGACGGCGCGGGTGGTATCGCTGGAAAATGAGAAAGAAGAGGTCTCAGCTGAAAGGGGCGCCAGGAGCAAGATGAAAAAACCGGCGAGGAGGATACTATTCTTCTTCATCTTCAACCCAGGCGCCGGAAGCCTTTCCACGAAACAGAATATCCTTTTCATAAAGATGACCTTGAAATCCGGTTCCCTGGATGGAGGTTCCGGAATCGCGTTGTATGGTTACCACATCCTTCTCCCGGGCGGTCAGGGTTCCCTCTTCATCGTTCCAATAAAGATAGTCGGCTTCAATGGAGGATTCCTCACCGATCGAATAGAAGTAGATATTCCCCCACAACTCCATGTCTTCCGTTGAAGAATACAGTACTGCGTGATCCGCTTTCCCCTCCGATACCGGCTCACCAAGGCTGTTGAATTGTCTGAAAGCCACCTGTTCCAGGGTCGTTTTATTGCTTTCTTCATAGGTTTCGGCTTTCACGGCGGAGAAAACCATCATGGGAATCCCATTTTTTATGATTGAGTGGGTAAAATCTATCAGAATTGTTTCCGGAATGCCTTCCGAGAGTTCATCAGCCACCATAGCCTGCTGATAATCCAAACGACAGGCTCCGAGAAATAACAGCATGGATAGAAAGAAGCATCGGACACGCATTGTCGTAAGTATCGGGAAGAGAAGCATAAAAGTCAAGAATAGGGGGGATCCATAGCTCTTCGCATTTTTACAGATGAACGGGTTTTACATTATACAGGAATTGATGTTCTGCTGTCCGAGAAAGAGAACCTCCGACGAAGCGGGATCGAGATTCTGTAAATAAAGGTTGTCTTCCGCTTCCGATGCCAGGATCGATTCTTCCGCCAAAATGGTCCCCCCTGTTCGCAGTGCCAGGGCTATGCCGTCACTGGGACGCACCTCGATGGAATAGGTTCGGAATCTGCTTCGGTATATAATTTTGGAAAGGAAGCTGTCATCCAACGCCCCGTAGATCTCCATTTGTTTCACTTTCAAGCCATGCCGTTTAAACAGAAATGCAAGAATATCATGGGTCAGGGCCCTGGGGGGATGAACCCCTTCCATCTGCAGGATAATCGAGCTTGCTTCGAAGGGACCGATCCAGATCGGTAAAAGGCGACCGCCGTTTTTTTCCGTTAAGAGAATAATAGGCATTCCGCTTTTCTGATCCAGGGCAATACCTTTTACCGTTAACTCGATCATAAGCACTTCTCCATTATTTCTAAGTATAACACAATCCATCGAAAAAGCACGAAGACTGTAATGAAACTCCAGGAGGAGTAAAAAATATCCCTTTTTTTTCGTCTGTCTTTTTCATTGACATCGCATACCAGGATAACTACACTTTTCTTACACGGTACACAGATGGGATATTTTCTTTCGGAAGACGATTTTAACCGGTACAGCAAACTGATCTACGACGAGAGCGGTATATTTTTTTCCGACTCCAACCGGACGATCCTCGAGAGCCGGTTAAAAGAACGGCTTCGTAAAGCGGGATCTGATACCGTCCAGGAGTATTACCGGGTTCTTCGGGAAAATAAAGAAGAGTTAAAGGATTTTCTCGATTCGGTTACTACCAACCTGACAAGATTCTTCAGAAACACATCTCATTTCCAAACGCTGGAATATTATGTTTTTCCCCATTTGATTGAATATAAGAAACAGAAAGGTGAAAACACCTTGAGAATATGGAGCGCCGGGTGCTCCACCGGGGAAGAACCTTACTCCATTGCCATGGTTGCCAGGAACCTGGTTCCACCTCAGATGAAGGTGGAGATTGTGGCTTCCGATTTAAGCCTTCGGGCTCTTATGACGGCTAAAGAGGGTTTTTACCCCGAGGCAAAGCTCAAAGGGGTTCCGGATGTATACCTGAGGAAGTACTTCCTTCAGAAAGGGGAGGGCTACAATGTCACGGAGAACATAAAGAATATGGTAACCTTTGATTACCATAATCTTAAATTCCCCTCAGGGCTGCAGAAGTTGGATATTGTCTTCTGCAGA
The DNA here is from genome assembly GCA_016932135.1 of Spirochaetales bacterium. Lineage (GTDB taxonomy): Bacteria > Spirochaetota > Spirochaetia > JAFGDJ01 > JAFGDJ01 > JAFGDJ01. The sequence goes on along the minus strand of JAFGDJ010000113.1, from coordinate 3,757 downwards.
AACGTTATTATTTATTTTGACGAGGCGGCCCAGAAAGCGGTTATCGAGAAATTCTGGGAAACCATGGGGCGCCACTCTTTTCTTTTTATCGGACATTCCGAATCTCTTTTCGGTATGAACACTCAGTTTGAGTTTCTTAAAACGGATTGGGCCTGTATCTACAGGAAATTTCTGGAATAATGGCGGTCTAGGGTGAGCACTGAGAAAATATCCGTATTGATCTGTGATGACTCGGCGTTAATGCGAAACGTAATCAGTAGAATTATCGAGGCGGACGAAGATCTGGAAATTGCCGGAAAAGCGATGAACGGATTATTTGCCTTGAGGAAATTGAAACTCCTGCAGCCGGATGTCATTATTTTAGATCTTGAAATGCCCGAAATGAACGGTATCGATTTTCTCAAGGAACGTCAGCGTTTAAATCTTGACATTCCCATAGTCATTTTATCTTCCCATGCTCAGAAGGGCGCCAAAATAACCATGGATGCCCTCTCCTTGGGAGCTTCCGATTTTATCATGAAACCCGCATCTTCCGGTGAATATGACCTGGGAGAGATGGGAAAGCAGTTGATTCAGACCATAAAAGCCTATGGACGGCAGTTTAAACGGAGCAAGGGTAAAGCTTTCAAACCCGCGGTTTTTCATGAAGAATTAAAAGAAACCGTCAGTTTCCCTCCAGCTCCTCCAGCTCCGCCGGTTTCTCGGAAGGTAAGCCCGAGAGGAAACGCAGACATTGTGGCGTTGGGAATTTCCACCGGCGGACCGAATGCCCTCAGAATTGTTTTTCCCCGGCTCCGTCCCGATTTTCCGGTTCCCGTGGTGGTGGTGCAGCATATGCCTCCCGGCTTTACCAGGGAATTCGCCCGAAGCCTGGATCGGGTGTGTTCTCTGGAAGTGAAGGAGGCGGAGAACGGCGATTTGCTGAAAGCCGGAAGAATCCTCATCGCTCCCGGAGACCGTCATCTGCTGGTCGAAGAAAAAAGGCTCGCCCGGGTGGTCGCCTTATCCGATTCCCCGGCGGTAAACGGTCACAGGCCTTCGGTGGGGGTTCTCTTCAACTCGGTGGCTTCGGTCTATGGCGCTAATACCCTGGCGGTCATTATGACCGGTATGGGGAAAGACGGCGCCCGGGAAATCGGCGCTGTGTATGAAAAGGGGGGCATGACCCTAGGTCAGGACGAGGAGAGTTCAATTGTGTACGGCATGCCCAAGGTGGCCTGGGAATACGGTTACCTTCATCAGGTGGTTTCTCTGGAGAAGATGGCCGATACCCTGAATGCCCTGGCCGGAAAGCCCTTCTAGTCGTTCGCCTTTCCGACAATTAACGGCATATGTTTCTTTCTATTCTTCCGGGCGAAAAAAAAGCTTCCTCCGAATCCCAGGAAAAGTCCGAAAACCCCGCATAAGGCCCGAAGACCCTCATCCTTAAGACCGAGCAACCTACCGGAAAGAAAATAGAAAAGAAGAAATAGCAGCAACGGCAGGATGAGAACCATGAAACCGGATATGATGGTTTTTCCCGGGGGAAGATAGACCCGCACCCGGTCTCCGGAGGTTACGTTGATGCCCGGGTTCACAAGAGCTTCGTAGGTTCTTTCTTTGAGATTGCAGAAAGGGCTGCCGGCGCAGGAGTGACAGGCGTCGGAAGCGGCATCGCAGCCCACCAACGCGGTGTCGCCGTCAATCGTTATTATTTTCGCTGTTTCCGTCATCAGGAATCTCCGGTGCCTGTATCCGCAGGGCTTCGATGTGCGTGGCTTTACCGTCTTCGCCGATTTCCACCACTGCGCCCTGCAATTCCGGAAGGGCGGTCCAGTTTTTTGATCGTTCCGGAATCTGTTGCAGGAATTTTCGTATTTCGATTTCCGGGTCCAGCCCTCCCACGGACATGAGGCTTCCGGTCCGGCCGTTGTCGCATATCACGGCGGTTCCCCCGGGAAGAATATGGGCATCCGCCGTCAGGGCTTTACTGTGGGTCCCGATTACCGCGGAGACAAGACCGTCGGCCAGGTGAAACATGGTATATTTTTCGGCTGTAGTGGCGGAATGAAAATCAAGGATAATGATGGGGGTTTCTTCTTTCAGCCGGGAAACAATTTCCGGCAGAAAGGTATAGGGGTTGCTTAGATGGGTCCTGCGAAAACCCGACTGACCTAAGAGGGATATGACCGCGATTTTCTTTTCTGCAACCTCGTACACCCTCCATCCGCGGCCGGGATTCCCCGGAGGATAGTTGGCCGGCCTGAGAATATACGGAGCTTTCTGGATATGTTCAACCATATCCTTTTTATAGTAGATCTTCTCCCCGGAGGTGATGACGTCAATTCCCAGTTTTCGGAGATATACCGCGTGATTTTTCCCGATACCGAAGCCTCCGGTAGCCCCTTCTCCGTTAGCCAGGACAAAATCGATGTTTTGTTCTTTCTTTACCCGGGCAAGAAGGGCTTTCACGGTATAGATGCCGGTACTCCCCACAATTTCACCGATACATAGAATACGCACACCCACAAACAACTCCCTTTAGATCCTCTGTCCCTGTTAAAACAGGGTGTTCCTACTATACATGTTTTTCCTGGTTATGCCAGGGGTGGGCAAAAGGATACACTCTTTTTAAGTCTCTTCTTTGATAGGGTCAATATGACCCGCCCGGTAGGATGAAAGAAAAAGTCTTTCATTTAAAAGTTGGAGCTGAAGGAAATAGTTATGAATAATTCTTTTTAAAATAAACAATTACAATTTTATAAGAAGTTTTTGTATAATGAGTTTTTCTGGCATACATCTTGCTTTATTATAGATGGAGTGTTGCTCCTTCCGGACGCCGATGAGGGTCCGGAAAGAAAGAACCGCCTTTTTTAAAAGGGGTTCGAAGCGCGCGGATGCGCGAAAAGAGGTGTCATATGAAAGACAGAATCGTAATCGACCTCGGAAGGATGATGGACGAAATTTTTGAAGCGACCAAGGATTTCTCTCATGCCTTTCAAGACGGTTTCAATTTCGGTCATAAGGACCGGGATAGGAACGCTCGACCTTTCGCAGAGGGGATGGATTATTATCCCACCTATTCTTATCCTCCCGTAAATGTCTATCTTACGGAAAAGAAACAGCTGGTTCTTGAATTCGCTTTGGCCGGCTTTGAAGAAAAGGATATCAGCCTGGAGTTCCAAGGTGATTACCTGGTTTTTTCAGCCAAGGCGCCGGAAGAGCAGCCTGAAGACGAACGGATCAGGTATTTCAAGAAGCGTTTGAAACTGAAGGATATCCGGGACCAGCATTATTATGCTCCCGAAGATAAGTTCAACCGGGAACAGGTGAAAGCGGTCTTCAAGAATGGTATTCTGAAGGTTACTATTCCTCCCAACCAGGAATATGAGACCAAGGACGGAATCAAGGTCGAGATTATAAAGGAGGATGAAGAATGATTTTCTGGATTATCGTTGGTATAGCTCTGGGGTATTTTTTCAAGCCCCAGCTTGACCGGGTAGTTGGAAAGTTGTTCAAGGCTATCCGGGACGGCCGTAACGGCCGCAGGGATCGTGACCGGTGGGATGACCGGTATTAATATCGGATTACTATAGAGGAGAGCCTCCCGGCCGGGAGGCTCTTTTTCTTTATCCGGTCTCTTTCCGGATTGTCTTGACAGGAGGAAATGATTTAAGTAAAATCGGATGTGCTTTGGCCCGGATGGTGAAATTGGTAGACACGCCAGGTTCAGGGTCTGGTGGCTTCGCGGCCGTGGAGGTTCAAGTCCTCTTCCGGG
>JAFGDJ010000112.1 GCA_016932135.1 Spirochaetales bacterium | reverse complement strand
GTCGAAGTCCCGGCTCAAGGTGTAGGCGTTGGAGATCGAAGCGTGGCCGGAAACCCGCCGGGAGACCCAGTGTCGTCCCGAGGTCTCCAGAATAAAGGCTTCTCCGGGGTCCTTGATGAGAAAGGAGTTGTGGTACCGTAAGGTGCCCTTGTAACTGCCGTTGCCCCCCTGGCCGTACTCTTCGATCAGGCCGGTGATGAACCTCAGGGCATCGGCGGCGGAGGAGCAGCTGTGTAAAGAAAGGCGGAGGATGTCCATGCCCAGAAGGCCACCGGGGGCGGTCTTTTCCCGGGAGAACACCGCTTCGTTTCCGATCGCCAGGCCGCGGATGTTCACCCCCATTTCCGCTCCCCAGATCCAGGCGGGTCGGGATACCAGGGCCGGGATGCCCCCCGACCAGGTTTCTGCGAAAGCCTTAAGGTTTTTATAAGGGCCTTCCAGATACTTCGGCAGCCGCTCCTGGCAGGGGCTGTGGAGCAGCTCCTCCTTATCGCCGGCGCTGTATTGCAACAGCTGCAGTTCTCCGGGATCCCGATCGGAATTCTTGCCGAAGACCGAACGGCCGGCTCCTTCAATGACTAGGGTGTCGCACATGGTGTTTCCTCCTTCAGAGGGATATATTAGACCTATCATACTAAAAAGGGGAGAAGAAATGAAATACCTGGGCGGATTATTTCTCGTGGTGCTCCTCCTGGCTTCCTGCGCCACCGGATGGGAAGGGGAAGAGCGGGACTTCCGGCAGGATATGCGGGATTTTGTCATGGGGATACATCAGTACGCCGAGACGAAAAAGCCCGGCTTTATCATCATACCTCAGAACGGTCATGAGCTCCTGACTCTGGTGAAGGGAAATCCGGCAGGAACGGCGGCGGATACCTATATCGCCGCCATCGACGGGGTAGGCCGGGAAGATCTCTTTTACGGCTACGACGGGGATGACAAACCCACGGCAGCGGAGGACACGGACGCCATGGTGGCCTACATGGACCTGGCCGAAGGGCGGGGGGTAGAGGTCCTGGCCACGGACTACTGCTCAACCCATACGAAGATGACCGATTCCTACAATAAAAACGCGGCCCGGGGATATATCTCCTTTGCCGCCGACAGCCGGGAACTGGATACTATTCCCGATTTTCCATCGGAACCTTTCGGAAAGAACACAGCAAACGTAACAACCCTGGCGGAGGCGAAGAACTTTTTGTACCTCATCAATCCCAGCGAATACAGTACTAAAACAGCCTTTTTACAGGCTGCCGGCGGAACGGATTACGATCTCGTTATCATGGATCTCTTTGACATCGCCGGAGAAGCCCTGACACCGACTGACCTGGCAGCGATGAGGCAGAAAGACGGCGGGGGCACCCGGCTTCTAATCTGCTACATGAGCATCGGCGAGGCGGAGGATTACCGTTACTACTGGCAGGATTCATGGAACCGGGATCAACCGGAGTGGATCGCCGCGGAGAACCCGGCGTGGAAAGGAAATTACAAGGTGGAGTACTGGAACACCGACTGGCAGGCGATTATCTACGGAAGCACCGCGGCTTACCTGGATAGAATCATCGCCGCGGGATTCGACGGAGTGTACCTGGATATCATCGATGCCTACGAGTTTTTCGAAGAGGCCCTGGGTTTGTAAGGCTGTTCATCCTCACACTCACACTGATCCCTCACACTGTTTCTACCACCAGGCGAAGCTGCGCAAAAGCAGGTCTTCCGTCATGCCGGATGAGGGATCGTAGCGGACCACCCGAATCTGACGTTTCATTGTAGGGTCGGTGCCGCCGAAGAAGAATACCCTTCCGTCCAGGGCAGCCGCGGTGAGATCCGCCGCCGCCTCGGGCAGTTTCCCGGCGGTTATGACGGAAAATTCCCCTCTCTCAAGAAAGTGGAGGCAGACAATCCGGTCGGTGATGCCCGTGCTCCAGCCTCCGCCGAGATATAGAAAATCACCCATTGTCGCGGCAGCTGCCCGCTGAAGGGGCATCTTGAGCGAGCCCGCAAGGCTTACGCTTTCCGTTTCCGGAGCGAACCGATACACCTCCAGCCGGGATATACCCTCGTTGTCCTCCCCGCCGAAGATGTAAATTCCGTCACCAAAAGCAGCGGCATTGGCGTACTGCAGGGGTACCGGCAGAAGCCCCGCGGCAGTCACCCGGCCGTCCGAAGGGTTTATAACGAGGATATCCCGGCGGAGCTCTTTGCCGTCCCATCCCCCGAGGTAGTACAGCCGGTCTTTATAGGGAACAAGACACCCGAAAGCCGCGGGGTAGGGGAGTTCGGTGAAAAAAACACATTCTTCTTTTACCGGGTTGTAACGGTACAGGGCGGAACTGTAGTCCCGACTTTTATATCCCCCGGCGATGTAGATGTATTGCCCCAAGGCGGCGGCGGCAGGGAACATCAGGGCTTCAGGAAGCTTGCCGGCTCGTTTAAGGGTTCCTTCTTCCGGGTGGATTACCAGGATATCCTTCAAGGGGCTGCCGGAGCGGTGCTGTCCGCCGAAGAGATAGATCCTGTCGTTAAAAACCGCCGCGGCGGAATGAGTTCTGGAGGTCCAGGGACGGAAAAGAACGAACCTGCCGGCGAAGGCTACCGCCGCTAAAATAATGATCAGAAAGGCTATGTAAAAAGCTATGGTGTTTCGGGATTCGGTGTCAAACTTCATAGATTTCTCCAAAGGAGTCCGTATGGATGGTTCATTGTACTCTGAAGAATGAAAAAAATCCATCGCCCCTTGCTTTCCATGAACAAAAGGCTGAGAATAACATGTGCCCTGAAGGAGGTGCTTATGTCAGTGGTTGAACTCAACACCCCGGCTCCCGATTTCCAACTCACCGATTTCCGGGGAAAGTCGGTAAAACTGTCAGATTTTCGAGGCCGCTTCGTTTTCCTGGTGATGAACCGGGGATTCCTCTGACCCTTCTGCCGCGAGCACATGGCGCAGTTGCGCCAGGAATACCAGCGGTTCGTTGAAAAAAATGCCGTTATTATGGTCGTCGGACCTGAACCGGCGGACCGGTTCGCCGAGTACTTTGAAAAGAACGATCTTCCTTTTATCGGTCTTCCTGATCCGGAGCATACGGTTCTGAAATTGTACGGCCAGAAGGTCAATATCTTCAAGCTGGGGCGGATGCCCGCCCAGATGATCATCGATCCGGAAGGAAGGGTCCGCTATATCCATTACGGTCACGGTATGGCGGATATTCCGAAGAACGAGGAAATGCTGGCATTGATCGGCCCGTGAAGAGGGAACGGCGAAGGAATCCTCCCTGATACTATCCCCTGACATCCCTGGGACTCCTTATTGGAAATTTTTTTGTTTAACCTCTTGAATTATCATCATTTTAGTGGTAAAATAAGTAATATAGGAGAATATAATGGAATATAACACCGAAATACTGACATTATCGGAAACTGCGGTCTATCTGAAGCTTTCCGAAAAAACAGTGTTAAAAATGGCCCGGAACGGAGAGATTCCCTGCGCCAAGGTGGCCAATCAATGGCGTTTCGTGAAAACGGTTCTGGACGACTGGCTGATCTCCCGGATGCAGGTGATTCCGCAGAACGATATGTCCAGGCTTATCGAGTCGGAATACGATATTGTTCCCATCAACCGGCTGATCGACGAATCTCTGATTCTGACGGACCTCAAGCCGGCGCCGAAACGGGAGATTCTGAAATCCCTGGTGGACCTGGCCAGGGAGCATAAACTCATCGCCGATGAGGAGGACCTGCTGGAGAAACTCCTGGAGCGGGAATCCATCGTTTCCACCGCCGTCGGTAAGGGCATCGCCCTGCCGCATCTGCGGAAGCCCTCGTCGAAACTGGTCCATGGGCCTCGGATTGTCATCGGGATGAGCAGAACGGGCCTCGATTTCGAGTCTCTGGACGGTAAAAAAACCTACCTGGTATTCCTGATTCTCACGGACAGCGAAACGGT
>JAFGDJ010000111.1 GCA_016932135.1 Spirochaetales bacterium | reverse complement strand
TCCATCCTGAAACTGGCTATGAACACAAAATTCAAAATTCAGGCTCTGCAGACCGATCCGTACAGCTCCAACGACTTCGCTCTTCTCGGAGGAAAACTCAGGACCATCGCCGCCCGTTCAGGGACCGGTGAAAATTATTCCATCCAGACCCAATCCGCCGTCTGCGGTGTCCGGGGAACGGACTTCATCACCGAATCCATAGGTCGGGTCATCGTGAAACGAGGCCTGGTACAGGTAGATAATCTTGTCACCGGAGAATCGATCTCCGTGGCCACCGGACAGTTCGCCGACATCGCCGCGGCGGTGTTTCAGGCCGTACAGATGACGGCGGAACAGATCGAAGAAGCCTACAACGACGTGCAGTTGATCTCTCTGGATGAAACCACGGTTCCCGGGGCCGAAGAGGAACCGGAAGCCGATGAGACGCCGGCGGAAGAGGAGCCTGAAGAGGTGATGGAGGAAGAAGAAATTCCTCCGGCCGCCGAAGTTCCCGCCCTTCCCGAGGCTCCGGAAGAACCGGAACCTGAAGTGGCCGAAGCTCCTGCGGAGCCCGGTCCCTTTGACGCGGTCTTTGACAAACTCCGGGAAATCCTGGGGATGGAAATCGGCACCACCACCATCAACGGCACTACCTACTCAAAAGCCATTCTGCAGCCTACCTTCGCCATCGGCAAGCTGAAAATGGCCCTCTACCTGCCGGTGATCTATGAAGCCAACATGTTCGATCCGGAGGACTGGTATCATCCGGAGGGAAACGATGAGTGGTCCTTCGGCACCGACGCTGACTGGGAAAACGATCCCTGGGGCGGCGTATCGGATATCGTCAGCGATCTCTTCCTGAAGATCCGCTACATCCAGTGGGGTGAACAGCGGGACAAGTTCTTCTTCAAGGTGGGGAACGTAAACAACATGACCGTGGGACACGGCCTGCTGATGTACAACTACGCCAACGACGCGGATTTCCCGGCTATTCGCCGGGTGGGGATCAACCTGGGCCTGCAGGGCGAAAAAGCCGGTTTCGAAGCCGTGGTCAACGATGTGGCTTCACCGGAAATCATGGGAGCCCGGGTGTTCTTCAGGCCTTTCCACCCCTTTAAACTCGCTTTAGGCTTGTCGGGGATCGTGGATATCAACCCCGACAGAGATCTGCCCGGAGACTTCGATTACGGCACCCTGGGGGCCGATCCGATGTTCCTCAACGCTTCCTTCGACCTGGACATACCTCTGGTGGAAACCGACTTCCTCTCCATGGTGCTTTTCGGAGATCTCGGAGGAATGGTTCCCTATGCAGGCGGCCAATTTCTTACCCAGGTGGTGTACGATGAGACCGCCGTATCCCCCCTGGAGGGTTTGCGGAACTACGGCATCGCCGCCGGTCTTTTCGGTAACATCTTTATTGTCGATTACCGCCTGGAATACCGGAACTTCAAGGGCATTTTCAGACCGGCCTTCTTCAATACCACCTACGACCGGATGAGAGGCTCCTACGTGGCGGAACTGAGAGACTATCTGGCGAATCCCGCCGATCCGGTCTACGACAACACCACCATGGGAATCTATGGCCAGGCGGGCTTTGAAGTGAAAGATCTCTTCCGGCTGGAAGGCGGCTACGTGTGGACCTGGGAAGTCCTTCCCGATAAGACCGTGGCCATGAACCCGGATGAGGATTACCTTTCCCTGAACTTCATCCTTGAACCGGATGTCATTCCCGTGGTGGGAATCCACGGTTCCATCGGATACACCCGTACCGGTCTGGCCGGCTCCGTTCAGGACGCCAGGGCTGACGATAACGTAAAATTCCAGCTTTTCGACGAGCAGACGGTCTTCCGGGGTGAATTGATCTATCCGGTGGCGCCGACCCTGGATGTGGCCCTGCTGCTGACTACCGCCCTTTCCCGGGATGAAGCCGGCAACCTGGAATATGATGCGGACGGAAGAACCGTTCCCTACACCACCATTACCATCGACACAAGGATTCATTTCTAGGTCCTGCCTTAAAGCATGAAAGAAAACCCACCGTCCCGGAGGATTCACATCCTCCGGGACTCTGTTTCACGGCTCATCGCCGCCGGCGAAGTGATCGAGCGGCCGGCTTCGGTGGTCCGGGAACTCCTGGACAACGCCATCGACGCCGGAGCGAACCGGATTGAACTGCATCTGGAAGGCGGCGGTGTGTCGAGCATCCGCCTCATCGACAACGGCTGCGGCATGGACAGGGAAAATCTCGAACTCTGCTTTCAGGCTCACGCCACCAGTAAAATAGGAAATCTGCAAGATCTGGACTCCTTGAGCAGCCTCGGTTTTCGCGGGGAAGCTCTTTCCAGCATTGCCGCCTGTTCAAAACTGACCATCACCTCTTCGGAAGACGGTGGAGAGGCTCACTATATCACCCTTCACGGCGGATCGGTCCTCTCTTCCGGTTCCAGGGCGGGAAACAAGGGCACCATTGTGGAAGTATCCGACCTGTTCTATTCCATGCCCGCCAGAAAAAAATTCTTAAAGCGGCCTTCTTCCGAAACGAACCTCTGCGCCGCCGCCTTTATGGAAAAAGCGACGGCCTTCCCTCACCTGGCTTTTCGGATGCTGACGGACGGTAAGGTCCGTTACGCCCTGGAACCGGAAGATCCCCGGCAGCGAATCGAAAATCTCTACGGCGCCACCTACGGCCTCCGGAGCTTCTCTTCGGAGCATGACGGATTTTCTCTCCTTTTCATCGCCGGCGATCCGTCTCTCCCTCGGCGGGATCGGCGGCTTTTACAGGTTTTTGTCCAGGGAAGACGGATCTATGATTACGCCCTGCTGCAGGCCCTGGAATACGCCTACGGCACCCCGGGAGGATACCGCCCGGTATGTTTTCTTTTTATTACCATCAAGGCGCACCTGGTGGATTTCAACATTCATCCGGCTAAACGGGAGGTCCGTTTTCGCAATCTCCCGGAAATCCACCGGGCCGTAACCGGTACCCTGCAGGGAAAATTGTCCGACCCTTCTTCCAGAAGACCCGGGATATCCTATTCTTCGGGCGGCACCGGCGAAGGTGATTTGTTCGCCCAGGCGGAACCGTCGTACCATCCGACAGGATCGGGGATCAAGTTTCCGGAGGAGTGGGCTCAGGTTAATAGTCTGGACAGTCTTCCGACTACCGAACGCTCTTACCGTTACCTGGGGCAGCTTTTCGGAGTTTTTCTGCTGGTTGAAAGGGGAACGGATCTGCTTTTCATCGATCAGCACGCCGCTCATGAGAGGATTCTGTATAACGAGCTGGTGAATAAAGCCCGGCACCATCAGGATTTGCTGGTTCCCGTCATGGTGGAAGTGGAACCGGATACCGAAAGAGTCCTGAAAGCCTCACAGGAATCCCTCCGTGAGATCGGCATCACCTTTGAATTCTCCGGTCCAGGAACGGTGTACCTGCTTACCCTGCCCTCGGGCTGTGAAGGCCAGGAAGATCTGGTGGCGGAATTCCTCTCGGAGATGAAGGGAACGGAAAAAAATCTTCTGGCCCGGCTTTACTCTACCCTAGCCTGTCGAGGGGCTATAAAAGAAGGAGCCTTTATCGATCACACCACCGCCCTGGCCCTGATCGACCGGGTATTGGCCATGGAAGACCCTCACTGCCCCCACGGCCGGCCGATCATCTTTGCTACTACCCGGGATTTTCTGTACCGCCAGGTAAAGCGCGTCTAACTCTTAAGAACGGCTTCAGCCTCTGCCCGTTTCGGGTGATCCGGAGCTATTTCCAGCATAGTCTTAAAAGAAGCCTTGGCTTCCTGGGTCTTCCCTTGCTTGAACAGCAGATTTCCCAGTTGGTAATAGGCGTCGGCGTAACGGTTATCAATTTTAATCAATTCTTCCAGAGCCTTTACGGCTTCGGTATCGTTCCCGCTTTCGATATAGGCGATGGCCAAGTGATACCGTATCAGCGTGGCGTTGGGCTGCTTGCTCAAGGCCTTCTTATAGTGGCGGATAGCATCTTCGTAGAGCTCCGAATGAAGATACACATTCCCCAGATTATTATTCACTTCCAGACTTTCCGGTTCAAGCCGGTAGGCCACCAGGAGATGTTCTAAGGCTTTGTCATAGGCTCCGGTTTCATCGTACAGTTTTCCCAGATTTATCCTGGGGAGCACGTATCTCGGATCCAGCTGCACGGCTTTGAAATAAGCTTGCATCGCCGCTTCCTGATTGCCCGTTTTTTCGCTGGCTTCTCCCAGGGTATAGAGATATTTCGCCGACTGCGGGTCCAGTTGCACCGCCTTGAGAGCCGGTTCAATGGCCTCATCGAAACGCCCCTGGGTAATCAGGGTCAATGCCAGGTTGTACTGGGTATCCGCGTGATCCGGTTCCAGTGCCAGGGCTTTCTTAAACCAGGTTTCCGCTTCGGAATATTTTCCCTGGAAATATAGATTCGCCGCCAGGGCCCGGACATACCGGCTGTTGGAAGGTTCCAGACCGGCGGCTTTCCTGAAGGGGCTTTCCGCCTGGGCTCTGTTTCCGGCCCGGCGGTGGATCTCTCCCACCTGGTAGTACACCTCCGGATTGGTGGGATCTATCTCGGCGCAGGCGTTAAAGGCTTTCAAAGCGGACTGGTCGTTTTTCAACTGCACGTACACGGCTCCGAGGTTGAAATAAGCGTTGGCGAACTCAGGATTCAGATGAACAGCCCCTTCAAAGGACTGTCCGGCTTCGATAAATTTTCCCGCCCTGTATTGGGCCTTTCCCAACTCGTACAACAAGTTGGCGTCCTCGGGGTTCAATCGTGCGGCTTCCCGGTATTCCGTCATGGCGGCTTCCCAATTTCGCGCCTGAGAGTAGACATTCCCTAACGTCGCGTAGGGTATCCACAAGTTCTTGTCCAGTTCCTTCGCCCGATTGGCGTTTTCCACGGCTTTTCGTAAATTTCCCTGGTCCCGGGAGTCTTCCCGGAAATAAGCTTCCCCCATCTGGGCGTAGGCTTCGGCGGTCCGCGGGTCGAGATCGATGGCCTGGGTAAAGGTCTCTCTGGCCTGGGAATACCGTTCCTCCGCCATGGACCGGATACCCTCATCGAGGAGTTCCCTGATTTTTCGGCGCAGTTCCTGTTCCTCCCTGGAGAGAGCGGCTAACCGTTCTTCTTCTTCCTTGCGCCGCTGTTCCGCCTCCAGGCGCTGCTGTTCCAGCCGAGCCAGCTCTTCCTGCCGACGGGCTTCTTCCTCGGCGCTGCTTTGTCTCTGGGAGGAACTCTGAATCGTCTCACCCAGTTCCGACAGGGTTTCCACCAGTTTTTCCTGCTGACTTTCCTGGGTTTCCCGCTGATTTTCCCGGCTGATCCGCATGGCTTCAAGGATTCTATCCCGCAAAGCCCGGGTCTGATCGTCATCTCCTTTCTGGATTATCAAGTCATCAATTAAATCCAAGGCCCGCTGGTAATCCTCCCGGGCCAGATAATCCTCCGCCAGCAGCAGTGTATTCTGCCGTACGGTATCCGTAACCGGCTCTTCCTTATCTTTCCCGCCCCCCAGAAGAAGGATCAGGACAACTCCGAGGACCAAGAGGATACCGATAATAATAAAGAGTAGTCTTCTGTTCATGGTTTTTCCCCGTTCATTCTAAGGCTTTTAATCCAGTATATCCAGCCCGTCGCTCTGTTCGATAATTTCTTCCGAATCGGCTGAAAGATTCTGGGTGTCGCTGCCGATGGTACCCAGGGTTTCCATCACCGACTCCAGCAGAGCTTTCCGGCGTTCCTCCTCTTCCCTGGCCTTCTGTTCCGCTTCCGCTCTGCGAAGCTCCTCTTCGGCGATATACCCGGTTAAAAGGGAGATAATCTTCTCAATCTTCTCCTTTTGCGGAGCCTCGGGGGCTAAGGCAAGGTAGATCCTGTAATCCGCCAGGGCTTCCTGGTGCTTGTCCTGACGCAAGCTGCTGTTGGCCCTGTTCAGATAGGCTTCGCTGAACCGCGGATTCGTTTGTATAGCCTGGGAGAACATCTCTTCCGCCAGGCTCATCTGGTTGAGTTTATAATAATTATTACCCAGATTCAGATAAAAATCCTGTTTATACAGCACCGCCCGTCCGAGACCTTCTTTCAGCACTTCCGCGGCCTGCGCATGCTGTCCCAGTTGTTCATACGAAAAGGCTAAATAAAGATACACCTTTTCATTCCCCGGCTCCTCGTTTTTTGCCGCCGTGAGCATAGTAAGGGCTTCCCGGGGTTTATTCGCCTGCAGCAGCTGCTCTCCCTGCTTAAAAAATGAAACATCCTCGGCGGAAACCCGCCCTAGGGGGCAAAGAAACAGGCCCAGGAGTAAAAAAACCCAGGGGGAAAAAAATGTGAATACAGGTTTGACAGCCCTGGAAAAACTAATTACTCTTCTCTCAGGAGCCTGTATGCAGTTCGTAATCATCATCCTTATATTTCTCGGCATCGGAATAGGGGTTATAGCGTTTTTTCTCGTTAAATCCTTCATCGCTCCTCATAGAGTAGCATCTTTGGAAAATCTTTATAAGCAGGGAAAGTACGCTCATGCCATTAAAACGGCAAAACTCATCATCGCGAAGGAACCGAGAAACAGCGAAGCCCACTATTTTCTCGGCCTGGTATATCTGGCGGAAGGAAAACACGAACTGGCTTTGATGGAACTGAAAACGGTGAACCAGTTGGGCGAGTTCACAAAACTTTGTCCGGAGGTGAAATTCCGACGGACCATCGCAGAACTGTACCGTCGGTTTCACCTACCCGAAGAAGCCCTGAAGGAATATCTCCTCTTGATCAAACAGGAACCCGCCGTGGCGGACCATTATTTCAATGCCGGAGAAATGTTCGAGGAGCGGGGGAAGACGGACAAAGCCCTGGGATACTACAGAAAGACCGTGGAGCTGCAGCCGGGGCATGGAGAAGCCCTTTTTCGCCTGGGTCTTCTTCTCTATCGCTTAAAAAAGCCGCTGGAAGCCAAGGAATACCTGGAAAAAGCCCTGCGGTATCAGCCGGAAAACGCCAAGATATACTACTATCTGGGCAAAATTCTCAAGGATAATCACGATTATGTGGCGGCGTTAGTGGCCTTTGAAAAGGCTCAACGGGACAACGAGCTCAAAATCAAGGCCCTGATTGAACGGGGAGCCTGTTACATGAGTACCAATAACTTTGATAAGGCTATTCCCGAGTTGGAAAGGGCTTCCAAATTATCGGATAACGATGCGGCCACGGAGGTTCTCTACGGCCGCTATTTCCTTGCCGCCTGTTATGAAAAAATAAGAGACATCGACAAGGCTATCGAAAACTGGGAAAAAATCTACATGAAAAAGCCCGCCTTCCGGGATGTGGCGGAAAAACTCAGTCAATACCAGGACCTGAGAACCGACGACCGCATGAAGGATTACCTGACGGCCAATATGGAGGATTACTACGCTATCTGCAAGTCCGTAACCATCAAAATGGGCCTGGGTATCCGGGACATCAGTGATATTCCCAATGGATGCCAGATTATTGCCGTGGAAGGGGATTCCAAATGGCGCGCTACGAAAAAGATGCCGAAACTCCTCTGGTTTCTCCGGGTCCCCGAACTCATCCCCGAGACAACCGTCCGAGCATTGCATGAACAGATGAAACAGCTCAGCGTAACCCGGGGAGTCATTGTCTCAAGTTCTAATTTTTCCAGGAAGGCCCTGGATTTTTCCGAATCCCGGTCCATTAACCTGATCGGCAAGGATCGCCTTCAGGAAATCCTCAAGACCGCGGATGATTCACCTTCCTAGGGTATAAGGTCCCCGGATAATCCCCCGGCCCTTTTCCTCATCGTAATAATACAAATAGATCTCTTCCGCCTTTTCATCCTTCAGATCTGCGGTGTTGATGGTGCCGGCTTTGATATTCTGCGAGCCTAAAAAACTGCCGTCGCGGTACATCCAGAGGGTGTATTGACGGATTGGCCCTTCAATAATGAGGGATTGATCCCCCACGGTGATCCGGGGAAGCCTTGGAGGAGCCGGGGGTGATAAAAGAAAGGCTTCCGTTTCCTTTCGCTCCCCCGCCTTATCAATTACTACCAGCCTGTAGGTTCCTTCCGGAAAAGGCGTAAAGTCCGCCATGACAATCTCGTTGGACCCGATCCAGGTTTCACCGTCCCTCTCCCGGTACTCCCAGGAGTCCGCGTCCAGAATCCAGAACAATTCATCCTTGTCATGGATGATATAGAGATACTCCAGGTCCTCATATCCGTCTTCATCATCCACATGGAGAAAGACGGAAAGTTGCTCATACCCGACGTTTATACGCGGATCTTCCCGGTAGTTTCTTTGAACAAACTGCTGCCGAATCTCGGGAGCTTCCTGGCTGCAGCCGACACCGAGTAGAAGAACCATAACAATCCATGGAAGTCTTTTCACGACTTTTCCTTCGGTACAACCTGAGCCGGAGCACCGGTCTTAAAGGGTTCAGTTTTTACAATCCGGCCGCAGCTTTGCGCGGCCAGGTTTTCAAAAAGCCCGGCATGTTCCAGTAAAGAAAGCTTCTTTAACCGGGGCAGCCTTTTTATTGCGGCTTCCACCTTTAAAGCCTCTCCCCGGGAACAGTCAAGGCGCCAACATGCCGCCGCTGCCAGGGGACGAAAAGCCCTGGTGAACCGGGCAGCCTTTTTCGATCCTTTCAGATGCTCGGTTAACCTCCGCTCGGGGTTTGTCGTGTACCCTGTGTACAACCGGCCTCCGGCGGTATGAAGCATATAGATGTACTGGCTGCCTTCTTGTTTCACGAGCCGCCGGAGTCTCCCGGGTCCATCTCTTCATCCCTTGGCCTGATATTTTCCACCGACCGGGCGTATATTTCGAGAATCAGTCGGCGTACCGGTTCAAACTGCCGGCGGAAACGGGACAGAAAGGCTTGCCGTTCTTCCTCGGTATAGTAATCCTTATAGGCTTCCGAGCCGTGGATTTCATCCCAGGCAATATAATTACTCGGCCAGATCTGGTAGTTCCGGCTCATCCATAGGTCTATTTCCGTAGCCACTTCCCGGTCGTTGTTGTAGGTACCGGACAAGGGTTTTCCAAAGGACAAATGAACCCTTCCCTTCTTTCCCTTGATACCGGCTACGATACTCAACAGATCTTCATATTTTCTTTTTTCATGATATCCCCGGGTTTGCACATGGTGGAGTTCCCAGCCTTTAATGGTATCGCAGGGGTCCAGCTCGTAGGAAATGACCACGGGAACAATATGGCATTCCCGGATAAACTCGGTAAAATCTCTGCGGCTTTTCCGTTTTGCCAGATACAGCATCTTTATCACCGCCGGGTTGGTAAGATCCTGCCCATCCTTGGCCCGGCCTTCTCTCTGGGCTATCCAGATAGACTCCCCCTCTTCCAGGGTCTTGTGAATATACCGGGAAAGCTGGATGGATGCCTGGATCTGGTCCCGGGGAGGGAGATTGCGCTTCACAATGAAGGATTTGTTGGCCCTCATCAGATCGGAGATGAACTCATTGATCAGCAGGTTATCCCCGATGGCGATCTGGGTGATCCCGAAACCCGCGTGTACAAGAAAATGGTTGATAAAACAGACGTCCAGGACAATATCCCGGTGGTTGCTGATAAAAATATAGGATTGATCTTTCTTCAGATGCTCCAGGCCGGAAACCGATAATCCGCTGGTGGTTTTTTCAATAACCCAGGCGATGAGCTGCCCCATGATGATCTGTCGCTGGAACTGATCGATGGTCTTGATGGAACGAAGCCTGTGCCGGATAAACCGGCTGGTGAGAAAATCCGCGGGTTTTTTTAAAAAAGGAGCCAGATTAGGCCACCTCAAGGTCCGTAAAAGGGTAATCAGGTAATCATTCCGGGTTAATTTCCGAAGGACCTGAGGAAATTCTTCCTCGTTATACGGCCGTATATCCTTGAATTCATCAGCCATAAATATTTCCGTCTCCTCTCACCGCTGCGGACTTAACCTTGGATGTAAGGATACTCAAAAAACGAGACCTGTTCCACCCCCTCTGGGAACAGAAAAAAGAACTTCCTTCTTGCCAAGGGAGGAACGCGGGGTTATACTGGTTTTGTTAATGAAAAATTTTAGGAGGATTTTGATGAAAAGAAAACTTGTAGCAATAGTAGTTGCAAGCCTTATCCTGTGTGCTATCGTTTTTATCCCCACGGGTTGCAAAAAGAAAGCTCCGGAACTGGGTACCGAAGAGAACCCCATCGTATGGTCCTTCGTGCCGTCCGGTGAAATGGAGCGGGTAGCCTCGGGAGCCGAATCGGTGGCAAACATGCTGCACGATCTGACGGGCTACTATTTCACCACTAACGTGGCCACCGAATACGTCGGTGTTATCGAAGCCATGTCCAGTGAGCCCCCCAGTGCTCATATGGCCTCTTTAGCCACCTTCGCATATATCATGGCGGCGGACCGGGGTGTGGCGGAAGCGGCTCTGGTTTCTGTCCGTTACGGCACCCCGACCTATAACGGCCAGTTCATCGTGGGAGCCGATACGGGTATCACCAAGGTTTCCGAATTCGCCGGTCATTCCTTTGCCCGCCCCGACCCCCTTTCCACCAGCGGATGGATTATTCCCAGCATCACCATGATGGCTGAAGGGGTGAACCCCGCCACCGACCTGACCAACGTGGTGGACGCCGGCAGTCATGACTCCGTGGTCGCCGCCGTGTACAACGGTGACGCCGACGCCGGGGCCACCTACGTGGACGCCCGTACCAGAATGGAAGCGACCTTCCCCGACGTGATGGAAAAGGTCTACGTCATCGCCCTGACCGAAGATATTCCCAACGACGGCGTACAGTTCCACCCCAGCATTTCCGGTGAAATGCGCGAAAAAATCGTTCAGGCTCTTCTTGAGATCGCCTCCACCGATGAAGGTAAGGAAGCCCTCAACACCGCATACCAGTGGAACGCTCTGGAAGAACACGACGACAGCTTCTACGACCCCTTCCGCCAGGTTCTCCAGGCCGCCGGGGTGAATGTGGAAGACTATCTGAACTAAGCGTATCGTTTTTTTAAAAAAGAAAAACATCAAGGGGGACTTAAAGCGTCCCCCTTTCATTGTCCCTCGGAGGCACTATGCTGGAGATAAAAAACCTAACCAAGGTCTACGACGACGGAACGGTAGCCCTGAAGAACGTCAGCTTCGACGTTCAAGACGGAGAGTTCCTCGTGGTCATCGGATTAAGCGGATCGGGAAAGTCAACCCTCCTCAGGTGTATCAACCGTCTCATCGACCCGACGGAAGGCCAGATCATCTTCAACGGCGAAGATGTGGCCGCCCTGCCCCAATCGGATTTGAGACACGTGAGGAGAAAGATCGGCATGGTCTTTCAGCACTTTAACCTGGTGAAAAGAAGCTCCGTGCTGACCAATGTGCTGGCTGGTCGTCTTGGGTATATCAATCCCTATAAAAGCCTGGCGGGTAATTTTCCTCCTTCCATCCGGAAACGGGCTCTGGAGGTGCTGGATCATTTAGGTATAGCCAATCAAGCGAAGAAACGGGCGGACGAACTGTCCGGCGGGCAGCAGCAGAGGGTGGGTATCGCCCGGGCTCTGATGCAGGACCCGGAATTGATTCTGGCGGACGAACCCGTAGCCAGCCTTGATCCGGTACTGGCCCACAGCATTCTGGGGACCTTGGAGTCATTAAACCAGGAGACCGGGATCACCGTTATCTGCAGCCTTCATTATCTCGACCTGGTACAACGGTACGCCACCCGGGTGATCGGTTTGCGCTCCGGCGAGATTGTCTACCGGGGCACGGGGAAAGATATCCGGCAGATGACCGACGAAGAATTTAAAGATATTTACGGCGAAGAAGCGGTCCGCGTCAGCGCCGGGAAGAGGGAGGAATAGAGGCAATGTCGGCAGCAACGAAAACCAAAGAAAAAAAGCCCTTGATATCTCCTGTCCTTTCTCTGATTCTCTCAATTCCGGTTCCGGGCTTGGGACAACTTGTCAGCGGCAAGATCCGCCGCGGGCTTCTCTTAATCGGGTCTTTTGCCACCCTGGCCTTCCTGTACTGGTGGCGCTTGAAAGCCATTGGCCATCGGCAAACCACCCTGATTGATATTTTCAAGAAAGCTCTGCAATTAAACGGCCTTTTTACCGTCCTCCTGCTCATCGGATTGGCCGGACTGTACGCGTGGATTCTGGTGGATGCCTTTAAGCAGGCAAAGAAGTCACGCCCCGAAGGAACAGGCATCTTTTTTCTCATTCTCTTTCTTTTCTTTGCCGTGGGCTGGCAGATCAGCCAGATCGAAATGGGAAAACTGACCAGTCGATTTTCCGAAGCCTGGGTTCCGCTGAAAAAGATCCTCTGGCCATGGGACGCGGCGATAACCTACGAGAAGGATGTATTCGAAGCCGCAGCGCAGATCTTGGTGGACTCCGACGAAGCGCCGCCGCCCGTTCCGGAGCAGAAGGAAGGGGAACCCTATCTTGTAGCGAACCCTACCTACGGAAACCTCTCCAGGCTGGATGAAAACAACAAGGTTATTCCAGGATCGAGAATCAACCTGAAGGGGTCAGGGTTCAAACCCGAAACACTGACCCAGATCTGGTGGGCCGACTCCATCGGGAACGAATTCCGCCCCCGGCAGGAGGGGCAGTATGTCACCGTCATAACAGATAAGGACGGCGCCTTTGAATACGATTTAATCATGCCCTACCGCCTCACCCCCCCCAGCGCCGTGGGGCTCCAGTATCACGAGGTCATGGCCCGGCAGATCTTCGAAAAAGGAAGAGCCCTGCCTTCGGAACCCCTTATTTTAACGGTGGATCTCATCATAGAAACCATCTTCATGGGGATGATGGCCACCTTTTTCGGTATCATTTTATCTATCCCCGTCAGTTTTCTGGCGGCACGGAACCTCATGTCCAGTTCCTGGATAACCGTAACTATTTATTACGTTACCCGAACAATCCTGAATATCATTCGGTCCATCGAACCCCTTATCTGGGCCCTTATCGCCGTGGTGTGGGTCGGCTTGGGACCCTTCGCCGGTATCGTCGCCCTGACCATACACTCCGTGGCAGCCCTGGCAAAACTCTATTCCGAGGCTATCGAGAATATCGATCCTGGCCCCATTGAAGCCATTCAGGCCACCGGAGCGACAAAACTCCAGGTAATCCGTTACGCCGTGGTTCCCCAGATGATCCCGCCCTTTGTGTCTTTCACCATCTACCGTTGGGATATCAACGTGAGAATGTCCACGGTCATCGGTATGGTCGGCGGCGGCGGTATCGGCTTTCTCCTGGTGCAGTACATCCGTCTCTTGGACTATAAGTCCGCGGGTATCGCCGTGTGGTTTATCGCCGTCACCGTGTCGATTCTCGACTATGTCAGCGCCAATATTCGTAAACGGTTTATTTAGAGGAATAAAGAAGGCGGCATATTTTTAATTTCGGATCCATTTTTATAAAATCCGGCCGGTGATACACCCCGGCCGGATTTTTCAGGCCTTCATCCAGTCGTGAATCAGCTGATCCCCGTCAAAGCCTTGATATACTGAGATCGTTCCCAGATTTCCGGGTGTTCCAGGTTTGCCTTGGAAAGCAGCCCGAGAAAATCGGTCACCTTTTCGAAGGAATGTCGGTCCATCCATTGGTTCATTCCCGTGATAAGCTTCCCCAGGTGTTCGATACCGTTCTTGAAAAGGGTGCTGCAGATCTCCACCGCGTTCGCTCCGGCGAGGATGTTCTTCACAACCCCGGTGTAATCATGAACCCCCGTGGAAGCCGCCAGGTCGACCCTGGTCTGACCGTACAGCAGGGCTATCCATTGAAGAGGAATAACCACTTCGCTGGGATCACTGAAGATGTTCCCCGAGGTGAATTTCAAGGATTCGATGTCAATATCCGGCCTGAAGAAACGATTGAACATCACTACGGCGTTCAAGCCCGCTTCGCCCAGAGCTTCCACCATTCCCGCCAGGCCGGTAAAATGGCTGCTGATCTTCATGGCCATGGGTATAGTCAAGACCGACCGGATCTCCTTCACCGTGGACATGTACTTCTTCTCGATATCCTCACTTCGCTGCTCCGGGTCCGAAGGCAGGATAAACATGTTCAATTCCAGGGCGTCCGCCCCCAGGGCTTCCATCTTTTCAGCATATTCGGTCCAGACCCCTGCGCCTATGCAGTTAATACTGGCGATAACGGGAATAGAAAGTCTTTTCTTTGCTTCTTCCAGCAAGCTAAGATACTGATCCAGGTAATAATTCTTGCTCACACCGGAAAGAAAATCAAAGGCATCGGTATACACTCCCATGTCGGTGCCTTCCACCATCTTTTCGCTGTCGAAAAGAATCTGCTCTTCGAACAGTGATTTTAACACTACCGCTCCCGCTCCGGCTTCCTCGCATCGAAGCAGGCTGTCCATACTTCCCGTTAAACGGGAACTGGCGGCTATAACAGGATTTTTCAGACACAAGCCCATATACTGGGTTTTCAGATCAGCCACGGTTATGCTCCTTAGTATTCCCTAGAGAAGATATGGTATATCCAGGGCATACGATTTGAATACTACGAAGGTTTCAATATCCTGGATATCCTTAACCCTCGACACTTCATCGGTATAGAAATCCAACAGACTGAACTCATCATTCAGCAATACATACAGGATAAGGTCGTATCTGCCGGTTACGACGCTGACGGAGACCACCCCTTTCAGGCTGCTGAGTTCTTTGCCCTTAGCCACCAAATCGGTAGTGCGCAGTTTAATACCGCAGATAACCGTACTGTGTCCGGGGATCTTTGCCGGGTTTATCAACCCGGTTATAGACAGGATGCCTTCTTCGATCAGTTTATTCACCCGTGAACGGACGGTGTTTTCGGTAATAGCCAGATCATCGGCAATGACTTTAAAGGATTTTCTTCCGTCCCGCAGATGCCTGATAATCTCGATGTTTATCTTGTCAAATTTCATCATGTAAGTATCCCGTTTTTCGGTAGACTAATGAGGTATCATACAACTCTCACGGTGACTTTGTCAAACAATGGCGTGAAAGAACAGGAATGCGAATTTCCGGAAGAAAAAAAAGGAGCCCCTCAGGGGGGCTCTTTTTCAGTAGTTTTTCATCGACTGAATTTTTCGAAGCTTCTTCTGCTGTTTCCGCTCCATGGCTTTCTTTTTCCGGTTCTTGATGGTGGAAGGTTTCTCATAATATTCCCGCTTTTTCCATTCGCGGATTATTCCTTCCTTCTCGACCATTCTCTTGAACCTTTTTATCGCCTTTTCCAGCGGTTCACCTTCGTCGATATGTATCTGAGCGATGTAACATCACCCCCTTTTTCAGTTCTTGTCGTCCATGATACTCATTATTATGACTTTGTCAAGAAGACCCCGGAGCACCAGTGGTTCCGGGTCCACCGGCACCCCGGCGACGCGGAATTCCCAGTGCAGATGGGGGCCCGTGGCAAACCCTGTCATACCGACTGTTCCCAAAAGCTGACCTTTTTCCAATAGGTCTCCCGGGTTTACAAACCGTTTTTCCAGATGGTAGTAAAGGCTGTACACCCCGGGCAGGTGTTCCAGAACGATGGTTTCGCCGGTGATAATCCGGTTTTTAGAAAGGACCACCCTTCCGGCACCGCAGGCGTGTACCGCCGTTCCTCTGGTCGCCGCCAGGTCGATACCGGCGTGAACGGAAGTCGCTGTTCTGCCGTCATGATACTCATACCTTCGGCGGTCTCCAAACCAGGACGTCATGACACCGCCGTCGAAAGGCCTGGCGTAAGGACCGCCATCATAAAATGAACCGGCTTGAAAGGTGATTAACAGGTTGTAAAGCTCGAGAGATTCTTTTTCCCGGGCTTCCCGTTCTTCCTCCCGAAGATTGGTGAGGGCCTCAGTGAGGGGGATGGTTTCTTCCCGAAAAGTCTTCTCTCCCAGACGCAGCTTCTCTTCAACGGTCCAGGGGACGCCCCCGGCTACACCCTGAACCCTTATTAGGGCTTCTCCTGAAGTTGTCTGAGAGGGAATGCCGAAGAGGAAGATCGTTCCGGTTCTTTCCGATTCCTCGGGCCAGAAGAAGCCCTGAGTATGCACTGTTCCTCCGGATGGGAGGAACAGTGTTCCTTCGGCGAAGCCGACTTCGTTTTCCGTAAAGACAGCTAGGACGGAACCGGGTTCAAGGGAACCTGCCACCTGAATACCGGACTCTGCGCAGAGAGCAACAATGAATCCGAAGAGAAAAATGATAAGACTGAACTTTTTTTTCATTCGTTCTTGATATCCAGGATAATGAGCTGAATTGTTTCTTTATTCTGAAAATAATTACGCCCGAAGCGAAACAAAAGGGAAACCCGATCACCTTCCTTGAAATCCGAACCGACCCGTTCCGCGGCGTTCCAGAAAACCGCCGGCCATTTAAATGTTCCGGTATCCACCAGCATACGGACATGGACCCGTTCGGTTTTCCCCATGAGAGCCAGATCTCTTATATACGCACCCTTCACTAAAAAAATGAGGGGAGCGTTTCCTTCACCAAAGGGTTCAAATCTTTCCACCACCTTCACAATATCCGGAGTCATATAGTCCAGGGGCAGTTCCGCGTCCACCGACAGGGTTTCTTCACCCTCGGTTTTTGAAAGGGAGGCGGCCTGACTATACACCCGTTCTTCCAGTAAAGGAAAACGCTCGGCCTCCATATTGAATCCGGCGGCAAAGTCATGCCCTCCGAAGTCATTCAGCAGATCGGCCAGCCGGGAAAGAAAATCTTTCACGTTCACCCCGCCGGCGCTTCTGACGGAACCGATAGCCCGGCCGTCCAGGAAAGAGACGGTAATGCTGGGCACACCGAAGGTATTGACCAGGCGGGAAGATATAATCCCGGTAATGCCACGGTGGATATTACTGCCGGATACCAGGACGATCCTGCCGCCGGAACGTTCAAAACTCTTTCTCGCCCCTTCCTGCACCTGATTCCAGACCTCGTCGCCCAACCGTTTTCTTTCACGGTTCAGATCGAGGACTTCCTCCGCTATCTTTCGGACCAATTGATCGTCTTCTTCCAGAATTAATGCTGCCGCCCGCTCCGGCATACCCAGTCTTCCGGTAGCATTAATCACCGGGGCGATATGCCAGCTGAGATCCCTGGCTCCCAGAGGTTTTCCCATCAGGTTCTGCCTGAAAAGCAACTCCCTCAAGCCCTTTCTCTTAGTGGACATTAATTCTTCAATTCCCAACCTGACGAGAATCCTGTTCTCATTCATCAGGGGCATAAGATCCGCCAGAGTTCCCAGGGCAACCAGGTCAAGCTTGGATCGGAAATCCTCGGACAAATTTTTGCAGCTTCTGGTAACAAAGAGAACAAACAGGCTGAAAAGAATATCTATCTCCCGGCCCCGCTCTTCGGAGTATCTGGCCATTCTGCTGATTTCCAGCATGCGCAAGAGACTTTTTTCCTTCAAAGCGGGGAATTCCTTCCAGATTTCCGGAGCCAGGTCAAATAAATCGATCTCGGCGTCCTGGCCGAAGATTTCCCGGAGCCAGGATTCCTGACGCCGGCCGTCGTAGACAAAGAGAGGACAGGAAAAAAAATCTCCCAGTTTCGACTCCGCGGGATTAAAAATTCCCGGCGCGATATGTTCGATCGAACGGTCTATGATCTCCAGGTTCTCCACCTTAACCAGTTCCAGGATGAAGGTTCCATTCCCCGGAATAATATTTAAAAGACAGACACGCTGATCATAGAAACGAGTGCTTGAAAATTCCAATGCCCAGAGGACCTTGGCCACTACGCCGCAACCGGCAAGATCCCGGAAGGGAAACCCCGAATCTTCCATCTTAGGATCGATGATGCCGTAGGCCGGCGGCAGGGTTTCATGGGGGTTGTGATGATCCAGGACCAGGGTATCGATCCCCAGTTCCCGGGCCAGGGTAATCTCGGTAAAATTTGATATACCGCAATCCACGGTTATAAGAAGGGTCACCCCGTCTTCCGAGGCATCCCTCACCGCCTTTTCCGTCAGACCGTAAGGATCATCCCCTTCAGGGAGTCGCCAGGAGACATCTACCCCCTTTTCCAGGAGGGCTTGGTACATCAGCACAGTGGAAGCGATGCCGTCCACATCCCGGTCGCCAAAGATGACCACCTTCTCCCCTTCTTCCACCGCCTGGAGTAGACGCCGGACGACCACGTCCATATCGACAAACAGAAAGGGATTGTGAAGGTAACGCATATCACTTTCAAGAAAGAAAAGGATTTCTCCGGGATCGGTGATACCCCGTCGGACCAGGATTGAGGCTGTCAAAAGGTCGATATCATACCTGGTGGAGAAAGCCCTGACTAAATCACGATCGATTGAAGGTTTATCCCATTTCATACGGCTGTGCAAGAGCTTATCACACTTTCTTTGAAAGGTGCAGGGGTTTAAGGGAGAAAACGCACCCATTCCTCGTGGTATTGAGCCCCTTCCGGCCGGGTGACGGACCGGTAGAGGACCAGCCGGTCAACCCGACTTTCCTGTGTACAGGGGGGAAAGGTCTCAAGGAAGCCCCTCGGAGGTTCGTTGCCGAAGCGTACCCGGGCCAGAGTCAAGTGAGGGGTATAGGATCTTCCGTTTTCCGGGCGGTAGAAACCTCTCAGAGAAGAAGCACAGAAGCCATACAGGGCCTGTAAGCTTTCCATGCCCCGGGTAATCCCCGTATAGAGCACCCGGGGATTCCCGGCCGGGGGAAAAACGCCGTAGTTTTGAAAACGCAGAGAAAAGGGCTCTATCAAAGGCCTTTGAAGAGTTTCCAGGGTTTGCATGAGCAGCGGCACCCGCTGAGGTTCCACCTCGCCAAAAAAAAGCAGGGTGATGTGCAGATTCTCCGGTCCCACCCACTTCAAGGAAGGCTGGGCCTTTCGGCATGATGCCAGGATACCTCGCAGGTATTCCCGGGCGGAGTCTTCCAGCGGAAGAGCCAGAAACAGTCTCATAACGCCAAGCCTCCCCCCTCTAAAGAATGAATGGGGACTTCCACTACGTTCTGCACATATTCGGACAATACAGCCCGGCATTCCTCCGCGGCATCGGAGGAAAGATGAACCTTTACCGCCCGGTCCCAGGGAAGCTCTCCCGTGTGAAGGAGATACCTTCGGACTCCCGGAGACAGTCTTCTTTCTCCCCGGCCTTTCCCGCAATCGGAACAGGAAAAAGGAGGATCGTCCTGGGAAAAAACCATGGATTCACCCGGGCCCAGTACCCGCCCGCACTCGGGGCAGGATTCCAGGTCGGGGAGATACCCCGACACGGCAAGGTACCGCCAGAGAAACTGAATGAGGAAATACGAGATATCGACCTCCGACTGGTCGTCCAGGGAATGAAAGTATTCCAAAAGAAGTCGATAAAGACGTTCCTCTCCCCCGGCGGCATCGGTCTTCATGACAATTTCGGCTCCCACGGAAGCCGCCAGAATTCTCTCCAGAGAGCCCATAATGCCCCGGTGGGAGTCCAGGACTTCGGCATCGGACAGTTTCCATGAGTCCCTGACGGGATTGTAGTACAGATAGGCTTTTAACCGAAGAAACTGCTCCGTACTGCCGGCCAGACGGCTCTTTCCCCGGTAGGATCCGTATACCGTCGCCCGAATCAGCCCGGCCCCGGGTCCGAAGAGAACCACCTGTTTATCATAATCCCCCTGACGCTGGGTTTTAAGGACTAAGGTATCGCTGATGATGTTCCTCATGATTACAGAACTATACCAGAAATTACGGGCCAGCGGTAGTTCCCCCGGCAGGATCTCTCTGCCGTGTTTCTCGGGTTCCTGGTTTAACGGGGATGGGAAAAGTCCTTCAGTTTTCGACCGGCGGCAGGTTGCCTTCGACCCTGTTCCTGCCGGCGGCCTTGGCTTGATAGAGAGCCTGGTCCGCCAGTTCGACCAGGTGCAGAGGAGCATCCTCTGAAGCGGGTTTTACGGTGGAACAACCCAGACTTATTGAAAGGTACTCGGAAACCGATTTATCCGCCGCCGGAATACCCAGACTATTCACTTTGAACCGGATGTTTTCTGCCACGGCGAGGGCCCCCTCTGCCCCTGTTCCGGGAAGAAGCACGACAAACTCTTCTCCTCCATAACGGGCGCTCAGGTCCGCGGGCCGGTGGATGCTGGATTGAATCGTCGATGCCACCATTTTAAGCGTCTCGTCTCCTGCCGGGTGACCGTAATGGTCATTGTACTTTTTGAAAAAATCAATATCTATCATAATCAGGGAAATCTCTCCCCCTTCACGGAGAGCAAGTCTCCAGCTCTGATCAAGGTATTCATCAAGGCGCCGGCGGTTCGGCAATCCGGTAAGGGGGTCCAGATAAGACAAACTCTGCAGAGTGATGGTGGCGCCCTCCAGATTCGTCTTTTCCATGAATAGCTCTTCAATTTTGGTATAGGACGATGCGTACCTTTTAGCCAGAATGATAGCCTGGAAGAAAATGAAGATATGAAACCCCATAGGGACAATATATCCGACCGAGGTGATTTGATGATGAAAAAGGATGTCATTTATAACACACAGGAAAAAGAATACAAAGGCTCCGAGAAAAAGACGGGCTTCGTCGCGTTTACGATGGGTAGAAACGGAAAGAATAATGATTCCATAAACGGCCGCGGTGAAGATAACCGCCTGGAACGGAGCCACCAAGAAAGTAAAGAACGCCGGAGGCGTAAAAACAATTATAGCAGCATAGATCAAACCCGAAGCTACAAAAAGTCTTGTCAGAAATCTCTTCATATCGTCTTTATAGAGGGATTCCAGGAAAAGTGTTATCGTCGGCAAAGCCAAAGCGAAAGAAAGGTAGGAAATACGAACATGGATATCCCAGGAGATCGAAGGCAGAAAAAGCAGCAGCCCCTGCTCGTTGATCACCAGGGAGCGGATCGCCATGGTCATACAGAAAAGGGAGAAATAAAGGGAGCTTCTATCCTTTCGCCTCAGAAGAAAAATGGCCAGATGATAGAGAGAAATAATAAACAGGCCGCCGAAAGAAAAAAACTTTATGCCGATATTCCGTTCCCGCATTTTTCGAACAGCATCGACCGTTCCGATAAAAGGCATCATGGCGGGACCCCCGCGGGCATGGCTGAAATTGGTGATATGGATAACCAGTTCCTGAACCTCGTCTGCTACTGAGAATTCAGCAATCCGGGGTGTCCATGCGGGGACACTATTCGTCGGATCGTTTCCCGCAACCCCTGCCGAGGCTACTTCTTTCGAATTCACAAAGAGTCTGTAAGCCGTTTCCCAGCCCGGGATAAGAACAGCAAGAGAGCCGGTATTCTTATCACCGGTAATGACCGTAAGACGATATGTGGCTATACCGGTGCCGGGAAGTTTCTTCCCCTTATACAGGTAATCTTTCCACGTCGAGGGCACCCGTATTATCTCTTTTTCATGCTCCCATTGTTCTCCCCCGACCTCTTCAGGGGATACATGGAGCCCATAGACGAATTCCCACTCCCCCCCCAACGAAAACATGTAATACGATGACTCATTAACACCCGTGAGATCAAGAACTCCCTTTTGCGCGGAGATCTTCGAGCCATCCCCGTCGGTGGATGACAGGTGGCACGAAGAGAGGAATGATAACAGAAGATATATAAAGACGATTCTTTTCATTAGCCATCCTGCATCTGGGAAAAAATTTGCTTGCTGCCATAGGTTTCCGATCTCGAATAGCAATTGCCGATACCCAGGAATGAAACCATACTATCTACTCGGAAAGGGAATTGATACCCTTAAAGTATTACGTTTTGGCACGTTTCTTTCATGTTGATGATAGAGAAAAAAACTATTACCTTAGTTGTATAATATGAAATCTACAGAGAGAACGGAGTGACAACAGTGCCGGACAAACAGATAATTCCAGTTGACCAGATTTTACCAATTAAGTTATTCATCATCCCGATTTCCGGGAATCCTATTTTTCCCGGTATCTTTACCCCCATGATGATCCAGAGCAGGAACGATATTAAAGTCATCGATGAAGCCATGTCGTCCGACAGCATGATAGGCCTGGTCCTTCTGGCCAATGAAGAGACCGACTCCCCCCGGGGAGAGGATCTTTATAAGGTCGGCACAGTGGCTAAGATCGTAAAACGGATCAATCTCCCCGACGGGGGGATCAACATTTTCATTTCCACAATTAAACGATTCCGAATCAAGAAGATCCTCACCTCCGAACCCTTTATTTCCGCCGCGGTGGAATACCTGGACGATCAGAACGACGATACCCTGGAAGTAAAAGCCCTGACGCGATCTCTCTTAAGCGAAATGAAGCAGTTATCGGAAAACAACCCACTATTTTCCGAAGAGATGCGTTTAAATATGGTCAACATCGACCATCCAGGAAAAATCGCAGATTTTACCAGCTCTATTCTGAACATCGACAGGAAAGAACAACAGAAGATCCTGGAAACCCTGGACGTGCAGAAAAGGATGGAGCATGTTCTGGTCTTCATTAAGAAAGAACAGGAACTTCTGAAGATTCAGAAGAAGATACAGAAACAAATCAACGAGAAAATTGAAAAAAGCCAGAGAGAATATTTTCTCAAAGAAGAACTGAAAGCGATTAAACAGGAACTGGGCATGCCGGTGGATTCCAAAAGCAGCGAATATATGCGCTTTCAGGAAGCCGTGGAAAAACTGAAACTCAAGGGTGAAGTAAAAGAACAGGTGGAGCAGGAGCTGGAAAAATTCTCTCTGATGGATCCCAATTCTTCGGAATTTGTAGTTACCAGGAATTACCTGGATACGATTGTGTCCCTGCCCTGGAACGACCCGGATCCGGAATCCTTTGAACTGGAAAAAGCCAAGGAAATTCTCGATGCCGATCATTACGGACTGGAGGATGTGAAAGACCGAATTCTTGAATACCTGGCGGTCCGAAAACTGAAAAAGGATTCAAAAGGCTCTATCATCTGCCTCGTGGGTGCCCCGGGAGTGGGAAAAACCTCCGTCGGGCATTCCATAGCTTCGGCTTTGAATAAAAAATTCTTTCGCTTTTCCGTGGGGGGTATGCGGGACGAAGCTGAAATAAAAGGCCACCGCCGCACCTATGTGGGAGCCATGCCTGGGAAAATCATGCAGGGCTTGAAGATCGTTAAAACAAAAGACCCGGTTTTCATGATCGACGAAATTGACAAGATGGGAGCCTCCTTCCAGGGAGACCCCTCCTCCGCTCTGCTTGAGGTTCTGGATCCGGAACAGAACGTGGCTTTCCGGGATCACTACCTGGATATCCCCTTTGATATCTCCAACATTCTCTTTATCGCCACCGCCAACACCCTGGACAGCATACCCCGGGCGCTGCTGGACAGAATGGAGGTTATTCGCTTGTCCGGGTATATCGACCAGGAAAAAATCGCTATTGCCACAAAATATCTCATCCCTAAATCTTTGAACCGGGCCGGTTTGAAGAGAAAGAACGTCACCTTTACCCGGTCCGCTCTTCAGGCTATTGCCGATCGGTACGCCCGGGAAGCGGGAATGCGCAATTTTGAGAAAGCCCTGGACAGGATAAACAGGAAGATCGCCAGGAAAATCGTCCTTAACGAAGCTGCCGACCAAATAAAGATTGACGATCAGAACCTGGAGGAATACCTGGGTCAGCCGTTTTTTCGCGAGGAGAGCATTAAAAAAGCCTCCCTTCCCGGGACAGCTTTAGGGCTGGCCTGGACAAATTTCGGAGGGGATACCCTGCTGGTGGAAGCGGTGAGCAACCCCGGGAAGGAAGGGATTAAACTCACGGGACAGATGGGAAAGGTCATGCAGGAATCTGCCGACATAGCTTATACATGGATTCGTCATATCGCCGGGAAATACGGTATTGAAACATCCTTCTTCGAGAGCAACCATATTCATATCCATATTCCCGAGGGTGCGACACCGAAGGATGGACCTTCCGCCGGTATTACCATGGCTACGGCTCTTTACTCCCTGGCCAAAGGAAAAACGATTAAAAAGAATCTGGCCATGACCGGGGAGCTCTCCCTGGTGGGAAAGGTGCTGCCTATAGGGGGTTTGAAGGAAAAGACTATTGCCGCTAAGCGGAATCGAGTAAAAACCATCATCATTCCTTCTCAGAATCTGCGGGACCTGGATGAAATCCCTGAAAAGGTAAAACAGGGGATTACCTTCCATCCTGTGGAGACCATGGAAGAAGTAATCGAGAAGGCCTTTTGAAAACCTCACCTGGCATCTTGACCTATATCCTGATTACTCTGTACTTTCTTGCCCTTCCTTTAGGGCTCAGCGCCCAGGCTGTGAACGGGCAAACCGGGAGGCAGAAGCCGTCCTTAAAACTTACCTTTGCCGGTGACATCATGGCCCATTCGATCAACTATGAAATGGACCGGCAGGATTCCATTTACCAGGGGGTTGCTCACTTCCTGCGTAGCGACGATCTTAGTTTCGCCAACCTGGAATATCCCATGCACCCCGGTGAAAGCCAGGCAAGCTTTCCCAGCTTTAATGTCCACCCTTCCTACACGGAAGCCGCAATCCGAGGAGGCTTCGATGTTTTTTCCCTGGCCAACAACCACTCCTGGGATATGGAACTGGAGGGCCTCGAGGCGACCCTGGCTTCCATGGAAGTTCTTTCCCGGGAACTTCCCTATCGGATATGGTATTCGGGAATAAAACCCCGGGACAAAGACTGGGAGGTTACGGAAATAACCATCAAAGGCTGGAAGATCGGTTTTATTGCCCTCACCCAGTATTCCAATCTACGGGCCGATCCCGAACGCCTATGGATGGCGGATTATCGAAACAAGACCCAAACCGAGGAGTTACTCCAATGGGTAGCCCACCATTCCCCTTCTTATGATCTCTTTATCCTTTCCTACCATGGAGGGGTGGAATACAGCCGCCAAACCTCCCGGGAAAAACGGGACTTCTTTTTAAAACTGATTGAAGCGGGCGTGGATATCGTGTACGGACACCATCCTCATGTGCTGCAGCCGGTGGAACTGATTCATACCTCCCGGGGGGACAAGGTAATTCTTTCCTCCTGCGGCAACTTTATCTCTGGACAAAACAGAATTATCGACCCTGAGCGGCCGGAGGAAGAATGGTCCTACACCGGGGATTCAGCCTTGTTCCGCCTGGACGTCCATATGATCGAAGGATCCTTGACCATGGGAATTCTCAAGCCTCTTCTTCTGGGGAATCTTATTACCGCGGACCGGGACGTGGTGGTCCTGCCCCTGGAGAAAATTGCCACGGATCCCCTCTACGGAGCTTGGCGAACCTTTTACCAGGACCGTCTGGAAATTATGACCGCCTGGCTCAATGAAGATTTTCTTGTCGAGGAATTCCGGAATTAAAAACCGATTCTTCAGTAGATCAGAACCAACGAGCCGTCGGGTACATTATTGTGAATATACGCCGCTATTTCCACGGGAAGACGTATGCACCCCTGGCTGGCCGGCCGGCCCAATTTAGCCGCTTCTTCCTCTTTTACCCGCTTCTGCCGGTCAAAGGGTACGGAATGAAACAGCCAGATTCCCTTGAACCCGACCCAGTATTTCATCCCGGAATCGTAACGCTCCACATAAAACCATTCTCCCCGCCGGTTCTGTTCAATCTCAAAGACACCCCGGGGGGTAAAATGTTCGGGCAGACCGCTGGAGGCGATGGAAGAGAGGATAAAGTTCCCGTCCCTGTAGATCCGTAGAATCTGGTCGTCATGGGTAAAAATCAGCACGTAACCGTCACGATACTGATCGTACCCGTGAGGCGGGAATTCTTCGGTACGAATGTTCCGGGCATCCACATAGCCTTCCCGGCCATCCTGCATCCGGATCTTGAACCAGCCGAAAGGAAGGGTTTCCAGGAGCTCCACTTCCACGACCCTGTCGTAGACGTGGATAATGTCGCTCCTTTCATCTTTTTCCGCGTACACGTTGACATATCCGTCTTCATCCAGGCAGTCGTAAATCTCGCCGATAAAGACCTGTTTTTCCGGAAGAATAACCCCTTCTTCAGCCGGTTCCCCGGTAACCGCCTCGGGCACCTGTGAAACTTCGCCGGTACCGGCCCCGCAGGCCGTTATGAAAAGACCGGTTAAAAAGAGGAGGATGATCCTTCGCTTCATTCTTCTTCTCCTTGGTTTTGTGCCTTCGGGGATTCCCCATAACGTATGAGTCGTTCCGTCAGGATAACCCGGTCAGGAAGAGTAAACCGTTCAACTCGCTTTGTCCAGTTACCCCAGGAATCATAGGAATAGTCGGTGGACAGGGAGAGCACCGCTTTCCCCGTTGAAAGAACGGACCATTGAGCCGTCGGGTCTCCCTGTTGGTTGTACACGGTGGTTCTTCTGCCGGTGAGGGAATCACCGTCGGCGTAGAGTTCCCGGATCGTTCGGTCTGCCTGGTAGATAAATCGCTGAACCGCCAGGGTTCTGCCCGCCGGGTCAAGCAGTGATTCCTCCACTACCCGCCGTTTTTCATCATACCGGTAACGAATCAAGGATACCGGCTCGCCCGAAAGCTCAAGCTTCTCTTTTTCGGTTAACAAGCCCCGGTCGTCATAACGATAGCGGTAGATCCACCCGTAGGTGCCCACGGTAAAAGTGTGGACCAGTTCGATCAACAGCCCTTGTTGATCCCTCAGGTACACCGAGGAGTCCGGTACCATGGTATCGTTCTGAGCAAAGGTCTTACGAACCAGGTTTCCCCCATCATCGTAAAAATACAGTATTTTTGTATTCTCCAAGCCTTCAGGACCGGCCCAGTATTCCTCCAGAAGTCGGCCATCCTCATGAAAGAGAAACCGCCGCCTTTCGAACTTCTCCCGTTTTTGATTTTTTTCACCGCCGGAAACATCCCAGGATTCCTCGATCATTTCCAAGAGGGGACCCTTTAAGGCGAGTTCGGCCAGGGTGTCGGCGGGTGACTGCAGGCAGAGGAGAAAGAGGCAGCAGAATAAAGGAAGTCCTTTCTTCATGATGAACAGTAAAAGGAGTATACCCAAAGAGGAATAAAAAAACCAGAGGTAATATTGTCACTTTCTCGGTGAGGTGATATGCTTTTCAGCGGGAGGGGCCTCATGGAACTCCTCGCGCCCGCGGGGAATCTGGAAAAGCTGAGACACGCCTATCTCTATGGGGCCGACGCCGCCTATATCGGCCTGGAAAGTTTCTCTCTCCGGGCGAAAGCGGGTAATCTGAAGCCCGAAGAGTTTGAGGCCGCCGGCCGGATCAAGGGCGATAAAAAACTCTACGCCGCTTTGAATATCCTTTTTCATAACCGGGATATGGCTCAACTGGAGAGCTTTCTGGATCAATTGCGGCCCGGTATCTTTGACGCTTTCATTCTTTCCGACCTCGGCATTCTTCCCGTCCTGCGAAGCCGATTTCCCGATACGCCCTTGCACCTGAGTACCCAGGCAAACTGTATCAATACCGGAGCGGCCAGGTTGTACCGGGATCTGGGGTTCAGCCGGATTATTCCGGGGAGGGAACTTTCCCTGAAAGAGGTGGAAGAGATGAAGAGGAATCTTCCCGACCTGGAAATCGAGCTGTTTGTCCACGGCGCCATGTGTCTTGCCTATTCCGGCAGGTGTTTCCTGAGCGCCTATATGGCCGACCGCAGTGCGAACCGGGGGGCGTGCACCCATCCCTGCCGTTGGACCTACCGGGTTCTGGAAGAAAAAGAACGACCCGGCGAGTATTACCCGGTTCTGGAGGAGGACGGTTTTACCACCATCCTCTCATCGAAAGATCTTTGTATGATCGATCATCTGAAGGAGATTCAAGACACCGGAACAGACGCCGTCAAGATTGAAGGCCGGATGAAATCGGTATACTATACCGCCCTGGTAACCCGAGCCTACCGCAAGGCTCTGGATTCCCTGGAAAATCCGGGAAAAGAGGATATCACCCCCTATAAAGATGAAATGTTCAAGGTCAGCCACCGGGAATTCACCACGGGGTTTTATTTTAACCGGCAGGAGGCGGACCATACTACCGCCGCCGATTATTCCAGAAGCCATATATTTCTCGGCATGCTGGAAGATCCTCTTTCCGATGGTTGTTACCGTCTGACGGTGAAAAATTCCATCCGCTCTTCCGATACGCTGGAATGGATAGGGCCTGATATTTTGTATCAACAAGACAACGCCTTTGTCCTCTTCGATTCGGAGGGTAAGAAAGTGGAAAAGGCCGATCATGGGGCTGGTTGGATTATAAAACCGGGAATCCCGGTCCGCCCAGGATACTTGCTCCGCAAAAAAATCCCGGGAGAAAGTGAATGAGAGCTTTCTTTTTTCCGATAATAATAACAGGGAGTGTACCGAGGTATGATGTTTGACGCTATTTCAAATTACATCATCTTTCTTGAGCAGTGCCTGAATAAGGCCTCGGATCCGCGAGAGGTTAATGAAATTAAGCGAATCCTGGCTACTGCCAGGAAGGTGGAACTTAAATTTCAAAAACTCTCGGTAAACGGAACCTGAAGGGCCCCTCAGGGTTCTTCCCCCGGAAGAACCCGAACCGCCCCGTTATCGGCACTGGAGGCAAAAAGAGCGTAGGCTCGTAAAGCCTGGGATACCTTTCTTGATCGTTTTTCCGGGGTGTATGCCCTTTTTCCCCGGGATTCTTCCTTTTCTTTTCTCTTTACAAGAACCTTTTCCGGTACATCAAGATGAATCTTCCTGGCAGGTATATCGATTTCAATGCTGTCCCCGTCTTCAACCAAGGCGATGAGTCCTCCTGAGGCTGCTTCGGGGGAAGCATGACCGATGGAAAGCCCCGCCGTGCCGCCGGAAAATCTGCCGTCCGTTAACAGGGCACAATGTTTATCTAAA
Organism: Spirochaetales bacterium; assembly: GCA_016932135.1. Lineage (GTDB taxonomy): Bacteria > Spirochaetota > Spirochaetia > JAFGDJ01 > JAFGDJ01 > JAFGDJ01. The sequence continues at coordinate 3,772 of JAFGDJ010000111.1, read as the reverse complement.
TGCATGGTTTTCAGGTAGCTGGTCGGATACAGCATTTCCTGCATGCCCGGACCGCCTTTGGGACCTTCATATCGTATAACCACCACATCTCCCGCTTTCACCGCGCCGCCCAGGATGCCCTCACAGGCAGCTTCCTGAGAATCGAAGACCCTGGCGCTACCATGGAAAGTAAACATTTCCTCCGCCACCCCGGCGGTCTTTACTATACAGCCTTTCTCCGCCAGATTGCCGAAGAGAACCGCCAGCCCTCCATCGACATTGTAGGGGTGTTGCAGATCTCGGACACAGCCTTTGGTTCTGTCCAGATCCGGGTCATCATAATAGGTTTCCTGGGAGGCCATTACGAGGTTTCTCCCCTGCAGCCCCGGGGCACTGAGCCATAATCTTCTTGCATCTTCCTTACAATCGGGGCGGGTAATATCATAGTTCTCTAACAGATCCTTCAGCGAAGGCATATCCACCCGTCCGACGGAAACATCCAATAGCCCGGCCCGATGAAGTTCCGCCATGATTCCCGGCACACCGCCGGCTCTGTTAACATCCTGGATGTGGAAGGATGAACTGGGCGACACCTTGCAGAGGCAGGGAACCTTTCTGGATAGCCTGTCGATATCTGAAAGACCAAAATCAATATTTCCTGACCGAGCCACCGCGGTTAGATGAAGCACCGTGTTGGTAGATCCTCCCATGGCGATATCCAGGCTCATGGCATTGAGGAAGGATTCCCGACATGCTATGGAACGGGGCAGCACGGAGGTATCGCCTTGTTCGTAATACCGTCCGGTAATATCGATAATCACCTCCACAGCTTTTTCCAGCATTTTTCCCCTGTTTAAATGGGTCGCCACCACCGTCCCGTTCCCCGGTAAAGCCAGGCCCAAAGCCTCGGTGAGGCAGTTCATAGAATTAGCGGTAAACATGCCTGAACAGGAGCCGCAGGTAGGACATGCGGCCTCTTCGGCTTCCATGAGCAGGGAATCCTTTACCTCGACGTCTCCCCCCAAAACCATGGCTCCGATCAGGTCGAAGTCCTGATTTTGAAATGATCCGGCTTCCATAGGACCGCCGGAAACAACCACCGTCGGGATATTGAGCCTCATGGCGGCCATGAGCATTCCAGGAGTGATCTTATCGCAGTTGGTGATGCATATCAGCGCGTCGGCCAGATGGGCGTTGCACATATATTCCACACTGTCAGCAATGAGTTCCCGGGATGGAAGAGAATAGAGCATTCCTTCATGGCCCATGGCTATACCGTCGTCAATGGCGATGGTATTGAACTCCGCGGCAAAATACCCCGCCTTTTCGATAAGAGCTTTTACCTTCTGACCCGCTTCATGGAGGTGGACATGCCCAGGGACAAATTGAGTAAAAGAATTGGCGATAGCGAAAACCGGTTTACCGAAATGTTCCCTTCGCATGCCGTTAGCCAGCCAAAGGCTTCTTGCCCCGGTCATCCGCCTGCCGGTGGTGCTTGCAGAGCTTCTCAACGGAATAGACATGATCACATCCCCCTAGATTCCTAAAATAAGAGGTGGGTATTATACAGCAGGAGGGGGAAACTGTTAATAGTGTTTTGAACCTTGAAAATACGTTGGAACCAAGTCTCTATCCGAAGAGTAGCTAGAGACTTTTCAGGTCCCCGGTACGGGATAAGAAAACCTTCGTTTACATTTTTGATGATTTGCGTCTCAACGGGACGAAACGGACATCCATCAGCTTCTTCACCGAAGCTCCTTCCGGCTCTTTCCGGACAATTACCAGTTCCTGGATATCCGAAGGTCTGCCCAAAGGAAGAACCATGACTGCTCCTGTATGTAATTGTTGTACTAATGGAGGTGGAATCTCGGTACAAGCAGCTGTAACGATAATACCGTCGAAAGGAGCTTCATCTACCCATCCCTGGTAACCATCCCCAATTCTATAGTGAATGTTTTTCAAGCCGAGGGCTTGGATCGTTTTTTTCGCTTTTTCCGCCAAAGAAGCAAGAATCTCCAGGGTATATACCTCCCGGGCAAGCAGAGATAAAATTGCGGTCTGATACCCCGATCCCGTACCGATTTCCATGACTTTTTCACTACCCTCTAAAGACAATACCTGGGTCATGTAAGCGACCATGTAGGGCTGAGAAATGGTCTGACCGCTGCCGATAGGCAGGGGGAAATCACCGTAGGCTTGCCGAAGGGAGGCCGAAGGAACAAAAGAATGTCTTGGTATTTCTTTCATGGCTCGGAGAACCCTTGTATCGGTAATATCCCTGGAAAGCAGCTGCTCCTGAATCATTATCTCGGCATATCTCGGATAGTCCATATCAGCTCAGATGAGATTTTCCTCCGGCTCACTACTGCAAAGCTCAAGCAGAGAGCGAAGGCGAACAGCTGCCGTAGTCAGATCTTCCAGAGCCGGCAGCATCTTCAGAGTAACCCAACGGTCTATCCATTGCGGATCAACCATTCGCTCATCCTGGAAATAGTTCTTTCCACATACCTTTCGGATCTCTTGATCCATCTTCGCTGCCCTGGAAACCAGATTCCAGGTATAAGAATCACCAATATTATGAGTATCCTGTAAAGTTAACAAAGTTGTATGCTGTTCCTTGAGTTCTCTGGAAAGGCGGTATGTTTCATCCAATAAACAGATAAATTCGTTTCGCTGATGATTTTCAATTCCCGGGATGAGAAACATCGAAGAAAGATCCTTTTCAGCCCCGCGGTTATCGAAACCTAACCTGCCGTTCCATGCCCAAGCAGCGGCAGTAACGAGAAGATCTAAAGAATTACGATTAAGGGGCAAGGGTACATTGAAGCCTGTGTCATGGCGGTTCGGGATAAAGATAATCCCTTTCGATAGTGGAAGGTCGACCGGTGTTTTCCCGTTAATCGGTGATAATGTCCATGAACTGCCTACCGGTTTAAAGGAGACCCTCTCTATTTTTTCACCAAAAACTTTCATAGTGTCTTCGGATGTTGGTCCAGAGACCTGCCAAAGTACTTTTCCGCCCGCTAAAAGGGATGATTCAATCAAGTGATAATAATAAGCGTGAGTAATTTCCTTGGAGGTCGAAAACCCCTCCTCTTCAGGAACAGAGTCCGATTCCTGGATGCCTTCGGATTCAAAGAACAATCCTGCAAAGTCGGTAATATGCAGGATATCTTCTATCATTTCCAGCATGAGTTGGCGCGCCGCCGGATTAGCAACATCCAACAGGTCAACATTCCTCGGGTTTTTTCGCAGGTGTTGAAAAGCTTTTACCGACAGGAGGAAGGACAGCCGCTGAGGTGCCGGTATAAGGGTGTAACTCTCCAGATGTTCTTTTTTTAATTTTTCATAGAACCCGGAAATAACTTGATCAGGATAAGCAAAGGCTGACTGTACTCTCTCCTCAAACCTCCAGGGGAAAAGATTTCCCCAGTACACAACCAGAACATTGAGCCTCAGTTTTTTCAGTAAAGTTACAAATTCCAGTAATTTTTCCGGAATAAAAGGAACCAGGGACATATCCAGGTATACCCCTCGCATATCATAAAGGGGCTCGGAGCCGCAAAATAGGTTCTCAGGAAGAATACATCCCTCACTCATTTTTTTAAAGACTACAACTGATGGGGGGATAATGCAAGATGCTTTCGGTAATGTCAGGAAGCCTTCACTCTTTCAACAGCCGATTTGGTATTATACAGGCACCTTGACGTAGTATTTTATAAGGCTTACCTGTCACATCCAGAATTGTCGAAGGGATACCTCCCGGGAGGTCTCCTCCATCCACGATCAGGTC
>JAFGDJ010000110.1 GCA_016932135.1 Spirochaetales bacterium | reverse complement strand
TTGTACAAGTCTTCGTTGAAAGAACGGTTTTTCTTCCGGTCCAGGTAGCTGGTGGCGGAACCGCCGTTTAGAACACCGGGGGAAAGCAGGGGAAAGAGAAACCTCCCGATAGAAGCCAGGTCTGTAGCTGATAGGAACAGAGTGTCTTTACAGCGGGTTTCAGGCTTCATCATCTCTTTTGGAATATTGAAGGTTTCCGCTCGTTTTAAAACGGTTTCGGCGTCCAGGGACCACCCTTCGGCGTTCATGTCCAGGATCGTGCGGTTATCGATGCCGGGAATGCCGCCGGCGCGGATAGGCTCGTAATGGTCGTATGTACCGGCATTGAAATTATCCAGGATCTCCTGCGAAAGGTTCATGTCCACATTATGCATCTCCATCCTGTGAATCCTCCTAGGATAATGTGAGATGTCTAGAGTATAAAGTATGTGAGAGAGAAATGTAACCGGTGCTTAGTCGGATTCTTCATTACCGAAGAGGTATCGGAATTCCTCCTGGGATACCAGATCCTCCGGAGGCAGCAGGCTTTCCTTATCGGCAAAATAGGCTTCAATGCCGTTTATATCTTCCTCCTGGGCTTTTTTCATGGTCCGGGTGTCTTCATCTTCTACGTGAAAGCGTCGGCGAATCGCCTCGGGACAGTGTTCCAGGGTGTGTAAAAAGGCCAGAAACCGGTATTTTGATTTCATGATAGACCTCAGGGTGTCCTCGTAATGGGACAGTCCATTTATTTTGGAGCTCTCATCGTTAAGAGCCACCAGAGCGCTATGGGCGAAAAAGAGCTGCTGAGTCAGGATTTCACCGTTCAGATTTTCGTCCGCTTCCAGTTTCACCGAGTGTTCCAGGAGTTTAATGATCTCATTTATAATGTAGAGGTTGTCACCATAGTTCATGTGCCAAAAGGTTCCTTTACGTTGATTTTCGGTTGTACCGGTCTGCGACTTGACAATCCTTTTCCACCGTGGTAGGTTTTGTTCACCTCTTTATCCGGACCAAAGAGTCCGGATCAATTTAGTCCACAGGGAGGAACTATGAGGAACTACGAAATTGTCTTTGTATTCAAAGACGAGGAAGAGGCATTTAAACAGGGTAAAGAGCTCGTCAATCAGGAGCTAACCCGAATTGAAGCCGTTATTTCAAAAGAAGACGACATGGGGTCCAGGGACTTAGCCTATTCCGTGAAGAAGGAAAACCGGGGCCACTACTACGTGTATTTTTTCCAAGCAGAACCCGAAAAGGTACCGACCCTCGATAAAGCCTTTAAGTTAAGCCGGGATATCCTGAAGTATCTGTTCATCCGCGACGACGATTAACATCCGTATCGGGAGGAATCAGGACAATGACTGATGTAAATAGTGTGGTTTTGATAGGCCGATTGACCCGGGACGCGGAACTGAAATATACCTCTGCCGGGATGGCCATCAGTAATTTTTCCCTGGCCGTGAACCGCAGCAGGAAAGTCGGTGACCGGTGGGAAGAAGAAGCTTCTTTTTTTGATTGCACCGCCTTCGGTAAACAGGCCGAAGCGGTAAATCAGTATATGACTAAGGGGAAACAGGTAGCCGTTCAAGGGGAACTGCGACAGGACCGCTGGGAAAAGGACGGCCAGTCCAGAAGCAAAGTGGTTATTATCGCCAATACCCTGCAGCTTCTGGGGGGGGCATCGGGCAGCTCTGGAGCCTCCGGGGGAAGCAAAAATACCTTTACCCGTCGGGACCAAGCCGAAGGAGGCGAGGGAGAGCCGGCTTACTCGGACGGTAATTTCGAGGACGACATCCCCTTCTGAAAAACCAAGACAGTTACGAGGAGAAAAGACACATGAGTGATATGGAAGATAAAAATATGGAGATGGATGACCGTGACGACCGCCGTTCCTATGACGGCTCTCGGGGCGGCCGACCTTCCGATTCCCGGGGGGGATACCGCGGGAAGGGAAAACCTTTTTTCAGAAAAAAGGTGTGTAAATTCTGCACCCAGAATCTAACGGCGGATTATAAAAACCCGGAGATTTTACGGCGTTTTATTACCGAGCGGGGGAAAATTCTCCCGAGAAGAATAACGGGAACCTGCGCGAAACATCAGCGGACCCTGGCAAGGGAAATTAAACGAGCCCGGGCCCTGGCCTTGCTTCCCTTTGTAAAGCAGTAAGATCGTCGACGGAAGAACGGCGGACAGCGGGAAAGAGAATTATAGATCCATGGAGTTTCCTTCTTCAAGAAAAGAATGGATTGAGTGGATAGCCCTGACCTTGGCGGCTGTCGCTTTTTCTCAAATGAACATCCTGTTCTTTTTTTTCCTGGTGCCCCTGCAGATCGTCTTCCATCGAAGGGATTTTTTTTCGTACGGTCTTTCCGGGGCGGTGGTGCTCCTCCTGATCGTTCTATTCAGTCTGCTGAGAGTCAGGATGGTGGAGTCCGCTCTATTGAAGCAGGGGCTGCTTCTGATGGAGCTGGCCTTTCCTTTTCTTCTGTTAGCCGGCGGAGCATGGGTCAATTACAGTGTTCATTTGGGATACAGGAACCTGTACCGCCTGCTTTTCGCCGCGGCGGGAGCGGCCGTTATAAGCGTTCCGGCGATATTGGTTCTGACGAAGAACCGCGAACTGATGAATCTTTTACAAGAACAGTTCACGGCGGTGGCCAAGGTTTTTCTGTCGAACTTTCAACAGGCCGACAACTTTGAATCGTCGGTCTTATCCGGTGTACTGGCTCCGGAAAGAATGTTGGAATACACGACAAAGGTTTTCTTTAAGAGTTATGTATTCTTTTATTTCTTTATTCTAGCCGGATGCGCCCAGGTAAGCGACCTTATTATGATGAGGATTCGAGGGGTCTATTACCGCCGTCTGGATACCTTCCGTGTGCCGGATTTTTTTATCTGGCCCCTCTTAGTGGGCTGGGCCGGAGTGCTGCTGGATACCTGGAAGGGCATCGGTGTCGCGGGGTATGTTTTCTGGAACGGCGCCCTGGTTTTCCTGTTTCTGTACGGGCTTCAGGGAATCGGAGTTTTACGGGCACTTCTTCATCGGTACCGGGTGCCCATGTTTGTCCGTCTGTTTATCGGGCTTATCTGTGTTATGATACTCATGAGGCCCGGTTTGAATTTGATTGTTTTTATCGGAATCCCGGGATTGGGGGTTTCCGAGTTATGGATACGATACCGCCGAAACCAATGAAGGAGTCGAAAGCATGAAGATAATACTGAATGAGGATGTACTGAATCTGGGAGAAGAAGGGGATGTCCGGGAAGTCGCCCGAGGCTACGCCAGGAACTATCTTTTCCGTAAAGGATACGCGGTACCCTACAACAAGCAAAACGTGGCTCTTTTTGAGCAACGTAAAGCCATCATTGAAAAGAGAAAAGAAGAAAAACGCGTTGCCGCCGCGGGAATGAAGGAAAAACTGGAAGCCGTAAAGCTGGAGATGGTTATGCCCGCCGGAGACACGGGAAAACTCTTCGGATCGGTTACCGCCGGCGCCATAGCGGAAGAGCTGGAAAAACACGGCTTTTCCATCGAAAAAAAGAAAATTGAAATTCCTGGTACCACGATTAAAATGATCGGTGATCATACCATCAAGATCCGGCTCTACGAAAATGAAACCGCCCAGTGCGGCCTTTCCATCACCGCGGAAAAACGATCTTCCGGCAAGGCCGCGGGAAAGGCAGCCCCGGCTAAGAAGGAAGAGGAAGCTTCTCCGGTGGAGGATGAGATTTCAGCCGCTGAAGCTGCTGAAGAAGCCGTGAAGGAAACCGAAGAAGAAGCTATGGACGCCGCAGATGTTTCCGCCGAAGCTGAAGACGACATGTATGATGAAGATATGACGGAAGAAGATATGACGGAAGAAGATATGACGGAAGAAGATATGATGGAAGACGAGGATCTCCCCGAAGAGGAAGATTAAAAATTTTCTATCATGGCGGAGACAACCCTGAAGGACAAGATACCGCCTCATGACGATGAAGCAGAGAGGGCTACCCTGGGGGCAGTCCTCCTGGATTCAGAATCTTTAGGGGTTGTCTTAAAATACTTGCGGCCGGAGGATTTCTACTCCGGCGCCCATAAAAAAATCTTTCAATCCATCATCGACCTCTTCAATCGAGGAGAGGCCATCGATCTCATTACCCTGACGGACGACCTCAGATCCAGCGGAAATCTCGACAAGGTCGGCGGTCCGGGCTATGTTTCTACCCTGACCTCCGTGGTGCCCACCAGCGCCAATGTGGAGTATTACGCCAGGATAGTCCAGGATGCCAGTGCCCGAAGAACCTTAGCCCGCATCGCTACCGACCTGGTGGCTTCTTCCCGGGACGACACCCAGGACTGCCGTGAGCTGGTGGAGGAAGCCGAACGGAAAATTTTTGATATTACCGACAGGTATCAGTCCGGCAGTTATCGGAACGCCGGAGAGATCGTCAGTGTTACCATCGAGGCTATCGAGAAACTCATCCATTCCAAGGACAGTTACACCGGTATTCCCAGCGGTTATCCGGGTCTGGACAGCATGACCAGTGGTTTTCAGAATGCCGAATTTATCGTTCTCGGTGCCCGGCCGTCGGTGGGAAAGACCGCCCTGGCGCTGAACATGGCGGCCAATATGGCTATCCACAGAAAAATTCCCGTGGGTTTCTTTACCCTGGAAATGTCGGCCATGGCCTTGATGCAGCGGCTTTTATCCAGCGAGGCACGGCTCAATTCTCAACACCTGAGAACCGGGCTGATTAAGCCTTCCGATGTGCATCACCTCATGGAAGCGGCAGGGAAGATCTATGAAGCCCCTCTGTATATCGATGACTCTCCCAATATCAAGCTCCTGGACCTGCGGGCCCAGGCTCGGCGAATGAAAGCCCATGAGGACATTAAAATCCTCTTCATCGACTATATCGGTCTTATCGAACCGGAAACCCGGGGGAATGTCCCCAGACACGAACAGGTGGCGGAAATTTCCCGATCCATCAAAGCTCTGGCCAGGGAACTGAACATACCCATCGTATGCCTTTCCCAGGTGGGGCGTCAGTCGGAGGGGAAACCTCCCTCCCTGGCAGACTTAAGGGAATCGGGCTCCATTGAACAGGACGCCGACGTAGTCATGTTTCTCCACCGGGAGAGGGGCACGGAAAAAGAAGAGGAACAGAACTCCCTGGTGACGGATCTGATCGTGGCGAAACAGCGAAACGGTCCCGTGGGACCCACGCAGCTGGCTTTTTTGAAAGAATATACAAAATTCGAACAGTTAACCAAGGAATACGCTTGAAAAATATCACCGGGATGGGATAGGTTTAATAAAAAGCTTGTGAGGGACAACTGATGGGTTTGAGAGACGAATACAATTTTGAATTCTTGGTGAATGAAACCGAACGCCTGGTGATTGAACAGCTGGAGAGACAGCTGGCGGAAGAAGAAATGCGTAATATCTGCAAATGCCAGGATTGTATCCTCGATATGGCGGCCTTAGCCCTGAACAATCTGAAACCCTACTACCGGGTTTCTCTTATCGGAACCCTCTATGCCCATTCGTTGGATGACAGCGCCTATTCAAAAGAAGTTGAAAAGGCCGTCCGATCGGCTATCAGAAAGATTTCGAAGAACCCTTCCCACGACTGAGAAACCCCGGTTGCTTAAAAAGTTTGAAGGATTCCTTCAATCTCTCTTTCCGCCCTTGTCGTATTGACCGTCCCGTCGGGATCGGCAATGATAATGTCTCCGTTCTTGAGGAAAGAGATCTCCGTAATAAGGCGGCCCGTCTTATCGCTCCAGACGCTTAAGGTATTGTCCCAGGATAACGCGAAGAGATATCCCCCGGAAGCCTCCAATTTCTTCGGTATTCTCCCGGCTTTCTGGAGGGAGGTGAAACCGCCCCATCGGTACATCCTCAGATGTCCGTATCCCAAGGAGGCGTAGAGGGTGTAATCCTGCCGATCCAAGGCAAATGCGGCGGCATGGTCTTCCCCTGAAAAAGCCAGGAGGGTTCTGGATTTTTCCCAGTTAGCCCCGGAGTGGCTTTTCAGGACGGTTTTCAAAACGCCACCCCGGTTCTCGATCCCCAGGGAATACAGGATATTCCGGTTCTCATCGTAGATAAGGTCGAAGGTAACGATGGTATCGCCCTGCAGGGGAACGGTCTCACCGGTAGACGGGTTGATCAGCAGAAGGGGGGCGCTCAATGCGCTGGTTTTATTTCTCCCGGCCATGAGAGAACCTCCGGCCACGGAAACAACCCCTTGTATGCCGAAGGAGGAATAACTGAAGAGCTCTTTCTTACCCTGGAGGTCGAGAACCTTTAAGGTGTTGTTTTTATCCAGGGTGACCAGGGTGCCGTCGGACCGGGAAAACACCTGCTGAAAAGGTGTGTCTCCGGATATCACGGGAAGAGCCTGTCCTGATAATCCGTCAATCTTGAAAAGGTCTCCCTTTGATTCCCCGGGCCAGAGGTAGAAGCTGTCGTTGCCTCCATGGCTGATACCGGCGGCTCCCGGAAAGGGATGTTCGAAAGAATAAATTGCTGGATCCGCAGATTCTGAAGACAGGTTATGAAAAAGGGAGTAGGGGATTAGAAAACTGATTCCCGCTCCGGTTAAGGCCAGGCAGGTGTCCCCGGCGGCCAGATCGGTGAGGTCGTGCAGACCGTTTTCCGCAAAAACCTCCAGGTCCTTTTCCCCGGGAATGAGGGTATAGATGTCCCCCCCGGCAGTGCCGATGTACCATCGGGAATCGGCGAAAGCGCAGCTGTAGAAGTTCCCGTTAAAAGGAAAGGATCTTTCCTCAAGGCTTGAAAAGGTTCCTCCGGTTACGGTAAAAAGAGAGGCTTTCAGTCTCTGATTATCCGTCGAAAGGAGCAGCAGTTTTTCCGTTGTTCCGTCAAAACCGAAAATTGCCGAAGCGGGTGTCTTCAGGGTGTCGAGTACCTTGCCGTTCACCAGGTTGATGAGATAGATGGTGCCGTTTCTTTCCCCCACCATGAAGCGTCCGTTGGCGGTGAAATCCATATGTCGAAGGTCGCCTTCGGTGGACAAGCGGGTTTTTTGCTCCAGGGAGGTGAGGTCCCAGTACTGCAGGGACCCGGAAGGTCCGTAGGTGAGGAGGGTTTTCTCTGTGCCGGAAAAAAAGACCGCCGAGACGATACCGAAGCCTCCCTCCAGCAGAGAAACCCGGCGGCCGGAACTGCCGTCGAGAAACCTTAAGCTGTCCCAATCGGTTCTGCCGTAGACCAGATAGGTCCCCCTGGGAGAATAGGTGAGAAACAGGGGCATCTCCTGCAGCCTATGGGTGGAAACCCTTCGGTTTTCCAGGTAGTCCCAGACTGAGATGATGAAGGTATTTATACCGTCGGTCTCAAGACAGGCGATCCGGGGGAGAGAGGGGTGAAGAGCCGTCAGTTTAACCGGCAGATGTGACACCTGCATGCGCTGAATCAGATCACCCCGGTTATTGTCCCAGACCCGTACCGTACCGTCGTCCCCGGCGGAGAAGAGAAGTGAGTCTTTCGCCTGGAAACTGAGACTCTCCACGGCGCCGGCATGGGCGGTTCTTACCGCGGGTATATTTGAGGATTGGGAAAACAGCGGTAGCACCGCCGCCAGGAGGCCCAGGATAAGAACAAACAGGTTTCTTTTCATCCCCTAGTCCTCCCGATACAGTTTTTTTACCGACACATAGGGCGGGGTGATCACTTCGCGGAACACGGAATCTTTGGTATTTTCCAGGGATCGAAGGGTCCGTTCATAGAGATCCCGGGATATCCTGGTTACACCGATTTTTCCCGGTTCCATTCCATGAATATGAAAAATGAGATTATTATCTTCCAGGTTGTTGAAATAGATCGATAGGTCTTCGGGGCTGTCCCGTTGAATCGCCGGCAGTTTGAGAACTTCCACGGTACCGTCATCCAAGCCGGCCATATAGATGGCGATTTTCTCAACCAGTTCCGGAAAGCCGATGGCAACACGGGGAGCTTCGGCCTTGTAACGGCCGGTGAGAAAGGCGTTTCGCTGCAATTCGGGAACCATCCGCACATCGAGGCTGCCCCGGGAGTCGAAAATCCGCACCGGCTCTTCCGGTTTCAGGAGCTTTCCGCAATAAGGGCAGCGGACACTCATAAATGTGCCGTCCATGATGGCATCGACGATCTTGGGATCGCTGGAGATATCTACTTCTTCGGGAAAATCGAACTCCACTTCCTTCTCGCAGTAGCACGGAATCAGTTTCATGACGTAACTCCCCTTATCGTTTCGAAAGAAAGGTTATATCGCTGAAGGTCGCGAAAAATAACAGTAGCAGAATAAAGAACACCCCCACCATCTGATAGCGGTAAAAAAACTTGGGGGATACCGAGCGGCCTTTTATCGCCTCCAGCAGATTAATCAGGATCATCCCCCCGTCCAGGGCGGGAATGGGCAGGAGGTTCATGAAACAAAGAGCCACGGAAAACAGGCTCATAAGCCTCAGCAGATTGATTACCCCGGCTTTAAAGCCTTCGGCGAATCCCTCCGTGGCAATTTCGCCGGCGATAACGGTAATGCGGATGGGGCCGGAGATTACCTTTCCCGGTTTCAAGCCCCGGAAAAAGAGGCCGATGCTTTTCAAGGTTACGTAAAAGGTGTTGAAGGCTTCCCCGGTTCCCCGGGCCAGGGACCCGAAGAATCCGGTTTTTTCCGAGGGGAATTCCTTTCCGGCGAAGGCCAGCCCCGGATCCACCGAGCCGTCTTCTCTGTACAGAGGGACCAGGGTGGTGGTTCCTAGTTCTCCGTTCCGCCGGTATTCCAGGGTTACGGTAGACTGTCGTTCCTTCAAGGCTTCATAGAAGTCCAAGTGGTGGACAATCTCTTTTTCCCCCACCGATAGAATCCTGTCTCCCGTTTCTATCCCTGCCGCCCGGGCCGATCCGTCTTCAGCCACGTAGCCTATCACCGGGTCGACCCAGGCGGAAACACCGATAACGCCTGCCCCGGTTTCCTTGTCCAGGTCCGGCCGGACGGTGAGAGTGAGCTCCTGGCCATCCCTCATCACCGTCAGGTCCAGCTCATCCTCCGGCCGGGGGGCCACGAGGGACTGGAAGTCGCTGAAGGACTTCACCGGCTTTCCGTTTACCGCGGTAATTGTATCTCCCGTTTTCAAACCTGCCCGGTCGGCGGGATACTCGGTCCGGTCCGCCAGGGCGGGGTATTCGGAAAGCAGGACGATCTTCGTTTCGTAGGAGTACACGGAGAAGCCCACCAGAAAGACCACCGTCATGGCGACCACGGCGAAGATAAAATTAAACGCCGGCCCGGCAACATAGGTAAGAATACGCTTCCAGGGGCCCACGGAAAAAAGACTGCCTTCTTCGTAATCCACCTGGCTCTGGTTGTTTTCCACCGCCTTGCGGAAGAGGGCTTCCCCCTTCATTTTACAGTAGCCCCCCAGGGGGATGGGGCTTAAGGCGTATTCAGTTTCGCCGCGACGGGTTTTTAAGAGGGGTTTCCCCCAGCCGATGGAAAAGACTTCCACGGTGATGCCCACGCCTTTCGCGGCCAGGAAGTGGCCTGTTTCGTGCACGATTACCACAATGCTCAGGCAGAGCAAACCAAGCAGAATGTTCAACAGCATGAAGATTATCCGTCCCGCCGCTTTATGATGGATGCGGCATACTCGCCGGCCCTGAAACCAATTTCCCGGGCATGCTCACAAGAGCCTACCAGATTTCCCCAGTCGGCTTCAAGGGTTTCCTCCACCACCTCGGCAATCCCGGTAAAGGAAAGCTTCCCCGCGAAGAAGGCGGCCGCCGCTTCCTCGTTGGCGCAGTTGTAGGCCGCCGGGTAACCTCCGCCGATTCTGCCGACCCGGTATGCCAGGGGAAGCATGGGAAAGCGGTCGAAGTCCGGGGTGTCGAAGGTAAGGGTATGCCCGGTCAGTTCCATTCTGCCGAAGGACCCAGGAAGCAGGGCGGGGTACGCCAGAGCGTTAAGAATCGGCAGCCGCATATCCGGTCCGCTTATCTGGGCGTACATGGCCCCATCGATGGTACGGATCAGGGAATGCACCTTCCCTTCCGGATGAATCAGCACCTTGATCTTTTCAAGGTCGAAGCCGAAGTACCCCTGGGCTTCCAGGACCTCCAGGCCCTTGTTGGCCAGGGTGGCGGAATCCAGGGTGATCTTTCGCCCCATGCTCCACACCGGATGCCGCAGGGCTTCCTCCGGGGTGATGGACTGTAAGGCTTCTTTCGGGGTTTTCCGAAAGGGACCCCCCGAAGCGGTGAGGATAAGTTCCTCCACTTCTTCGCCGGGACGGTTTTTCAGCAGGTGGAAGACCGCGGAATGTTCCGAGTCTACCGGTATGATGTTCTTCCCGGTTTTTTTCTCCAGCTCGGTGATGACGCCGCCGGCCATGACAATGGTTTCCTTGTTCGCCAGGGCCAGGTCTTTACCCGAGACAAGAGCCGCCTCGGAAGGAAGCAGCCCGGCGGAACCGGCTATGCCGTTGACCACCACATCGGCTTCGGTTTCCCGGATTAACCGCAGCAGTCCTTCCTGGCCCCACAGATCTATGCCGGAAACCGGTTCTTCAATTCCCGATAAGGCGCACCGGATCTCACCGAATTCTTCCCGTAATTCGGTTAGGCGCTTTACCGAGGTATGCGCGGAGAGGCCCGCCAGGGAATATTCTTCCGGATAGGCCTTAAGGATATCCAGCGTACTGGTGCCGATGGAACCCGTGCATCCCAGTAAAATTACCCGTTTCACTTGGGGCCTCCCGGGGATAAAAGGTGTTCCGCTACAAAGTAAAAAACCGGAGCAGCGAAGATGATGGAATCAATTGAATCCATCACTCCCCCGCGGCCTTTGAGAATTTTCCCTGAATCCTTTACCGCCGTGGATCGTTTAACCGCCGATTCCGCCAGGTCTCCCAGGTTGGCCGCCAGGGAGCAGGAAATTGCCGGAAGAAGCGGGAGGAAAGCCTGTTGCCGAAAAAGGCCGGGGAGAAAGGCGTAAAAAAGGTACGCCGCCCCCAGGGAGCCTGCCACTCCGCCGATAAGGCCCGCCAGGCTTTTATTGGGGCTGGCGGCGAAGATGTTTCTGTTTCCTTTCCCCAAGAGCATGCCGAAGCCGTAGGCCGCCGAGTCGTTGGCAAAGATGAGGGACAAGAACAGAAGGATCAACCATTGGGGCTCGGAGAGGCCGGTCATCCGGGGAAGAAAGGACATCAACAGTCCCGGATAGATCAGCAGGAAGCCGGTAAAGGAAAGCCTTTCCGCCGCCTGGGCGAGGTACTCTTGCCGGAGGATCAAGGCCTGCCGGGAAAGGATCACTAAAACGAGACCGGTGAAAAGAGGGAGAAAGATATCCGTCTGCAGGAATCCGGCCGTATCCACCCAGGCCGCCAGGGGAAGTGAGATACCCATGAGAAAGGTCGGCAGGGGGTGAAACGAAACACCCCGGCGGGAAAACATCCTTGCCATTTCCAGGGTTCCAAGACCGGAGAAGACCGCGGCGGCAAGAGCCAGGGCGACGTGGTGAAAGTAGGGGAGAAAGAGCACCAGGATAACCAGCAGGGGAAGGGCGATTGCGGCCAGGAGAAAACGCTGGGTGAGGTTGTTCATGCCAGTCCGCCGAACTTTCTTTTCCGGGAGGCGTAAAACTCAAGAGCCTCGTCCAGGTCTTCTTCGGTCCAGTCGGGCCAGAGTTTCGTGGAGGAGTACAACTCCGAGTAAGCGCTTTGCCAGAGAAGAAAATTGCTGAGGCGAAATTCTCCGGCCGAGCGGATGATCAGATCGGGATCGGGAATAAACGGGTTGTCCAGGTAGCGGGAGAAACTGTCTTCCGTTAAGGTTTCCTTATTCGGATCTTCCAGCCACCGCTTTAAGCCCCGGATAATCTCGTCCCGGCCGCCGTAATTTACGGCCAGATTCACGGTCATCCCGGAAAACATTTTGGTGTCTTCTTTGACCCGGGAGATCTCTTGCTGTACAAACCGGGGGAGCCCGGCCAGGTCGCCGGAGTGAAGAACCCGGATTTCCTTTTCCCGGTAGAAATCGTATTCCTTTGTCAGATGCCGGGCGATAAGATGCATCAGGAACGAAACCTCGTCTTCGGTTCGCTTCCAATTTTCGGTGGAAAAGACATACAGGGTAAGGAAAGATATACCCCGATCCGCCGCCGCGGCGACAATCCGTTTGGCCGTGTTCAGCCCCTCCCGGTGGCCGTTTGTTCTCGGTTCCTTTCGCCCTTGGGCCCATCGGCCGTTCCCGTCCATGATTATACCGATATGAGCGGGCAGAATGGGGGACTGTTCTACTGTGGTGGGAGTGTCCATGGAATTCCTAAATTTCCATTATTTCTTTTTCTTTTTCATCCAGCTGGGAATTGATGTCTTCTATGTAAGAATCGGTCAGTTTCTGTATTTCCTCGGTACCGCGTTTTTCATCGTCTTCGCTGATGTCGGAGTTCTTCTGCATTTTCTTTAAGCTTTCGTTGGAATCCCGCCGGATGTTCCGAATGGCGACCCGCCCCTGCTCGGCCATGCTCTTGGCTATCTTGACGTATTCCTTTCGTCGTTCTTCAGTCAGAGGAGGAATGTTTATGCGGATAACCTTTCCGTCATTGTTCGGATTGACGGAGAGTTCCGATTTTTGAATGGCTTTTTCAATCTCACCCAGGAGGGACTTGTCCCAGGGTTGAATAACTACCAGTCGGGCTTCGGGGATCGAGATGTTGGCTGCCTGGTTCAAGGGGGTCATCTGACCGTAATAATTTACCTTTACCTGGTCGAAGAGTGCGGCGGAAGCCCGGCCTGTTCTGATAGTGTTGAACTCGTCCTTCAGGTTTGCCACGGTTTTCTTCATCTTGTCTTCAGCCAGACTGATTGTATTCTGCATGGTATCCTCCTGATAGAAAGGGGCCTGGAGGAAAAGTATCCCCGCGGCCCCTCATTATTCCGGTTAGTTTTCTTCTCCTACCCGGTAATAGCGGTAATCGGCTATGGTTATGGTTCCTCCGACTTCTTTATTCAGGTCTTCCAGAACCTTTTCCACCGGAATCTTGTCGTCTTTCACGAACCCCTGTTTTACCAGGCAGATTTCCGCCAGATGTTTGTTCACTTTTCCTTTAACAATTCCGGCCACCACATTATCCGGTTTGCCCAGATTTTTGGCCTGCACGGTAAAAATCTCTTCCTGTTCTTTCAAATACGCCGGGTCTACCGCCTCAGGGGAGAGAAACATCGGGTTAAACGCGGCGATATGCAGGGCGCAGTCAAAGGCGAACTGCTTCACCTTATCGTTGGCCAGGGCGGCCGCAGAATCGGCCTTCAGTTTCACCAGAACTCCGATGGAGCCTTCACCGTGAATATACTCCGCCGCGTACTCCTTTTCCCCGATCTCCAGGGTGGTGAACCGACGGAGATTTATATTTTCTTTTATGCGGCCGATGGCTTCTTTTACCGGTGCTTCCAGGGTTTCGGATGGCCCTTTGAGGTTTTCTTCCAGCACCCGGCTAAGCAGGGTGTTCCCCAATTCAATGAAATCTGTATTCCTGGCGACAAAGTCGGTCTCGCAGGAAAGTTCCAGAAGACCGGCATTTTTACCGGTAACCTTGGAAAAGATCCTTCCTTCCTTTGTTGCCCGGTCGCTTCGTTTCGCCGCCGCGGCCAGTCCCAGTTCTTTGAGAATTTTTTCAGCCTTGGCGAAGTCCCCTTCGGCCTTTACCAGGGCGTTTTTACAATCCAACATTCCTGCACCGGTCTTGTCCCGGAGCTTCTTTACATCCTGAGCCTTAATTTCCACCGTTCTATACTCCTTACTCTTCGTACAGTTTGTCTTCGTCGATGATGTCCGCCGCTTCCTCCGTCGCTTCCTCCGTATGCTCCGACGGCTTTTCATCAGGATCATAGTTGGAATAATCGGTATCGGTGAAACTCTCTTCTTCCTCTTCGTCCTGCCTTCCCGTGGACTCAGCCACGGAAACCTTCAGGACATCTTCTTCGGGAGTGCTTACTTCCTCTTCTTCATCTTCCGGTTCGGCGTCCTTGTCATAGATCTTCGTACCGGCGGATTCATAGGATTCATCATCGTCCTGCAGAGTTTCGATAACCTCAAGACCGATTTCATTGTCCGCTTCCACTACGGCGTTGGCAATGATCTGAGTAAAAAGGGTAATGGCTCTGATGGCGTCATCGTTTCCCGGAATAGGATAGGTAATATCCGTGGGGTTACAATTGGTATCCACGATAGCGATGATGGGTATACCCATCCGGGCGGCTTCGGCTACGGCGATGGATTCCTTCCGTGTATCTATTACAAAGATAACCCCGGGAATGTCCTTCATCTCTTTAATGCCCCCGAGGTTTTTTTCCAGGCGGGCTTTTTCTTTGACAAACCGGGCCACTTCTTTCTTGGTGAGACTTTCAAAGGTCCCGTCCACTTCCATCTTTTCGATCTTTTTCAGCCTCAAGATAGATTTCTTGATAGTGGTGAAGTTGGTCAGCATACCGCCAAGCCAGCGGTTGTTGACATAGAACATGCCGCAGCGTTTTGCTTCCCTTTCAATGGCTGCCTGAGCCTGTTTCTTTGTTCCGACAAACAGAACGGTTTTACCGTCATGAACCGCTTTTCGAACGACCTCGTAGGCTTCTTTGATGGCCGTGATGGTTTTCTGAAGATCAATGATGTGAATTCCGTTCCGCTCGGCGAAGATGTATTTCTTCATCCGAGGGTCCCAGCGCTTGGTCTGGTGTCCGAAATGAACACCCGATTCAAGCAGATTTTTCATGGTGACTACTGCCAATGCGTCCTCCTCGTGCTCTTTCCCGCTTCAGGTCGAAAAGCCTTCGACAGATAGCGGGTCCTTCTCTTTTTCTCATGGTCTTTAAAAGCCATGGATAATAAGCCGCCCTAAGGGGCGACGATTACCCCTAACCTCGCGGGTTCAAGGGGTATTTATGATGCCTTACCATGCCATAAAAAAGGCGGATTGGCAAGCCCACTACGTTACTGGGGGACCCTTCTATTCCCTGAATGAGAAAGCCTCCCTTTTCCTGCATGCGGTAAGCCCCCGCCGCCCCCTTCCATTCCTCCGTGTCCAGGTACCAGTCAATTTCCCGATCCGACAGAGGGGCAAAACGGACCAGGGTTTCTTCCACCCCGGTGGTGACTCCTATGGACGGGCTGAAAAAGGCCAAGCCGGTCATGACGGCGTGCTCCCGGCCGGAAAGGGTTCGGAGAATCTGCCGGGCTTCTGTTCGGTCCGAGGGTTTTCCTATGAAGGATCCTTGAAAAAGGAGAAAAGTATCCCCTCCCAGAACCCAGGGGGGTGGCTCTTTTGAGGTCTTCAGCAGGGCATTGACCTTTTTGGCCGCCAGACGGACCGCTTCTTCCCGCGGACTGTTCTGTTGGAAGGTTTCATCCACCTTTTGTGGGAGCATGATACAGGGGATTCCCAGGTTGTCCAGAATTTCCTTTCTTCGGGGAGACCCGGAGGCCAGGTAGAGGGTCTCCATCCCTTCAGACTCTCCTAAAAAGAAGGTAACCGGCAATTCCCCCCAGGGGACTCCCCGGATTGAGAGATAGCCATACTTCCAGAACGCCGGCGTCGAACCCCAGGGGGCCGACGGTGAGATCCAGCGGGTGTCCCGACAGGGCTATGAATCGTTCCAGCAGTTCCCAGATCATGGTCCCCGCCAGGATTCCCAAAAAGAGAAGCAGGATGAAATGCCCCCTGGTGCGCTTGGTGAGCTTCATGATATCACAAGCTCCACAGGACAGTGATCCGAACCGTAGACATCGGAAAGGATGAGGGCGTCTTTTATCTTATCCTTCAGCCCCGGGGTAATGCAGTGGTAGTCGATTCTCCACCCCACGTTTTTTTCCCGGGCCTGGAAGCGATAGGTCCACCAGGTATAATGCCCTCCCTCCTGATGAAAGATTCGGAAGGTATCGATGTATCCGGAACCTAGAAAGGTATCCATCCAGGCCCGCTCTTCGGGAAGGTACCCCGGGTTTTTCTCGTTCGACTTGGGATTGGCCAGATCGATGGGCTTGTGGGCGATATTATAATCCCCGCAGAGGATCACTTCCTTGCCTTCGGCGGCCAGGCCGTCGCAGTACGTATGCAGGGCTTCACAGAACTCGATTTTATAGGAAAGCCTGGCGCCCTCACTCTGGCTGTTGGGAAAGTAGGCGTTGATCAGCAGAAAAGCCGGATATTCGGCCACCAGGACTCGTCCTTCACAGTCGAACTCGGCGATACCCAGGTTCCCTAAGGAAAGAGGCTTTTCCCGGGAATAGAGGGCTACGCCGCTGTATCCTTTCCTGTCCGCGGCTAAAAAATAAGAGTGGTATCCCTCTTGTTCCAGAAATTCGGATGAAAGCTGTTCAGGGTGGGCTTTCGTTTCCTGCAGACAGAGCATGTCCGGTTTGCGCTCCCGCAGCCAGGTAAAAAGCCCCTTTTTTTCAGCCGCCCGGATACCGTTTACGTTCCATGAGGTGATTCGTGTCATACCGGTGAGTGTACAGGAAATGGGTAAGGGAATCAATGTGCCGGGTATAGCCGATTTTTCCATTTTCGTGGTGTCGGGAGTAATCGATTTTTATATCGAGGGTGTGGCCATCAAAGAAGATCGCCCTTAAAAGGGGATCTCTTCC
>JAFGDJ010000109.1 GCA_016932135.1 Spirochaetales bacterium | reverse complement strand
TCCGCTTCCAGGCTGCCGTTTAAGACCTTGAAGGAAGCATAGAACCCGTCAATTTCGCTGCCCACCCAGAAGAAATCCCCCAGGGGATACTGAAAACGGAATTTCAGAATCGGTACGGGGCCCACATCCCGGTTACCGATAAACTGATCACCGTCGGCGGAAGCGAAGTCGATCACTGCGTCCCGGAACTGCAGGGAGAGACCCACCCCAAGTTCCCGGTCATCGGCTTTCCAGAAGTCGTAGAGATAACTCAACCGGTAAAAATCGAAACCGTAGCGAAGATTCATGGGGGTACCGGCGGTGAAGGTTTCACCGTCCACTACCAGATCGTTCTGCAGGAGAACATCGGTACGCACGTCGATGGGCTGAATCAGGAAGGTGAGGTTGTGGCGGCCGTTGAAGGTAACATCCGCGCTGATACGCTGAAAAGGAAAGAGGACATCCTGCCCGCCTTGAGTCACGTAGTCGAAATAGGTGTTGTTTTCACTGAACTGAATCTTATGAGAGAAGAAACCGAAAAAACCGAGTTCCAGGGACGAGGAAAAAGCCACACTGCCGTCGGCGGTTGTCAACAACCCTGCGGACTGAGCGGATAGAGCACCGGTGAAAAGCAGCATCAGCGAGAAAATAAGAACATATCTTCTAAAAAGAGAAGTCTTCATCAAAGCCTCCTTATTGATAATTATTATTAAATATATAACGTATAGTCATGAAGTCAAGAAAAATCACAAAAAGAGAATTTGACATGTAAGGTATTTACTTGTATGTTATTATAAATTGCACAGGTCGGGTTTCAAAAGAAATCATAAAAAGAATGATACAACACTTTTATAGTATCTGTGGTATAATGACGACGCGTGAGAGGCAAACTTGATTAAGAAAGGTTTCCCGTCCATTCATTTCTACGATCAGGATTTCGTAGATATATATAATAAATCCTGGGCTTGGATCCAGGACTCCTGGAAGAAAGGAACCTCCCGAAACGGTTTGCAGTCCCGGTACTTCAATTACCCCGGCAGCAGCACCATTCACCAATGGGAAGCCTGCCTGTCTACCTTTTTTTTAGTGTACAACAACCGCTTTTTCCCCGCCTCGCCCTGCCTGGATAATTTCTACGGGAAACAGGAAGCAGGCGGCGCCATCCGGGGGGAATACAACTGCTCCACGGGAAAACCGGTGCTCCACGATAACAATCCTGAAGGGGTTCACCCGCCTTTATTTTCCTGGGCGGAATATAATCTTTACCATAAAGTGGGGAATAAAAAACGCCTGAAGGACGTGCTGCCGATCCTGGAAAAATATTTCGTGTGGCTGGAAGAAACCTTTAAAAAACCAAACGGCCTCTATGCCGTCCCCGGGGCGGCCAGAATGATGGACAATCTTCCAACCCTTAAGGAAACGGAATACCCCGTCGATTTCAACACCCAGCAGGCCATCAACGCCCTCTACATGTCGGAAATCGGTGATATTCTCAACGACAAGGAAATTTCTTTTAAATATAAAAGACACTATTTTTCCTTGAAGACTCGTATTACCTCTCTGATGTGGAACAGTGAAGACGGCATCTATTATGACCTGGATAAAAATGAACAGCAGCTTAAAGTAAAAACCATCGCCGCCTTCTGGCCTCTTCTGGCGGAGATACCCAACGAAGAAAAGGTTGAGAAGTTGGTCGCTCACCTGAAAAATCCCGACACCTTCGGGTTGGAAAATCCCTTTCCCACCCTGGCAGCCAACGAACCGGCGTTCAGCGAACTGGGCGAAGGATGCCGGGGCTCGGTTTACCCGCCCTTTACCTTTATGGTCATCAAAGGATTGGAAAAATACGGCCAGTATGAATTCGCCCGGGAATGCGCTATCCGGCATTTATACTACATGCTGGACACCCTTCACCCCGAGGGAAAGGAGAAGGGCACCATACACGAAGCCTACCTGCCCAGAAAAGAAGGACCGGCCCAGTGGCCGGGAAAGGATGATTTTCCCCGACCGATGTTTCTTCCATATACTGCTTTGTCGTCCCTGACCCTGATGATTGAAAACGTCATAGGCCTGTACATCAGCCTGCCCAGAAAGACGGTGGACTGGATCGTACCGACCCTGGAGATTATGGGCATTGAGGATCTTTCTTTGAAAAGAAATATGATAACGATTCTCAGTAACAAAAGCGGCCGGGGCTGGGAAATTCGCCTGGAATCGGAAAAGCTCTATTACTTCACCATCAATATCCTCAGCGAAAACAAGAAAAAGACCCTTCCCATCCCTTCCGGGAAATGTTCTATGCTCATTGATAAACTGTAAGGATGTACCGCGTTCTCATACGCTTCTATGAGGAACTCAATTTCTTTTTAAAGGACCAGGAAAAACATCGGGACCTGCCGGTAGCCTTTCCCGGCAGGCGCTCGATGAAGGATCTTATCGAATCTCTCGGCGTACCCCATGTGGAGGTCGATTTAATCCTGGTAAACGGAAATCCTGTAGCCTTCGACTATATCGTCCAGGACGGTGACCGGATCAGCGTGTACCCGGAGTTCGAAGGGCTGGATATCACCGGAGTTACCCCCTTAAAGGATCGGCCTCTTCGTCATACCGCCTTCGTGGCGGATGTCCACCTGCACACCCTGGCGAGGAAACTCAGAATGCTGGGCTTCGATACCGACTATGAAAAGCACCGGGATGACGATATCCTGGCGGCCATTTCACAACAGGAAAAACGGGTTCTTCTCACCCGGGATCGTCAGTTGTTGATGCGGAAAAACGTATCCCGGGGGTTGTACATCCGGAGCACCGATCCGGACACCCAGGTTCGGGAGGTTCTTCACAGGCTGGATCTCTACAGACATCTGACCCCCTTTCGCCGCTGTGTGGTCTGCAATGCCCTGATTGAGCCCCTGGAAACCGATAACCCGGATTATCTACGTCTCCTGAAGTCCGTTCCCCGGGAAATACTTACCCGGTACAAGGATTTTCGGTACTGCCCTGTCTGCCGCCGGGTGTACTGGAAAGGCCGTCATGTGGAGAAAATGGAAGCCTTTATCGCGTCATTGAAACCGGAAGATCAGTAAGAGAGGGGGGTTCTTCCCCGCAGCGATCTGGCCAGGGTAGTCCGATCGGCGTATTCCAGATCTCCGCCGGCGGGGATTCCCGTGGCCAGGCGGGTAACGGTAACCCCGGAAGAGCTCAAAAGCTTTGCCAGATACAGGGCTGTGGTGTCCCCCTCTACCGTAGGATTGGTGGCTAAAATAACTTCCTTGATATCACCCTGACCGACCCGTCGCACAAGCTCCTGGATGTTCAAATCCTCCGGCCGCACGCCGTCGATGGGGGAAATAACCCCCCCGAGGACATGAAAGATCCCGTCATATTCATGAGTGGCTTCGATGGTAAGGATATCCTGGGGCTGTTCGACCGCGCATATAAGGGAGTGATCCCGTGAAGGGTTGGAACAGATACCGCAGATTTCGGTTTCGGTGTAATTCCCGCAGACCCGGCAGCGCCGGATACTGCTTTTCAGTCCTTCAATCTGTCCGGCCAGATTCTTATTAAAAGCGTCATCGGCGTTGAGGAGAAAATAGGCAATCCGGGTAGCGCTTTTCCTCCCTAAGCCGGGGAGTCTGGAAAGATTCTGTATAAGGCGCTCAAGAACTGTCATGGCCTTACAGACCGAACATGTTGGGAGGAAGATTCAGGCCCCCGGTGAGGGACGACATTTCTCCCTGCATCCGATCACGGAGGTTTGTCAGGGCGTCGGTGAAGGCCGCCAAAACCAGGTCTTCCAGCATCCCCACATCCTCCGGGTCCACCACCTCGGGGGCGATGCTCACCTTTTTTACGGACATGGCACCGTTCAGTTCGACACTGACCATACCGCCTCCGGCGGATCCGGACACCTGGATGCTTTTCATCCTTTCCTGGATTTCACCCATCTGAGACTGCATATTCTGAAGATTTTTAAGAAAATCCATCGGGTTCATGGCGTATCCTTTCCTTGAATGATTTCACCCCGGAAAACCTTCTTGACCATATCCACCGCCGGATCAAGAGCCTCTTCCTTAACTTCCCCGCCCCGGTTTTCCACCGTCACCACCACCTTATGCCCCGCCAGTTCGGAAGCGGTGGCTGAAAGAAAAACGGCTTCATCCCGAACACGGCTGGCGGCAAAGGCGTCGTTCTCGAAGGTAATCCGCAAGGTCCCGGCCGAATAATCCCAGCCGGGGGCTTTTTTCATAAGAGCGGCCAAGGCCATCTTTGTCTTTCCGATAATGCGGATAAGGCTTTCCCTGTCCAGGCTGTCGGTTTCAGGACTCTCGGCTGCCCGGGGCTCCGAAAGGCTTCCCCCGCCTGGCAGTTCACGGCGCAGGGCTTCAATGGCTCGAAACATTTCTTCCGGACTCAAGTACCTTGAAAGAACCGCCAGCCGTGAGATAACCAGTTCCAGTTCGTACCGTTCGTTGACAGTGTACCGAATGTTCCGATACAGCTGCAGCAGCAGGGATAGGGCGTGTTCCACCTGGGATTCCGTCAGGGTTTCCAGGACTTTTGTGGAAAAGCGCTGTTTCCCGCAGCCCAGAACCGATTCCTTCTCGACTCCCTGCAGAATGAAAAGAATGTTTCGAAAATACTCGATCAGATCGACGATGAACTGTTCCACCGAAACCCCGGACATAAGAATACGGTCTAGAAACAGCACGGCGTCTCCGCTCTTTCCTTCCGCCAGGATCTCAGCCAGTTCATTCAACTGTTCCAGTCCGACCAGCCCCAGCTTTTCACGGATCTGTGCCAGGGTGATGGCGCCCTCGGAAAAACTAACCACCTGGTCGAAGAGGGTATAGGCGTCCCGCAGGGACCCTGTGGCGTCCCGGGCTATCCAGAGGAGGGCTTCATCTTCCGCGGTTATGCCCTCATCATCGCAGATAGCCCGAAGCCTGCCGGCGATGGTTTCCACCGGGATCAGCCGGAAATTAAACTGCTGGCACCGGGACCGGATGGTGGCCGGAACCTTGTGTACCTCCGTGGTGGCAAACATGAACACGATATAGGGAGGGGGTTCCTCGATGGTTTTTAACAGGGCATTAAAGGCACTGTTGGAAAGCATGTGAACTTCATCGATGATATAGATCTTGTAACGGCTGCTGTTGGGAGCGAAAAGCACTTCATCCTTGATTTGACGAATATCATTTACCGAGGTATTGGAGGCTCCGTCAATTTCAAAAACATCCAGGGCGTTCCCCTGGGCTATTTCCCGGCAGGAAGAGCAGTCACCGCAGGGGGTGGGGGTAGGTCCGTCGGCACAGTTTAAAGCCTTGGAAAGGATCCTGGCGGCCGAAGTCTTACCGACTCCCCGGGGACCGGCAAAGAGATACGCGTGGGCCATACGCCCGGAACGCAAGGAGTTTTTCAAGGTGGAAACGACAAATTCCTGGCCAACCAGTTCGTCGAAGACCTTGGGTCTTTTTTTTGTTGCCGTTACTTCATATCCCATGGCGTGGACAAAACCTGTTTCGAAACATAAACCTTCAGCCGCCGACCAAGTCGACCGCGGCTCCCCGATTATTCACTTACCGCTGCTACCTTCCGGTCCTGGCGGAGTTGGGCGAAAACCGATAGCGCGGAACCCGGTCAGGCGGACTGAAGGAAAAGCGGAGAGAGAGGGATTCGAACCCTCGGTACCCGGGTAGGGTACACACGCTTTCCAAGCGTGCACCTTCGGCCTCTCGGTCATCTCTC
>JAFGDJ010000108.1 GCA_016932135.1 Spirochaetales bacterium | reverse complement strand
GTGGGTTTGCTCATTCTGCTCCTTTCAGCCAGAAGAAACACCGGAACACTGCCCTTAAAAAAGCTCTTGATAACTCTGATAAAGAGTGTCGCCGCCCTGATTCCGGTGTATTTTTTCAATACCTTGTTTGTCCGGTATACCGGCACCTGGTGGGAGCAGGGTAGTACTTTTCAGAATCTTTTACGGGTCCTGCTTTTAGCTCTGGTGGATATTTCCGTCGTTCTCATCATGTACCGCCTGTTAAAGGTGGAAATGGTTTCCGTGCTTCTATCGTCCCTCCGCAGGAGAAAACAACCATGAAAGGTACCCTGATCTTTCTTTCGCTGTCCGTCCTTTTGGCGGTCCTTTCCTTCCCCCTGGCAGCGGAAGACAGTGAAGAAGAAGAAGATGCCCTGCAGTCCATCACCCAGGAACGCCGGGATATTCTCCTTTACGGTATCGATTCACAGATAATCGCGGTCTTGGAGGATCTCAAGAATGACAAAAATGATTCCCTGGTCGAGGAAGCCAAAGAACTCTTTTTGTCCACCTTGAATCATAAGATACGGCAGGCGGTCCTGGGATATTTCGAAGAGATCAGCTATATGGACGCCGCCGATACCGTCTTAACCTTTCTGAAGCCCTATGAAGACGAACTCTACCCTGTCGATGTGATATCCGCTTCCTTAAGCTACCTTTCCAAATCGACCCTGGTGTCGGATAAAGAAGCCCTGAGCCTCTTTATGGACTTAAGCCGTCATGAAGATCCCCTGGTACAACGGGCAGCGGTAACCGCTTTAGGAAAAACGGCAAATGACGAAGCGACCCAGTTTTTAATGGAACTTTACGAAGATGAGGATGCGGATGTAAACCTGCAAAGCATCATTCTCTCCAGCCTGGGCGAATTGAAAGCCCGGGAAGCCCGGGTTATGCTGGAAAACATCCTGGCGGACCAGGATGAGGAGAAATCCCTCCGCTGGAGAGCCTGTCAGGCCCTGGGGGTTTTAGGTGATGAAAAGAGTCTTCCTGTATTAAAGCGGGCTTTAACCTCCGATGATACCTACCTCCGATCCTACGCCGCCGCCGCTTTGAAAACTTTTCCGGGAAGGGAAGTCGAAAGCCTGTTGATGGAGGCCTTGAAGGATTCTTTCTGGCGGGTCCGCCTCAGCGCCTCAGAGACTCTGGGAGAAAGAAAAAGCCGGGAAGCCGTTCCCATTCTCATCTTTAAAGCGGAGAAAGACCCCGAGGCCAACGTACGCCTGGCTGCCTTTCAAGCCCTGGGAGAAATAGCGTCCCCCGAAGCCGTGGATTTCATTGAAGCAACCCTGGAGAAAAAAACCGCCTCCCTTCCCCTGCGCCAGGAAGCCGTAGCCATCCTGCTGAAACTTGAACCATCGGGCTCTCTTGAGCTTTTGGAGAAAATTTTACAGGAGGTCTGGGAAGAAAAGAATTCACCCTTGCTGAATACCCTGGGAAAACAGCTCTCACAGCATGAACATAAAGATCTGGAACCCATCTTTGCGAAAATGTTGGCCCATCCCGAGATCACCATGAAGATCTACGCAATTCGAGGAATCGGCCGGAACCGTTTTGTAAGCTTCAAAGAATCCTTAGAGAACCTGTCCGCTCCGGGGAATCCCTCTTCAATTCGCCGGGAAGCCCTGGGAGTGCTGGAAACCTTCTAGCCCCTAGTAATCGAAATTGGGAAGCCCCGGTTCATCGGTCAGATGAAGAATCCGGTTGACCCTTTCCAGAGGTGATATCCACTCACGGAAATAAAGGCTGATTTCTTCACCGTTCTCCGCTATCAGGGAAATATTTTTATTAAGGCAGTCATACAGGGTACCGGATTCCCCCGGGAAATAGCGGGGTTCAAGAATTTCCAGAGAATAGCTCCCTCCCTTCTTCACTATCCGGGCAATGTCCTTCGGGAAGGGAGCAATAAAAATCATGAAATCGCCGGAACCCCGTCCCCCTAGGGAACGTCCTGAATCCTCAGGGACAGTCAGAATATTCCTGAGGCCGTTCAGCCTGCTTTGCCCTGTCACCAACAGCTCCAGAGGACGCTCCCCTGATTTTGACCGTGGAGCCGACAGGGTTCTCGACGCCGGGCGTACCGGATAGGTGGCTTTCTTTCCCGCAGGAACAGGGGCTTTTTTCGTACCGCCGGGGTAACGTTCCGCGGCTTGTAAAGCCTCTGAAGCTTTTGTCTCCTCAGACTCCAGGGAGTCTTCGGCGAAGGAGGTTCTTCCATAGGATACCGGTTTAGCCGTCGGGCCTCCGGAAAATCCTGCCCCCAGGCGCCGGGCTACCAGGAATATCCCTCCCAGCACCACCAGTACCCCCGTGAGAATCAGAACAATCCTCCAATTGCGGCTGTTTCTTCCGGCGGACAGTAAGGTGATATTCACTGTTCCCTGCAACGGGGCAATATTCATTCCGTCGGGGACAAGCAACGTCAAAGCCAGGCGATGGCTCCCCGGTTCCAGGGTTTCCGGCAGCCGCAACTTCAGGGAAAGGTCTATTTCTTCATCCACTCCCAGAGATACCTGGACTTCCCGGCGTAGAATATTCACCCCTTCAAAAAGGACCCCTTGAATAGAGAGATCCATTTCTTCTCCGGAAAAATTTTTCACCTGCAGGGGAAGCTGAAAGGAATACTTTACCTCGCCTAATTCTTCTGGAAAGGTTACCCGGGGAACACCCAGGGCGGTGTGCGAGAGGGTTTCCCCCTCCTGACCGGTATATTGCGCCGGTTGGACCCCCAGTTCCTTCGTCAAGGTGTCCAGATGCGACGGCAGATCCTGCCTGGCCCGTTGCCCGTTCAAGGCCAGAACATGGAATTCCCACCCCTTTTTTCGGAGCTCCCGGGAGAATTCCGCTATGCGGCTTTCCACCATCTCGGCGGATAATCCGTAAAACGGGCTGTCCGGAGGAGGGTCATGAACACCATCGGTGAGAATGAGAATATTTTTTTCGGTTACCAAAGAAAGATCTTCCACATAGGTCTGAAGAAACATCAAGGCCAGCAGTAAGTCCGTATATTGTCCCATGGGCTGCAGGATGCCGGCATAGGCCAGAATTTCCTCAATTTGTTTATCTTCCCGGATTTCCCTGGAGATTTCAATTTCCGGAAAGTCAGCGAAACTGATGAGGTGAAAATGATCTCTCGAATGCATCTGGCTCTCCAGGATTCCTCGCAGCAAGTGTTGCTGCAGATCCTCGTAGATCGGCAAAACACTGACAGAAGTGTCCAGCAGTACCACCATGTCGGTATCTGCGGCAAAGGAAGTCCATGAAAAGAGGAAAAGAAGAAGGAGGATGAAGATAGGCGCCTGTTTCATTATACACCCCGCTTTACATATCGGCCTTTTCGATTTCGTTTATGGTATAACGGTAATTACGATCATTAATAATAAATTCCAGGGTTTCTCCTACCTGATGATTCAGTAATTCACCGCCAAAGGGAGAAAGATAGGAAATAACACTTTTCGAGGGGTCGGATTCCCAGGGTCCCAGCATGGTATAGGTCTCGACCTCTTCGGTGAGGTTGTTAAACAGCGAAACCCGGGTACCAAAAGAAACCTTTGCCGCAGAAACATCCGCGGGATTGAAAATTTGCGCTCTGTCTAGTTCGTCTTTAATTTTCGCGACGCTATGATTCAGCATTTCCTGTTTCTCTTTACCGGCTTTATACTCCGCGTTCTCCGAAAGGTCTCCCAGTTCAATGGCAGCCCCGATTTCCTTGGCATTGGCGGGAATTTCCACATCCAGGATATACTGCAGCTCCTTCTGCTTTCGGTCGTAGGCCGCGGAGGTAACCAGAAGACCTCGGCTTACCCGTTCCGTTTCAGCTTCGCCGTAGAATTTAAAATCGGGGAACCGTTCTTTGATCTTATGCTTTAATTCAATACGGATAGACGGATCAAGTTCCTTAACGTCTTCCAGGAGAGTGAAAAGCCGAACGACCGATTCTTCGTCGGTCTGAAGGATGTATTCCTCCAGGCGTTTTTCTTTAAATAAATAATTTTGTATTTGCCGGTTGAGCTTTCTATTCTGGCTTACCTCACGCCGATTCTCAATCTCCCGGTAGGTGATATCCAGAAGATGAACCAAACCGATGAGCATCTTTTCATGAGTGATACCGCAAAGCTCCTTCAGCTTCGTGGCGGAATAATTCCTGGCAAGCCAGATATAAGCCTCCCGCATATCCCGGTAATTATCCAGAATTGTAATAAAAAGCTCCCGAACTTTATCTCCGTACCCCTTGGATTCCAGCTCCGAAATGATGTAGGAATGCAGGGCTTTTGGAAAAAGACGGATATAGATATCTTCCCAGCCCTTCAGAGCTTGAATCCTTTTTAGGAAATCCTGTCTGAGTTCAGAATCTTCAATGCCTATGAAGGATGTTTCCAGGTCTTCCGCCTCTTGTATGAGATCGAGAAAATCAATTGAATACCCGGGGCTCAAGAACGGCAGGGTGGAAACAATCCTTTCAACAATAAGATACGCCGCCAGGGTGTGTTCATTCACCGTGTTATAGGCCTTGAGAAAACCGGTAAAGTAAGAAAACATTTCATTAAAATAGACCGATTCGGGGTCCGCAGCCTCTAAAAACTCTTCCAGGGTCTTATACCGGCTGAAAAAACCCTTTTCAGCCTTGAATTTATTATAGATTTTCTCGTCCACCGATATGGGCTTGCTTCGAACCCGGTAAAGATCCACCTTTTCGGGAAGATTTCCGAACATCGGATCGTCTTTCAGGATCTTCCTCGCCATGGTGCTCCAGGATGTCCATTCACCGGGGCTGAGAATAGAAGGAACAAGTTCAGCTTTAATCTGCTTCAACGAGGCGGCGTTGTCATAGCTATTGATGATAGTCTGAAGAGTCCAGCTGATATCTTCTTTCACCCGCTTCTTTAGATCTTCCTTGGTGTTTGTTACCTTGAGAACCCAGATATGATCTTTGTCCAGAATCGAGAGTGCGTTCACCGCCATTTTCAAGGACATGGTGTGGCCCCGCTTCTTCGAAAAATCAATGGTTATTTCATCATCCTTAATACTGCGGATCCGACCTATTCCCCAGGACCGGTGACACACAAAGTTTCCCGTGTCAAAGGATATATGTTTTTCAAAATCACTGATGGCGTCGTGGACATTTCTCCAACTCTGACTCAGGTTGGTAAGCTTGATATATTCTTCCAATTGGCTGTGGTATCCGTACTTACCCCTGAAACAATCAACTATCTCTTTCCTGGCCCAGCCGTTTTTGGGATCGTAGGTAAGCATTCTTTTCAGGATTTCAATGCTGCGTTCCCAGTCTTCATTTTTTTTGTACCAGGTGTATAATTCTTCCAGGAGCTGAGAAGCTCGTTCACCGTCGAGAATTTTTTCGACCTTCCTGTCCACATGAAAGAAAAAATCGATATCGTCGGGACAAAACTCTATGAGCTTATTCCAGATATCCTTTACATTGGAAAAAAGCTTTTTGTTAATATACCGATAAACGGCTTTTTTATAGTAATCCACCGCCAATTCAAGGTCTTCTTCTGCTTCCTTTCGTTCGGCCAGATGTCTTACGATATCGGCTTCCTCATAATCGACTTTTATAAGGCGTTCCCAGACATTGTATTTATTCTCTTCGTCATTCTCATTCTCATAACATTCCGCCAGCGTACGAAGGGCGAATTTATTTTCACCGAACTCTAAAATTCTGCGGCAGAGGAATTCTACGATATTCCATTTATGATTGTCTGAAAAAATATTAATCAGGACTATAAGGTTTGCATCATCCACCAGCTGTCTGCTCAGGGCGATAATCCCGGAGATATACAGAGCAATAATACTGTTCTTTGTGTGATGAAGATGCTCATCACAGACTTTTTTGACCTCTTCCTGCTTTTTTTCTTTGATAGTGCTATCAATAATGACATCCAGATCCTTAAAGTTACTTATGGAATAACTGTTCAACGTGGCTCTGGTCCATTTCTCTTCGTTCAGCAGTTCATTTACCGTCTTTGTGACATCCGCCATTCATTTGCTCCTGTCAGTGTATGTAATGCTCGTACACAGATGCATCGAGCTTCTTTATCTTTTCCAGAACTTCCTGGATCATTTCCCGGCTCTCTCCGGACATGACATAATGATCAATTAACCAGAAATACCTGTTAATCAGGCGGGGAACAAGAAAGTTGCCGTCCTCATAACGTCCCCCGTCAAGATCAGCCTCCAGGTTAAAAATAGCCTGTTTCAGCTTACCGTATTCCAAAGGCTTCAATTCCCGTTTGACATTGAACACCCCGTAGAGGGTTGCGTAAACAGGAATCCATTCGGTTAATTCAGGATCTTTCAAACCGTCGGTCCGAAGTCTATCCATGAGCCTG
Organism: Spirochaetales bacterium; assembly: GCA_016932135.1. Taxonomy (GTDB): domain Bacteria; phylum Spirochaetota; class Spirochaetia; order JAFGDJ01; family JAFGDJ01; genus JAFGDJ01. The sequence continues at coordinate 39,247 of JAFGDJ010000108.1, read as the reverse complement.
GTCATCATTACCGATTCCAGGAAGGCTAATTCCACCAGCTGGGGATCGATAAAAAAGGCTTCACGAAAAAATACCTTTGATATTCGGACTTCATTTAAAAGAGCGTAACAATCCGCCAATTCCGCGAGGATCGCCGGTTCCTTTTTCCTTTTCTGTCCTGCCGTTTCCAGAAATCGCTGAGCCTGTAGATAATCACCGGAGCCTTTATAACAGCGGCCGACCTTGAACAGTAATTCAGTATCTTCGGAATCCGGACTCTCCAACAGTCTCAGATACTGCTCCAGGGCGGTACTGAATACCCATTGCCGGATAGGAAACAAACCCTCCTGCCCCGGGCAGCCTGCCGCGGATAGAAACGTGGAAAAGACCTTCCATTCTTTCAGAAGAAACTCGCCCTTGTCAAAAGGGTCCGTGTATCCTTCCAGTCGACTGTGCCGGTCTTCCCAGAATTGAGCGCATTTCAGGGAGGCAAGCACCTCCGGATGTTCAAAATCAATTCCCAGTGCTTTTTCCAGCACCACCTTCGCCCGGGAAAACGCTCCGGAACTGAAAAACTCATGGGCTTCATGCAGCAAAGACTCCAATGTACTTCCGTGCGTCGAAACCCCTCCTGTTTTCATCGATTGTTTGTATTATACCATCTGTGAAGTATTAGTCAATTGCCGGGGCTGCCGAAGACGTTGCGTATTTCCCGCTAATTTGTTACAACAATATACATGATAGATCAAAAGGTTCCCCTCTGCGCCCCGTCTCTTTTATCTGCCGATTTTACCGATGTGGCTTCTGCTGTCAGGCTGGTGGAACACTCGGGATGTCCCTGGTTGCATCTGGATATCATGGACGGTCATTTTGTGCCCAATCTCACCTTCGGGCCGAAGATGATTCGTGATATTAAAAAAATTACCGGCCTCTTTCTTGACGCCCACCTGATGATTTCCAATCCTGAGAGTTCTCTGGATTCTTATATCGACGCCGGCTCTGATGCTGTAACGATTCATTACGAATCGCTGATCCATGTTCATCGAATTCTTTCAAGAATCAAAGAGAGGGGAGTCTACGCCGGAATTTCTTTTGTGCCTTCCACACCGGTGGAAACGCTGCATGAAATACTCCCCTTGGTCGATCTGGTTCTGGTTATGTCGGTTAATCCCGGTTTCGGCGGTCAGGTTTTCATTCCCGGCAGCCTGGAGAAAATCCGTTATCTGGCGGATTATCGACGGGAACAGAAACTTTCCTATCGTATTTCCGTGGACGGGGGTGTTCACCGCGGTAATGCCGCGGACCTGCTTCGTGCGGGGGTGGATATTCTGGTAGCGGGAAGCGCTTTCTTCAACGCGCCGAATCCTGCAGAAGAAGTACCGTATCTCCTGGCGGAGAAAATAATTTAGTCACCGCGGAGAAAGGACGAAAATGAAAGGAGGAGTAATACGTTGAAATCAGCCGTCTCTAAAGTCATTCTCGTCTTTCTTTTGTTTGCTTCGGGAATCGTCAATGCTCAGGAGAACCCTTCCGCCTTTCAAAAGGGTTTGAACCTTTTCGGATCAAACAATTTCTCGGAAGCCTTGCGATCCTTTCGCGATGTCATCCTGGATCCTTCTACGGAAGAGTATCATGGAGAGGCTTATTACTGGATTGCCCGGAGTTATCTTGCCCTGGAAGATTACGACAACGCGGAAAAAGCCCTGGAATTCTACCTCCTTCAATATGCTGATCACAGACTTTACCCGGACGCCTATTATCAGAAAGGACGACTGCTTTTTCTTCAGAAGGAATACGAGAACGCTATTCGCGTGCTGTATGATTTTTTGGGAAAATACCCCGATCATAGCCTGGTACCCAACGCTTACTATTGGATCGCCGAGAGCCTTTTCTCTCTGGGCTCTTTTGAAAACGCCAGAAGAGTCTTTTCCCTGATCCCGGAGAAGTTCCCCACCACCGTGAAGGTTGAAGCCGCACAATACAGAGTTTCCCTCATCGATCTGAAAGAACGGGAAGAGGTTCTTTTGGATATGATTAAGATGAGCCATGAAGAGTACATAAAAATGCTGGAGGATTTTCAGACCCGTGAGCGGACCTATAAACAAGCCCTGGATATCTATCAGCAAAGACTGGCAGACGCGGCCACGGCGGATAAGGATGGTCTCATCGCCACCCTGAAGGCCGATTTGGATGCCCGGGACCGGGAAATATCGAGACTGAAGAATCAAATTCTGGCTCTGCAGGAACAACAGGAAACCTTGAAATCAAACCTCTCCCAAACCCAGGATGCCCTGACAGCGGCAGAAGCGGTTGAAAAGGTAGTGGTGGTTCAAGAACCTCCCAAGGAAGAGGAGGTTTCACGAACACCTCTCACCGGCACGGGGGTAGAGCAACTCCTGGAACTGAAAGCCCGCTTGCTGGATATCAGGGAATACTACCTGAACTACCTGGCCGCCGAACTGGAGGGCGAAGAATGAACAGACTATCTAGGCTCTTTCTTTTGGTAACCCTCCTTTCATGCGGAATCACCCTTTCAGCCTTGGAAATGAAACAGGGAAAGGTGAAGCTGGTTATGCATGAGAACACCGGCCGTTTCTCCGCCTATTATCTGACGGATGTTCAAAGAAATCGTTACTCCGCGTTCTTTTTTGACGACGATCCGCGCACTTCGGTGTTCAGTGTCCTGGTGGACAATCAGGTGTACCGCCTCGGAGAAAGTTTTGAATTTACCCAAACCCTGGAGAAGACTTCCAACGGAGCCGCCTTTATCTGGAAATCGGGTTTTCTTGAGGTCCGCAAAGAGATTTACTTCGCCACCTCAACGGGTCAGGCCCTGGCCGACGGCTACGGGATTACCGTTACTCTGAAAAATACCTCTGAAAATTCCATAAACCTTGGGTTACGGTACCTGCTGGACACCTATCTGGGAGAAACGGATAATACCCACTTTTCAACGTCTTCCCAATCGGCTTTCCAGAATGAAACAGATTATTCCGGTTCGTTTCCCGAGTATTGGGTCTCCTCACCGAAATCGAAAACACCCCTGGCCCTGCAGTGCATGCTTAAAACTCCCGGCGTTACCATACCGGACAGAGTAATCATGGCCAACTGGAAGCGCCTGAACGACAGCTCGTGGAATTTTGAATCCCGCAGTTCCCGTAATTTCAATCTTTTACCCTATTCGGTAAACGATTCTGCCGTAGGCATATATTTTAATCCGGTAAGCCTTCCCAGTGGAGAGACCCGCACTATCAATATGGTCTTCGGCAATTTTACCGAAAAAGGATTCAGCCTCGCCGAGAAAGCGGAAGAGGAATTGTCGGAGCTCTATACAAAAGCCGTGATATCGGAAATGAGTTCTTCCGACCCCGTGGAATCGGCCCGCACCGATCTTCTAACCATTAAGGACCTTCTTTCACGGATTGATGTTCTGATTACCTCGGGAAAGGATATTCCTCAGGAACAGATTGACGCCCTGGCCAATATCGTCGTATCCATGGAAGACAGGAAGAAAGCACACGAAGAGCGTAAATGAAAGGTGGCACTCTAAAACAGGCTTCGCGGCTATACGGGAAAGGTAAATATTCCGACATCCTTCGTCTTTTAGAGCCTCAGGTTTTTCGCTACCGTGAAAGTTTTCGTTTCTATTTTTATCTAGGTGTTTCCTGCATCCATATAGGAGACCTGGGGGGAGCCTTTTCCTATCTCTCCCGGGCTTCAGATCTGAAAAAAGATGATCAGGAAACCTTGAACGCCTTGGGGGCTCTCTACCTGAAGCGTGGTGATCAGGAAAACGCTCTTCGCCTTTGGCTGCAGGTGCTGGACCTGAACCCCAAGAACAGGAAAGCCCTTCGAGGCCTGGAGTTCCTCAAGAAAAACCAGGACCCCGACGGTGTTTATTCCGTCACCGAATCCGCCGCTTTTAAACAGTTTTACCCCCGGCCGGCACGACTTCCGCGGATACTGCCCTGGGCAGTACCGGTGGTCCTGTTGCTGCTCGCCTTGGTCATCGGCGGCCCCTACATTCTTCGATTTGTTGAAGAAAGAACCGCTTCCCGCAGGCCCGGTTTTGAAGCCACCCAACTGCAGGAAGATGAAACCCTCACCGAATACAGCGGCACCTACCGCTACATCCTCACCGAAAAAGAAATTACCGACAGTTTTCAACGCATGGGAACCTACTTTACCGCTCATAGAGATAATCTGGTGATGAAGGAAATCAATTATATCCTCGGATCCAATGCCGCCCCGGGCTTAAAAGAAAAGGCTCGCCTTCTTTCAACCTATGTCCTTCCTCCCACCTTTACCACGATAAAGGATTCCTTTTCCTACGCCGAAGTGATGAAAGACCCTTATTTGTACAACGGCACGTATGTGGTATGGAAGGGAAGGGTAAGCAACCTGAAGGTTTCCGATGCGGAAATCCGATTTGATTTTCTCGTGGGCTATCATGAAAACCAGGTACTGGAAGGAATTGTACCGATAGAACTCACCTTTGCCGCTCATATCGGAGCAAATCTGCCCCTGGAGGTTCTCGGACGGATCCAGAGCGACGGTTCTTCGATCCTGTTAACCGCCCTTTCGATTCATCAGTTGGAGCCCTGATATGAAAGCCCTGGTGCAAAGAGTCGATTCCGCTGCGGTTACCGTGGATTCCCTTCCTATCGGCGCTATCGGGAAGGGATTGCTTGTTTTCCTGGGAGTTGAAGAAACCGACAGGCAAGTCGACCTGGATTACATGGTTGACAAGGTCCTGCACCTGCGGATCTTCGAAGATTCTCAGGGAAAAATGAATCTTTCCGTCCAGGACGTGTCAGGGGCCCTCCTGGTAGTCTCCCAGTTCACCCTCTGCGCCGACACACGGAAAGGAAGACGCCCGTCATACAACAGCGCCGCTTCCCCGGAGAAAGCGGAAGAGTATTACCGGAATTTTCTCGCCGCCGTGAAAGCTTCGGGGCTTCAGGTGGAAGAGGGGAGATTCGCTGCAAAAATGAAAGTTACCCTGGTGAACTCGGGTCCGGTGACATTAATCCTGGATTCGGTAAAGTAAAACGCCTTACTCCGGACGCTCTTACGTTGAGGGAGAACCTGTCGATCACTCGAGATTGCCAAGATACTCACCGGCCAGAGCAGTAATGGTTTTATCCCTGCAGATCCGGCGAAGCCCGGCAATCTGCCCGGTGAGAGCAAGAGTTGGGGTCCGGCCGGCGGCTTCGATATAGGCTTTGACCTCCCGGGTCATATCACCCGGGAAAAATCCCTGATGCTGTTCACAGACCGTAAGGTAATAGGTCCCTTGACGAAGAAGGACCTTCAGATCTTCTCCCGCAGGATGATCCGGCAGCAAGATCAGGAGGGTACCCTTCAGCCCGGAATCTGAAAAATTTTGTAAGGCTTCTTGCAGTTCCTTCAAGGCTCTTCGGTTTTCCGGCAACCCCAGAGCCTCCATCTTTCTGTTCCCCGAAGGGTGGAAAAAAACGGCTTCCAACAGAAACAGCAGAACCGTTTCCACCCTGGTGCTCCCACGGCCTTCATGACTCTTCAGCAAGCCGGACAAGATGCTTCCCACATCGGCATCTTCCCGGCGTCCTAAGTCCCCGGTGTAATCCAGGGCTTCCTGCATGTCCGATTCCAGCAGAAGCTCCAGGATAACCGGATTGTCCGCAGAGGTGGACTCTAAAATGAAGCCGGTAAACACACCCACTCCATAGAGAAATCCTGTGGCGTTACCATACATCAGGACCAAGCTAAAGAGAATAATTTTAGGTTTCCTTCCCAAGATGGCGGACACTGGGTATTCCTTTACCTCCTGCCGAGGGTATCCCGCTTGACCGGCCCGTAGACCCTCGGTATGATTAGATCTGAAAAGAACCGGACTGTTGAAGCAGGACGTTAAAACGCCTCGTATCCATAATCGGAGGATGTTATGGCAAAAAGAACAGAAAAAATTACCAATCCGGCTACGGAGAATCTGGAAGAAAAGAACCGCGCCCTGGAGGCCGCTAAACTCCAGATAGAAAAACAGTTCGGCAAAGGGTCCATCATGAAGCTGGGCTCCGGCCTGGGTCTCCCGGGAATCGAAGCCATTCCATCGGGTTCGATACAACTGGATGCAGCCCTGGGTATCGGCGGCTACCCAAAAGGCAGGATTGTAGAGATCTACGGACCCGAATCTTCGGGGAAGACCACCTTGGCCCTTCACGCCATCGCCGAATCCCAGAAGAAAAAGGGTATCGCCGCCTTTATAGACGCGGAACACGCCCTGGACCCGACTTATGCATCCCATCTGGGGGTCAACCTGGATGAGCTCTGGGTATCCCAGCCGGATACGGGCGAACAAGCCCTGGAAATAGCCGAGTCCCTGGTACGCTCGGGAGCCGTGGACATTATTGTGGTGGACTCCGTGGCGGCTCTCACCCCCCAGGCGGAGATCGAAGGGGACATGGGGGACAGTCACATGGGGCTTCAGGCTCGCTTGATGAGCCAGGCTCTTCGGAAGCTCACCGGTACCATATCAAAATCGGGAACCTGTTTGATCTTCATCAATCAGATTCGTATGAAAATCGGTGTGATGTTCGGCAACCCGGAAACCACCACCGGCGGTAAAGCCCTAAAGTTTTACTCCTCCGTCCGGCTGGAAGTTCGAAGAATCGAAACCATCACCAAGGGAGCCGACGACGCCATAGGGAACAAGGTACGGGTAAAGGTTGTCAAAAACAAGGTAGCTCCTCCCTTTAAAAAGGTAGAGATGGAAATAATGTTCGGCACCGGGATCTCCGCTTCCGCCAGCCTCTTAGATGCCGCCGTAGCGGCGAATATTGTGGAAAAAAGCGGCAGTTGGTATTCCTATGGAGAAGAAAGGATAGGCCAGGGAAGGGAAAACGCGAAGCTTTTTCTGGAAAACAACCCGGATGTCTATCAGGAAATGGAATCAAAAGTAAGGGCAGTGCTGTTTCCTCCGGTAGAGAGAACCCCCGCCCCCGAAAAGATTGTTCAGAGCGCCGTTGCCGCGGCTCCGGCGGCGGAAGAATCCCTTGACGGAGGGGACCTTTTCTGAAGTCACAAAAGCCTTCTGAAAGGGTGTATCTCGGCTTAGGTTCAAATATAGGTGACCGGGAGGCTTACCTGCGGTTCGCCTTTCAGGAACTGCAAAGCCTCCTCACCGACCTGAAAGTATCCCGAGTGTATGAATCAGAGCCCATGTATGTGACCGATCAGGCCCGGTTCCTCAATGCCGTAGCTCACGGGTTCACGGATATGGAACCCTTTTCTTTCCTTAAGGCGGTACTGGATCTGGAAGACCGGGCCGGCCGGGTTCGCCGGGGTGTGATACGCCGGGGACCGCGGGTTCTGGATGTGGATGTACTCCTTTTCGGAGACCGACTGATCGATACACCCCGGCTGACCTGCCCGCATCCCCTGATGAAGGAAAGAATCTTTGTGCTTCTTCCGCTGCTGGAACTTTCACCGGATTGTAAAGAACCGGGAACCAATATACACTATCAGGACTACTTGAACACCCTGCTTGAGCAGGGGGAAAACAGGAAGATAAGGTTATTTCATGGAAGCTGAAACGCCACATCCCGGCGGGGTATATAAACTCGGTGAGTTCGAAGGCCCCCTGGATCTCCTTCTTTTTCTCATCCGGAAGGCGGAAGTAAATATCTACGACATACCCATTGCCGAGATCACCGATCAGTATTTAGCCTACCTGGCCTACCAGACCACCCTGGACCTGGAAGATTTAAGCGAATTTCACCTTATGGCAGCCACCCTGCTGTACATCAAATCGCGCATGCTTTTACCGGTGGATGTGGATTTCGACGAAGAATTTGAAGATCCCCGAAAGGAATTGGTGGATAAGCTCATTGAGTATCAAAAATTCAGGAAATACACCGATCTGATGGCGGAAAAGGAAAAAGAATCGGAGTGGGATATCAGCCGGGCAAAAAAGCAGCGAACCTTGCCGTTCCCCGACGATGATGATCTGTGGGAGCAGATCGATGTCTGGGATCTGGTGCAGACCTTTTCCCGCATCGTATCATCCCTGTCCTCGGAACGTATTATAGACCTCTATGAAGAAGTGACTATCAACGAAAAAATTACTCTTCTGCGGGAACTCCTGGAAGAACGGGAAGAAATCTCCTTCAATGACCTTATCTGTAAAAGCGGTTCCATCATGGAAATCGTCTGTTCTTTTTTTGCCCTTCTGGAAGCGGTAAAATCACGGCTTATCGTGTTGATGCAAAACAAACTTTTCGGCGATATCCGGATTAAGCGAAGAGAAAGGAGCGCCTGATCTATGGAACTTACACAGGAAGCAGCTTTGGTGGAGGTGGTACTCTTTCTTGAATCTGACCCTCTGGAGATCCGCGAAATCTGCCGGATCACCGAACTTTCCAAGGATACAGTCGAAAAAGCCCTGGAAACCCTGCGGGAGCACTATCTTTCTTCCGCCCACGGGCTGGAACTGATTCTCCTGGGAGGGGGATATCTGTTATCGCCGAAAAAAGACTCCTGGGGTGTTCTAAAAGATCGGTACGGCAAGAAAAACGCCAACCGCCTCTCCAGGGCGGCCCTGGAAACCCTCTCGATTATCGCCTATTCCCAGCCCATTACCCGGGCTGAAATAGAAAATATCCGCGGGGTAGCGGCCGACGGAATGATAAAAATACTTAACGAACGAGATCTGATTAAAGTAGTGGGAAAAAAGGATGCTCCGGGAAAACCGGTTCAATACGGAACCACGAAAGAGTTCCTGCGCCTCTTTCGTTTAAACAGCATTGCAGACCTGCCCTCCTTGAGTGACATCGATAGAGACAGGTTCGAGAGGGACGATGAAGCCTGACGCACCAAAACGACTCAACCATTACCTGGCCCTTTGCGGTGTGGGGTCCCGAAGGGCCTGCGAAACCTATATCCGGGAAGGAAGGGTAACGGTGGAAGGAATCCCGTTAACCGATCCTTCCTTTCGGGTTACCGGTGAGGTCGTCGCCTTTGACGGAAAGACCGTTTCTCCCGAATCAACCCAGGTATATCTGGCCCTGCATAAGCCTCCCGGATATCTTTGTTCCTCCAAAGACCCTTCCGGAAAGCCTCTGGCGGTGGATCTGGTGTCTCCCCACATACCTGTGAGACTCTACACCGTCGGACGTTTGGATTTCCTTTCTTCCGGGCTGATTTTGTTGACCAACGACGGTGATTTCGCTAAAAAGGTCTCCCATCCCTCTTCAAAAATTGAAAAAGAATATGTGGTGGAGACAAAACAGCCGATCCCGGAAGAATATCTTAAACGCTGCCGCCAGGGTGTGATGATCGACCGAATACACTACCGCATCGCGGCCTACGAACTGAAAACCGGCCGAAAGGTGAGGCTTGTCCTGGTGGAAGGTAAAAACAGAGAAATCAGGAAACTCTTCGCTCGGGAAAAACTTACTATAAAACGCCTCCATCGAATCAGAATAGGACCGGTCAACCTGGGGACTCTCAAACCCGGAGAATTTCGAAATCTGAAACCTAGCGAAATACGAAGGCTCTCAGGGATATGATCATTGCCATTGACGGGCCTGCCGGCTCGGGAAAAAGCAGCGTGGCTCGACGGGTTGCCCAACGGGCTGGCTTCGAGTATATCAATTCGGGGAATTTTTACCGTGCCGTTACCCTGGCGGTGCTTTCTTCTTCTACCGATCCGAAGGATTCTTCCGCCGTGATATCCACCGCGAAAACCGTCGATCTGGCCGTGATAGACGGAAAGTTATGTCTAAACGGCACTGCGGTGGACGATCTGCTGCACACCGACCGTGTGGACGCCTGGGTAGCGGCCCATTCCGCCATACCGGCGGTACGGGATGTGGTGAATCGTTACTTGAAGAACCTGGCCGCAGGGAGAAATGTAGTGGTGGAGGGCCGTGATATTACCACGGTGGTCTTCCCGGAGGCCGATCTGAGGGTTTTTATCGACGCATCAGTGGAAGTGAGAGCTCAGCGTCGTTACGATCAAGGAATCAGCTCCCTATCCCTGGAGGAAATCCAGGAACGGATCAAAGAAAGGGATGAAATTGATCGAACAAAGCCCGTGGGTTCGCTGAAATTATCTGAAGGCGTTATGTATTTAGATACTTCACTCTTGACCATAGATGAAGTTTGTGACAAAGTAATGAATAAAATTCGAGAAATAGAACCTTGCGCTTAGGAGTTTTTTGAGTAATGTCTGAAAACAAACCTCTTACCACCGATGAACAGACCACCTTACAGGAGGAATACCTTAAGTCGCTCGAAGAACTCGAAGAAGGTCAACTCATAGATGGTGAAATCATCGAAATCAACTCGGAACATGTCTTCATCGATGTGGGCTACAAATCCGAGGGGAAAATTCCCCTGAATGAATTCGACGAAAAGCCCGTTAAAGGTACCACCGTATCAGTTATCCTGGTAAGCAAAGAGGGAAAACACGGTGAAGTAATCGTATCGAAACGAAAAGCCGATATGAGACTCTTCTGGAAAACCTTAAGAAAAGCCCATCAGGAAAACCTTCCTGTCGCCGGTACTATTTGTAAAAGCATAAAAGGCGGGTTTGAGGTTGACTTAGGTTTTGATGTCCGGGGTTTTCTGCCTCTTTCCAAGACCGATGTTGTCCGGGTGGAAGACCCGGAATCCTACGTAGGCCTGAAAGGCGAATTCCTTCTCGACCGAATGTACAGCGACAATAAACTGAAGATTGTTCTTTCCCGCCGGGGATACCTGGAACAGGAGATCTCCCGGAAAAAAGAAGATTTCTTCACCAACGCCCAGGTGGGTGACGAAATTGAGGGGGTTGTCAAAAGTTTTACCTCCTTCGGCGCCTTTATCGACTTAGGCGGGTTCGACGGACTTCTCCATATCAACGATATGAGCTGGGGCCACGTGGTTCGGCCGAAGGACTATGTGAAACGAGGAGAGAAAATCCGGCTGAAAATTGTGAAAATTGATCCGGAAGAACAAAAGATAAACCTTTCCTTGAAGCATTTTACCCCCGATCCCTGGATGCTTTTTGAACAGAAATATCATGTCAACGATATTGTTCACGGTAAAGTAACAAAACTGACCGATTTCGGCGCCTTCATCGAAATTGAAGAGGGTATTGAGGGCTTAGCCCATATTTCCGAGCTTTCCTGGGTAAAACGGGTAAAACATCCCAAGGATTTATTATCGGTGGGCGATGAAGTGGAAGCCATGATTCTTTCGTATGAACTGGAGAAGGGAAGGGTCTCTCTCGGCTTGAAGCAGGTCTACCCGAATCCCTGGGAAAACATTGAAGAAATGTATCCCGTTGGCCGACGTCTGAAAAAACCGGTACGAAAACTAACCAACGCCGGCGCTTTTATTGAATTGGAAGAAGGGATCGAAGGGTTCCTTCACGTGGACGATATATCCTGGACTCGCCGGATCAAACATCCTTCGAGCATTCTGAAAGCCAACGAAGACGTGGAAGTGGTGGTTCTGGCCATCGATCAGGAAAATCGAAGAGTCCGGCTCGGTATTAAGCAGCTTTCCGACGACCCCTGGAAAGCCTTCGAAGAAACCTATCCGAAGGGCAGCGTCGTTGAGGGCGAGATCACCAATGTCACCGATTTCGGTGTCTTTATCCGGGTGGACTTCGATATTGAAGGCCTGATCAATAAATACAATCTCTACGCTCCCGGAGTGGATGCCCCCGAAGACTTTTCCGGTGATTTCCATGTGGGGGATAAAGTCAAGGCTGTCCTCACGGATATAAACGCCCAGGGTCAGAAGCTTTCTTTTTCCATCAAGGAATATCAGAAGAACCTTCAGCGAAGTGAGCTGTCCAAGTATATCCATGATGACGACGATTCATCCACTGTAACCCTCGGAGATATGCTAAAGCAGAAAGAGCAGGATTCGGACTGACGGAATTGTTTCCGTGAATCCTGTTAAGATATATCAATGTTGGGGATAAGCCTGTTATGGCGTACAAGTTCAGATCCGGGATAGATGAGGAGCGTTTTAATACTCTCATTGAGATTAACGCTCTCATTAATTCAAATTTCACCGACGTTAAAAATCTCCTGACAAGAATCCTTGAATCCGCCCAGCTTCTAACCAACGGGGAGGCTTCCTCCTTACTCCTGGTCAACCCTGAAAACAACCGCCTTTATTTTGAAATATCCCTGGGCTCTAAAGGTCCGGATGTTCAAAAATTTTCCCTGAACATGGGGGAGGGGATTGCCGGCTGGGTTGCCGCCCATAACACATCCCTCATCGTCAATGACGTGGAGAAAGACGAAAGGTTTTTCTCCGATATAAGTAAACAAATCGGCTTTAAAACAAACTCCATCATCGCTGTTCCCATGCGGATAAAAGAAGTGTGCGTGGGAGTCCTGGAACTCATCAACAAGACCGACGGAAGGAACTATACCGAAGAAGACCGGCAGTGGCTGGAAATCTTCGCTACCCAGGCCGCTATCGCCATTCAGAACGCCAGGACCTATCAGCGGGTAAAAGAACAAGTTTCTCTTTTACAGGACCAGGTGACTACGACCAAGGGATTCCACACCTTCATCGGAAAGAGTGAAACCATTCTTGAAAAACTCGCTCTTGCCGAAAAGGTCGCCAAGACCGATTCCTCCGTCCTTATTCTTGGTGAAAGCGGCGTGGGTAAGGAACTCTTTGCCGAAAGGATCCACCTGGCCGGACCCCGGGTTTCGGGTCCCTTTATCCGGGTGAACTGCGCCGCTTTGCCGGAACACCTGCTGGAAAGCGAGCTTTTCGGTCATGTTAAAGGCGCTTTTACCGACGCGACCCGGGACAGAAGGGGCCGTTTTGAACTGGCGGACAAAGGAACGATCTTTTTGGATGAAATCGGCGATGTACCGATAAACCTTCAAGCGAAACTTCTCCGGGTGATTCAGCAGAAGGTCTTTGAGAAGGTCGGTTCCAGTGAACCTCAAAGCGTCGATGTTCGTATTCTCGCCGCTACCAACAAAGACCTGGAAAGCGCCATCGAGAACGGGACCTTCCGTAAAGACCTGTACTACCGGTTGAATGTCTTACCGCTGTATATTCCCCCCTTACGGGAACGCCCCGAGGATATTCCCGAACTGGCGGATTTTTTCCTGAAAAGGATAAACCAGGAAACAAAAAAACAGATCAACGGGTTTACCAGCGAGGCTCTGGATGCCCTGCTGACCTATTCCTGGCCAGGAAATGTCCGGGAACTGGAAAATGTCATTGAACGGGCCGTGGTAATCACCGATGACGATTACATTCGTCCTCAGCATCTCATTCTCGAAACCGCAGGGATGAAACATGAAGACGCTTATGTCGGGAAGAACCTGAGAGAAGCGATTCATACCTTCAAGAAACATTACATCATGAATGTTCTGGAAAAACACGGCTGGAAGCAGACCGAGTCTGCCAAAGCCCTGGATATCCAGCGGACATATCTATCCAGACTAATCAAGGAACTTGACATCAAATAACGAAAGGGAGCACCAATGGCATTATCTCAACAGCATGAAGCGTCGGATAAAGAAAAACTTCTTACAGCTTTTTCTGCCTTTATTTATAAAAACCGTGTCTTTCTCATAACTCTCCTGGTTGTCCTGGTTCTCGGACTTATTACCCTCGGAGTCATTCTTTCGATACGCCAGTCACAAGCCGAAAAGGGCGCCGCCTTGGCCGAGAGCATCCTCGAAACCTATGAATCCTGGGCGGGAGAATCCGATGAAACGGTAAAAGAGGAACTGAAGCAGAAGATTATTGACCAAGCGGGCAGTCTCACAGGGGATTATCCCAAGACCTTTGCGGCTCAACGGGCTCTGTTCACCCTGGCGGAGCTGTATTTCAATGATAAAGCCTATGCCGAAGCGGCGGAGAATTATATGAAACTGGCGAGGGAATATCCGTCCAGTTACCTGGCTCCCGTCGCCCTGTCAGGGGCTTCAGCGGCTTATGAGAACCTTCAAGACCTGGAAGCTTCTTTAGCCGCTGCAGAAAGTATTATAAGCTCTTATTCCGCGAGCCTCGAGGCGCCTCGCGCCTTCTTTACCGCCGGCAGGTTAAAAGAGAGACTGGAAGACCCGGAGGGAGCCCTGGCTTTATACAGCGATCTGTCGGGGAAATTCCCGGAAAGCAGTTGGACAAAACTGGCCCAAGACCGTATAATCGTACTTGAACCTGTTGAATAGATTTTTACAACAAATCCTAACCGCGGGAGATCAAAGGTATGGAAAAAAGGAAAAAAAGAGCCAAATTCTTTGAAACGAAATATTTCGGTTTCATCATCGGTATTCTTATTATTCTCGCTTTCGTCCTGGTTTCCCAGACGACTTCCATATTGAAAAACCTCGAAACCCGCATGCTGGATGTACACTTTAATTACAAGAACGTATTCCTCAAGGAAAGTATCCAGGAAGGGGTCAGCATCGAACAGCAGAATCCCAATATTTCTCCGGATATTCTCATAGTGGGAATTGATTTTAAATCCTTGGACCGTTTCGGCAAATGGCCTTTTCCGAGATGGCGGCATGCCGATCTCATTCGGTCATTTACTCGTATCCAGAACACCAACGAACGGGAACGCGCATTATTCCTGGACGTCTTTTTCATCGAACCGGATAAAGACGCCACCCACGATGCCATTCTGATCGAAGCAATTGAAGAAAACGGAAGGGTTTTTCTGGAAACCGTTCTGGATGAGGTTCCCCCTCCGTCCTTAAACGCCGATGAGTATTTTCAGCGCCACGACAGGCTCTTCGAGGGCTTCGGCGAAATAACAAATATCCTGGGTCCCTGGGACAAGGTCAGGGGATATTACGGTCTGCAACCCCCTCTGCAGCCCTATGGGCAGGCTACCTACGGTTACGGTCACGCTAACTTCAGTGAGGATGTGGACGGTACCTATCGCCGTCAAGCCTTGGTGGCCAAATCTTCCGTTCTGCTGGAAACCCTTCGTTTGGATGATTTTACCCCGGAAACCCCCCTGGACCGGGAAGCCTTTCAGCGGTTTGAATGGATCGATAAAAACGGCATCCATCATACGGTGGAATATCCCCATACCGAAGAGGTTATTGCGGAGCTCCGGCATCAGATGGAAACCAAGGCCCCCATGCGGTCGGAAGATACCGATGGAGACGGCACTCCGGACGAAGAATACCATGTCATCCGGAAATACCAGGATCATTTTATTCCCTCCATTACTCTGTCCCTGGCTCTTGAATACTTCAATAAAACCCTGAAAGACATAGAGGTTGTTCTGGGGGAATACATCTACATTCCACACCCCCAGTATTACGATATGGCAACGGATACCTGGGTTCCCTACGAACTGGTGATTAAGCCGGCGGTCTTTGCCGGAGAAGAGGACGTGGATGAAGAGAAGGGTATTCAGGCGGGAGACCTCCTGGAACCGGCGGTAACCGAGGTGCTTCATGAAATTAAAATCCCCATAGACGAACGGGGCACCATGCTGATCAATTTCATGGGACCTCCTTCCTTCGCCGACCCGGGAGCCCGGCAGACCTTTCCGGTCCGGTCTTATTCCGGTTACGCATCCTCGCCTCCCGGCGGAGATCCCTCCACCTGGCCCAGAACAAAGGCCGTGGGCAATAAAATCGTTATGATGGGGGCTTTTACCCGGGGTATCGCGGCGGATGAAAAATCAACCCCCTACGGACTGATGTACGGTGTTGAGATCCATGCCAACGCTCTGAACACCATTCTGATGAGTAAATTTCTCGTCAACGTTCCCTATTGGGTTGATATTCTTATTCTCATCGGCCTGGTCTTGTTGGTCGCTTTCTTGACCTCCAGATTATCCACCGTCTGGGCCTTCGTGGTTTCCTTAGTTGTGGTTTTTGCATTGTTTCTCAGCACAACCATTATATTTGAGCAGAAAGCATCGATTATTAACTTTACCACCCCGGCAATTGCCGTGGTCTTCACCTTTCTCTCCATCGTGGTGTACCGTGCCATGACGGAAGAAAAAGACAAACGGCGTATCAGGAGCATGTTTGGTACCTATGTCAGTCCCCGGGTGGTGGATCAGATTCTTGATTCTCCTCCTGAGCTGGGAGGGGTGGATAAGAACCTGACGGTGTTCTTCTCGGATATTCGAGGGTTTACGACTCTTTCCGAAACCATGACACCGCAGGAACTGGTGCTTCTGCTCAACCGTTACCTGACGGCTATGACGGATATTATCCTGGAAACCGAAGGCACTCTGGATAAATATGAAGGGGATGCCATTATGGCTTTCTGGGGAGCTCCCCTGCCGCAGGAAGACCACGCGTACCGAGCCTGCAAGGCATCATTGAAACAGTTGGTAGCTCTGAAAGCCCTGAATGAAGAACTGCCGGAAGAGAAGCGGATTAATATCGGTATCGGGCTGAACTCAGGAATCATGACCGTGGGAAACATGGGTTCTCTGCAGCGGATGGATTATACCCTTATCGGGGATCATGTGAACCTGGGTGCTCGTCTTGAAGGTACCAACAAACAATACGGTACCAACATTATCATCAGCGAATATACCTACGGTCTTGTGAAGGATCGAATCCTCGCCCGGGAGCTGGATAATATCCGCGTAAAAGGAAAGAACAAGCCGGTGCTTATCTATGAACTCATCGATGTCCTCGACGAAGACGATTCAAGCAAGGTCTCGTCCAATTAGTCTTCGGGAAAAGGGCAGGGGGGCAGTCCTTCTTTATCTTTTCATCCTGATACTCCTCGGCGCCTGCGGACTTCCCGAATATCCTTATATGTACCCCGTGGAAGATATAACCATCGCCCAGGCAACCCTGGGTTCCACCAGGTTCCTTTTTACTCACAACACGAAGAATGCTTCAACTGTCTTCGAAGGATATTATTTCTTTTATCGTTTTTTCAGTCTTTCAGCCCTTCCGGAAGGGAGCGATGCTTTAACGTATCTGGATGACCGAGCCGATAAGGACTTTTCATCCTCCACAATTCGCACCATGAAAAAAGAACCTTACAGCTCATCCGTGGTTTATCGCCCCTTACACCTTTTTTCTGATAACGTCTTCGAAAACCGTTTGGAGATCCCTTTATCCTCCAGGAACGATGATTTCCATATTGATATAGATTTTTCCGAAACAATAAATCTATACAACACCATGGCGTATCTTTCCACCGATGAACCGGATGAAAGAACTTTTCTCCTTTACAGAAGAGAATTGGTTGACCCGGAATCTCCTTCAGATGAATTATTTCCCCTTACTTTTTCTCCCGAAGATTTTATTTCCGGACAAACTGATCTCCCGGCTGATATATATAGCTCCGAGGATGACCAATTGAATATGGCTCTTTTCGTTGTTCCTTATGGTTACGATACTGCTACTTTGAGTGAAGTTTTCGGAGATGCCGCTTCTCTCGGCTATATTCGGCTTCATTTTCGTTACTGACAGGGGGGAGGACACTATTGTTTAGTTATTATTTCAATATCGGCTTGATTTATTTTATCATCGGTTTTGCCGCCGCTTTGTTGTTCTATCTGTTCTTTAAAAAGAACATCATCGGTAAATTCTGGGGGGCTCTCATCGTCGGCCTGGTCGGTTCGTTCCTAGGGGCCGTGCTGGAATATTTACTGTATGATGTTATTGAATACTTGCGAAATCTCAATAACTCCGTGAATATTTTTCCGCCCCTGATTACATCCTTCTTTCTCCTTTGGTTGTTTTCCCGGGTGAATAAATCCAATTAAAACAAACGAAGGTTCTTCCTCGCATGCTTTTCAGCTTCTCAATATTACTTCCGATAATGTATATTCTGTCTACTATAAGGGGTAAATAATACCGGCTCCCGGCAGCCAATATTTTTCTTGCTTGATATTTTACTTTAGATTGTATACTATATAACATCTTTACTACCCCTTGCTCTTTCCGGTCTTTTCCTGTATGCTTTTTTCTTTAACGTTACAAGGAGTTCTCATATGCTCGATTCATTTCAGGCTTTATACGATATTGTAAAAAAATTACGCGACCCCGGCGGCTGTCCCTGGGACCGTGAACAGGATCCGCAAAGCATCCGAGGGAATCTGTTGGAAGAAACCCTGGAATGCATCGACGCCATTGAAGAAAACGATTTCGATCATATCCGTGAAGAGCTGGGAGATCTCTACCTGCTCGTCACCATGCTTACCTACATGTATGAAGAAAAGGAAACCTTTACACTTCGGGATGTCCTGCAGGAAATAAATGAAAAACTGATTCGCCGACATCCTCATGTCTTCGGTGATATCGAAGTCGCCGATTCCAAGGAAGTTTTAAAGAATTGGGAGCATATCAAACGACACGTGGAAAACCCCGAAGTTCGCTCTATCATGGGTTCGATTCCGAAAGGATTACACCCCATGGAACGATCGTATAAGATACAAAAAAAAGCGGCCAAATACGGGTTTGACTGGGATACCCTTCATGGTGTATTAAAAAAGATACAATCTGAAGTCCTGGAGTGTGAAGAAGCCGCCAAGCTTTCGAAAGACGACCTGGAAGATGAATTGGGTGACCTGCTTTTTTCCGTTATCAATGCCTGCCGATTTAACGATATTGACCCGTCTCTCGCTTTAAACCGGACAAATAAAAAATTCCTTCAACGCTTTGTTTATATCGAAAAAAAAATGGAAGCTCAAGGAAAAGAACCCGGAAAAGCCCATACGGCCCTGATGAATACCCTCTGGGAGGAAGCGAAACAGCTTAAAACCTCCGATACAGCTTCGGATACTCAGTAAACCCTCTCGAATCTCCCGGGTCTTTGGCATATTGATGCAACCGGGTTAAGGAATATCTTCTTTCCTGACGGTTTAAGTATTTAGCCGGGGAAGGTCCCCTACCCGATCCTTCTTCCGCCAGAAGCAGAAAGCCTTCATCCTGTTCTTCCAGAAGCCGCATATACTCCGGCAGATCCTCCGCCTTCAATCGGTCTTCGGGATCTTCCGGTTCAACACGATATAAGGAACCCCAATAGGTTTTCATAAGCGAAGGAACAGTATCGGATTCCAGGGGAATACCGGCATAAAACCACAGCCCTGCAGGAATTACTCGGTTTAAACGCCCTACGAAATCTTCGGTTCCCCGGGAAATATCCAATTCCACCATCATGGTTTCTTCTTCCGAAGCCACTCCGAGAGAAAGAGGCTGCGCGAATTCCATTCGCGGTTTGGGGTTGAATCCCTCGGAAAAACGTATTGTTATGCCGGCTCTCTGAAAAGCTCTTTCCAGAACCGTCATAATATTGATATGTGACAGATACACGGCTTTCCCCTGTTTTGAAAAAAGGAACAGCATTTTTCGGTATACCGGTGAACTCTCTATCTCTTCTTCCTGTACCTTCATGGCTTGAGGTGAAAGCGCCGGTGTGGATTCAATCTGAATGCCTTCATGGCAAACCCCGCAGGGATGGTCACAAGGGGCACTGCAGGGTCCGGTGATACTTTCTTCTCTGGATTTATCATACTCCCTTTTGAGGTACCCCGGAGTAACACCGATATGAATATCCTGCCAGGGCAGAACTTCATCTTTCTTCCTCTCCCGGCAGGTCTCATTCTCCACATCCCAGTCTGCCTTTGCCAGGACCTCTTCCCAGACAGCTTTTTTGAGATATTCGTCCCAGGAGTCCAGCCGGGCACCCTGTTGAAAGGCTTTGAAAAAAAGGTCTCCGGCCCTTTCCTCCCCCCGCGACAAGACCCCTTCCAGAAAGGATACCAGGGGCGTATGATAATGCACTCGGATATTCTTGCCCTCCAGGGCGTGTTTTATCCCCGATAGAACGGTGTAGGATTCTTCCCGGGTAAGCTGGGGGCTCCACTGAAAGGGCGTATGAGGTTTGGGAACAAAGGTACCGATATTGACATTCAGCTTCATGCCGGTTCGTTTCGCCAGGTCACGACAGAACTCCACAATATGCTGCGCCTCTTCCTCCTTCTGTCCGACCGGCAAACCGACCATAAAATACAGCTTTCCGTGGCGCCAGCCCTTTTTCTTTGCTTCCAGCATGATGTCGACAATCCGATCCTCCCTCACATCCTTGTTGATCCTTCTCTGCCAGGCCGGCAAGGGGGTCTCCACCGCGAAGGTCAAACCGCTTTTCCTGACCCTGGAGACTTCATCCAGCAGATTGAGGGTAAAGGTATTAATTCGTAATGAGGGCAGCGAAAAAGAAACACCCCGGGACGCGTACCGTCGGTTCAATTCCCCGATGAGCTCGCCAATCTTTGAGTAATCGGCGGTGGACAGGGAAGAAAGAGTGACCTCTCGGTATCCCAACTGGTTTATCAGATAATCGGCCTCTTCAAGAACGATATCCATGGATCGTTCCCGCTGGGGGCGATAGATCATCCCGGCGTGACAGAATCGGCATCCCGAAGGGCATCCCCGCATAATCTCGATAACCCCGTGATCCTGGGCCGTCTGTATGCTGGGAACGACAAATCCGCGGTACCTTCTTTTAGGGAAATCTTTGTATATCTGCCGGTCTACCTTCACTGATTCCTTTTCCGGCAGCCACATGCCCGGCGTTTCAGACAGTTTTTCCAGGGTATCCTCTCTACAGGCTCCCCTCTTTTTCATAGCTGCGAGATCCTGGACAAGACAGCTTCCTAAGTCTTCCCATTCCCCCAGATACACCGCGTCTACAAACCGCCCTAAAGGAATGGGATTTGTCGCCCCCGGCCCTCCGACGATGAGAACAGGATGATCGTTGCCTCGGTCTTTTCGCTCAGGAGGAACATAGCCCAGCCGCAGCAAAGCAAAGAGATTCGTTAAGGTCAACTCGTACCCCATGGAAAAGGCCAGCAGATCGAAATCGCACAAGGGGGTATGGGTTTCCAGACTGAAAAGCGGTACGTTGAGGGATGTAAGAAGTTCTTCAAAATCTGGAGCCGGAGCGAACACCCTCTCACAGGCTATATCGGCTCCTAAAGAATTTATATCACCATAGATTATCTGAACCGCCAGGTTAGACATCCCTATTTCATATAGATCAGGGTATCCGACACAGACGCGGTAGGAAGGATGTTCCTTCACCACGCTGCCGTATTCACCCCCCAGATATCTGCCGGGTTTCTGAACCGATAACATACGATTTCCCAAAGATGTCATATAAGGTGGTTGATGCAGATCCTTATTCAATAGCTGAACCGCCTGGCATAGATATTCTGAAGAATTCCCAGGGAAACCGCCACCATCCAGAGAGAGGAACCTCCGTAGGACAAAAAGAACAGGGGTATTCCCGTGATAGGCATAATTCCCATGGCCATACCGATATTCACCAGGGTATGAAAAAAGATCATACCGGTAATACCTGCGCCGACTAAATAAGCGTAGTTATCCTTCGCCTGGTATACAATACTCATGCTTCTGATAAGGATGATCAGAAAAAGGGTAAAGACGACAAGGCCCCCTAAAAATCCCCATTCTTCCGCCAGGATAGAAAAGATAAAGTCTGTGCTCTGCTGTGGAAGGAACCTGTAATGGCTCTGGGTACCCTGTAAAAAGCCCTTGCCTGTCAGGCCGCCGGAACCTACGGCCGTTACCGATTGGATCACGTTCCAGCCCGCCCCTTTCGGGTCAATACCGGGATCAAGGAAAACGATAAACCGTTTGATCTGATACGATTTCAAGACATGCCTGAAAACCCGGGAACCCAACAAACCCAGACAACCTGCCAAGGCTGCCCAGGAAAGCCAGTAGAAATAACCTTTTTTAAATACCATATAACCGGCAACGGCCAGGGCTGAAATGATGACCAGGGCTCCCAGGAGCCAGGAAAAAAATGTTTTTTCCGTCAGGAGAAGCAATAGCGGCGGATTTTCCAGGAATATTTCTTTTTCTATTTCCGGGAGAACCCCCAGCAGAATCATGAGAAGTCCGCTTACCAGGAAAAAGCTTAAGTAGCGTACCTTCGCGCCCCCTGCAAAAAGAATAAAGAAATAAACAGGAATGTAGGCTAAGGCGGTCCCCATATCAGGCTGAAGGAGGATAAGCCCTACCGGTATAAGGATGATGATCAAAGACTGAAGAATGATTTTAACCCCGGTGATCTCGCCTTTATTTTTGTCCACAAAGGCTGCGGTAAAGAGAATCGTAGCTAATTTCGTGAATTCGGAAGGCTGTATTCCCAACTGACCTATTCCCAGCCAGGCCTTTGCGCCGTTTACCCTTTGACCAAAGAGAAGAGTAATCAATAAAAGAAGGATACACCCTCCATAGATATAGACGGAGTAATCTCTTAGTCGGTTATAATCGATGTAAGAAAACCCTATCAGCAAAGCAAGGCCGGTAACCGCCCAGATAATCTGTTTAATATACTCGTTGGAAAAGACAACTCCCTCCGAGGAAACACCGCTGGAATAAATAAAGAGAATTCCAATAACCATCAGAGCGAGAGCCGAGAGAAAAATATATATATCCATATTAAAAAGTGATTTCTCTCTCATTCCCGCTCTCTCAACTCCCGGAGGTACCACACATTTTTTAACTCTTCCGTCACTTCTTCGTAGGTCTGCCCCGTAAAAATCCCATGAAAAATCATATCCGCCGCTTTGGGCGCCCACCACTCCCATTGGTTTACCGGTTCCACCTGCACAACCACCACAATCTGTTCATCGGGATCGTTGCTGTCGTAAGGAGCGTAAGCGACAAACCAGGAATTCCAACTTTCTTCAAACCCAGCCTCACCGGTTCCCGTTTTACCAGCCACTTCCACTGCATCGGTGAGAATAACATATCTGGCTGTCCCTTCGGTAATAACCCCTCGCATGTATTCCTTTACTTTTTGAAAAGTGGATTCACGTATACTGCTTGTATGCAGCACCGTGGGCTCGGTCTCTTTCAGAACTTCTCCGGTTACCGGGTCTCTTACCTCTTTTACCAGAAAAGGACGGTAATTTACCCCTTCGTTTACAATCATGGCGACTGCATTTGCCATTTGAAGCGGGGTAACCGAAAGATACCCCTGCCCAATGGATATATTCACCGTGTCTCCACCAAGCCAATGGGTGTTATACACTTCTTCTTTCCATTGAGGCGACGGCACAAGGCCCTTTTTTTCTCCCGGAAGATCCAGTCCTGTTATTTGTCCAAGTCCAAAACGCCGGGAGAAATCTACAATTCGTTCCACCCCCAGATATTCTGTGCCCATGGTATAGAAAAACACATTGCACGACTGAGCCAGAGCTTCTCCCAGGTTCAACGGGCCATGGCCATGTTTTACGTGACAGCTGAAGGTTCTGTCCCCGTATCGTATCTGCCCTTCGCAGTTGATTTTCTTTTCCGGGTTAAACACTTCATCTTCCAACACCGCCGTGGTCATAATGAGCTTGAAGGATGATGCCGGAGGATAGGAAGCTTGAATCGCTCGATTGAGAAAGGGAAATCGAGAATCCAGTGAAAGCTCTTTGTAGGTTTCATATTCACCCCGGGTATTGAAAATGTTCGGATCATAGTAAGGATAGGAAACCAGAGCAAGAACCTCACCGGTGGACGGCTTCAGTACCACGACTGACCCTATTCTCTCCCCCAGGGCTTTTTCACAGAGAGTCTGGATATGCCGGTCGATGGTCAAAACAAGATTTTTACCTGTTTCCGGCGGTATATCCTCGGCGCTTTCCTGGGAAACGCTTCTTCCTTTCACATCTACTGTTTTAAAACTGACGCCGTCTTTTCCCCGCAGAACCTGGTCATATTGTTTTTCAATACCCATCCTTCCTAAGAGAGCATTCCTTTCATACCCCTGATTGTATAATACTTGCAGGTCTTCGCTGGTGATGTTTCCTACGTACCCCAGAACATGGGAAAGAGAACCTGTCTCAAGATAACTTCGAATAGGCTTATCTCGCCAGGTAACTCCGGGGAATTCTTCTATTCTTTCGGCTATTCGTGTGATCGTTCCGAAGGATACCCCTGAAAGGACCTCCATGGGTTGATAGAGGTGGTAATGTTCCGGCCGTATTTTATCGTGAATGGATTCCTCGGAAATTTCGAGGATCTCCGCCAAGCGGGTGAAAAGAATCGGCAGCTCCGTTCGGGGTACTTCTGCAGGGATAACGTCCACGGCAAAGGAGGGAATATTCAAAACTAAAGGAACATCGTAATTCCGGTCATAGATCTCACCCCGGGCTGCGGGGATAGAAACCACTCTTCTGGCCACCTGTGTGGCCCTGCTCTGGTATTCTAATCCGTTGACGATCTGCAGACTGAACAAATACACCGCGTACACACTGAACGAAGCCGCGATAAGAACAATCAAAGCGATAAATCTTTTTCGTCGGTCGGCGCTGCTCTTGGCTGAAAACCCCTTATCCTCCATATCCTGTCTCTCGCTCATTCATACGAATTATTTTAAACGCCTTGAGTAATCCGAACAACAGAGGAGCAAGGATAATATGAATCCCCATTTCTAACCACAAGGTTCTGTCGAAAAAACTCATTCCCTGGTTTCCAAGGAAAACCGATTTCAATAAAAACGAAAGCATGTTTTTAAAAAATGTTCCAACGCCGACAAAGATAACAGGCATAAGTACCGGATCGAAGAACACCGTCCCCTTAAAGAGTCCGGCGATAAAAGCCGAAAGAGTGAAAATAAAGGCGTTAAATCCCGGAGGCGCCAGGCTAATTAGGTCGGAAAGAATTCCCACGATAAAACCCGTTCCCTCTGCCTTGAAAGATCCCTGATACACCGAGGAAAAAATGAGGAGAACAAAAACAATATCCGGAGCAATGCCGCCCAGAGAAAGGTGTCGAAAGAACGTGGACTGGAGAACCATCAGCACGGCGAGCAACAGGGTATGGAAAATAAAGGATCGTCTATTCACTCGAATCACCCTCTAACAAAACATAGACATATTCGAGCCTGGAAAAGTCCATTACCGGTTCCACCTCCAATTCCAGGGAGGATTCCCATTCTTTCGCGTTCATTGCTCTTACTCTGCCGATATAAATTCCCTTGGGATACATGGACTGCATACCGGAACTGATTACCAGGTCTCCATATTGAATTTCTTCTTTTGCCCGTTTCTTCACGTACTCCATAATCAAATTGGTATTTTGATTTCCCCGGCCGCGAATCAGACCTTCATAGCCGGTGTCCTGCAACCGGGCTGCCACATAGGAAGATTCATCGTACAGAGGTCTGACGATGGATGTCACCGCTCCTGTTTCAATCACCTTCCCTATTAAGCCTTGGAAACCATCCTGGAAAGCAATAACCGTCATATCCCGGCGGATCCCGTGCCGCCTTCCTTTATTGATAACAATGGTGCTGAACTCATTTCCCGGATCTTTTGCTATAATTTCCGCGGGAATTCTTTCAAAGCTGGGAGAAGGAGAAAAGCCGAGTTGTTCCCTCAACTTGGCATTCTCCTTTGAAATCTGAAGATAATCTCTTTCCAGTTCCTGATACTGGGTCATTTTACTTTGGAGATCATTGTACTCTCTCTTCAGTTGACGGAGTTCCCCCACGGAATTCACCGTATCGGAAATAAAACTTCCCACAGCGGATACGCCGGATTGGAAAATCGACACTACTGAAAAGCCAAACTGCTTCGGTTTTAACACCACGGTATGGGTAGAGAAACTCATCAAGAGGATCGAAAGTAAAAGCAATGAGAAAAGGAGGCTCCATTTTTTATGTTTTTTGATGAAGGACGAGATACGTATCATGAAACTTCGTTTCTACTACGTATGAATGGTGTTGTAGATACTCCTCTTGGACATTTCTCTCGTCTGTTCATAATACATACCGGCACCTTTGGCAACACACAACAGGGGATTTTCAGCCAGAATAACCGGAACCCCCGTTTCTCTCGATATGAGACGGGGCAAACCTTTTAACAACGACCCGCCTCCTGTCATAACAATACCCCGCTCCACGATATCCGCGGCTAATTCCGGCGGAGTCTCTCCCAAGGTATGCTTTATTTCGTCCACCACTGCGTTGATCGGTTCTTGCAGAGCTTCTCGCACTTCAATTGAGTCTATTTCCAGTCTGCGGGGCAGACCCGTGATGGCATCGGTGCCTTTTATCTCCATTTTTTCTATTTTTTTATCCGGTGAAGCATTACCAATGGTAATTTTCAGATTCTCAGCCGTTTGCTCACCGATGATCAGGTTATGAACACTCCGTACATGTTTGATAATTGCTTCATCGAACTCATCTCCTCCCAGCCTGATGGCCTTGGTAACCACCATGCCTCCGAGAGAAATGACGGATATTTCAGTGGTTCCCCCGCCGATGTCACAAACCATATGTCCGGCAGGTTCGAAAATCGGAATATTTGCGCCTATTGCAGCAGCTAAGGATTCTTCAATGACCTTCACTTCCCGAGCCCCTGCCTTGTAAGCACTTTCTTCCACCGCTCTGCGTTCTACCTCGGTGATACAAGTGGGTATTCCTATAACCATTCTCGGTTTAACAAATAATTTCCTCGGCATAATTTTAGAAATGAAATAGCGCAACATTTTTTCCGTGGTTTCCAAATCCGCAATGACACCGTCCCTTAAGGGTCTGATGGCAATGATATCCCCCGGCGTTTTCCACAACATTCGTTTCGCTTCAGCCCCGACAGCAACGACCCTCTTGGTACCTCTCTCCACGGCTACAACAGAGGGTTCGCTAATGACAATTCCTTTTCCCCTTACATGCACCAGGGTGTTGCAGGTACCGAGATCCATACCTATATCTGATGAAAATGTATCCAAGAAATTCTTGAGCCCCATGCTTTTTCTCCTGTCAATTATACAGCTTCAATCTAGCGCCGTAATGGTACGGATCTATTTCCAAGGCCTTTCTCCAATGATACCTGGCCATGGTCGTATCTTTCATCTCCTCACTTATGACCCCCAGGTAATAATGGGCGTCGGAGGCTTTTCCGTTTTTCTCCAAAATTCTTTTATATTGATCTTCTGCTTTGAGATACTCACCCTGATCCAGATAAATTCTTCCCAGCAGATATCTGCTTTTCTGCTCAATCGTAAAATCCGTTGTTCGGTTCAGAGTCCAATGAAGATACTCCTCCGCCTTGGCTATATCATCCATTTTATAATAGGTTTGTGCAAGTACCATGAACAGAGTATCCGAAGGATTTTTCTCAATAGCTTTTTGGTAATACTCCGCACTCTTTTGAAAATCTCCCAGATCCGAGTAAGAGAGAGCCAGATACTCATAGGTGTCTTCGCCGGTATAACCCAAATCCATGGAACGTTCTAATGATTCAATAGCCACATCGGTGTAATAGGTTCCCTTTTGATAGTAAGCCTTTCCAAGGATATATTCTATCTTTGCCAGGAGATCTTTCTTTTTATGCATCCGTGCTTTTCTTAAATTGATAATTGCATTATCAAAGAGAGGAATTCTTTCTTCCAGGGAGAACATGGCAGCTCCCCTATAGAAATATGAAAAACCGTTAAAAACCAGGGCTTCATAATACATCGGCTGTTCAGCTAGCACACTCTCACAAAGATCGTTAATATCTTCATATTGCCGTTGTTCCCACAACTCTTGAATGCTTTGTTCTCTTTCCTTTGAACCGCCCAAGCCACCGTTTAATCCAGGCCGCTGTTGTTTCTGCAGAATAAAGAAAAGGCCTGCAGATACAATGATCAGGGCCAGGACAATATATATAAACGGCGGCAGCTTTATTCTTCTCTTTCGAGTAAAACCACCTCTTTTTTCCGGAATAATCATAGTAACCCCGTTTTTCGTGTTATAAAAAAAAGAGCAGGCCTGTAAGCCGGGTTCTGTCGAGGGTAATCATCTATCTTTCGCCGATTCGTTGCCGAATCGAATTCCCTGCAACCTACCCGCGGCTCAAGGGCGAATAACCCGCCGCATACTTGGTTTTGCTCCTGATGAGGTTTACCCTGCCCGGGATGTCGCCACCCCGGCGGTGGGCTCTTACCCCGCCTTTTCACCCTTATCCGATCAGCCAATCATCGATTGGACGATCCGACGGTATTTTTTCTGTGGCACTGTCTGTCATTTCATCATTACAATGAAATGCCCGGGAGTTACCCGGCATCATATTCTACGGAGCCCGGACTTTCCTCTGTTGTTATAAACAGCGATTACCCGGCCTGCTCTCTCTATTATTGTCGGTATCTTTTTTCTCTCAATTAATCTTCTTCCTCTTCATCCAGATCGTCCAGATCTGCCAGGCTGCCGGTACTGTCGTCATCCAGGAAGAGGTCTTCGTCCTCCTCGCCGCCAAAAAAGAGGATTCTGCTGCAATACGGACAAAACCGGATCTCTTGACCCAACCGCACTTCGTTCACAAATTGCGAGGGAAGAATCATATGACACCCGGTACACACGGAATTTTTAATGGGAACGATACCTAAGCCGGATTTACTGCGAATGATCCTTTCAAATTTGAAAAGGATTTCCTCGTCCAGGTCGTAATTGATTTCGCTTTCTTGTTTTTTCAGCGACTCGAGTTCCTTTACTTTTTCTTCACTTTCGTTCTTGATCTTCTCATGTTCCCTGGCAAGATCTTCCTCTTGCTGTTTTATCATCTGCTCTTCCCGTTCCAGGGCGAGCTGCAGTTCTTCCTGTTCCTTCTCTTCTTTAATGATATCCTTGCGTAATTGCTGTTCCTTCTCCGTGGCGTCCTTGATTTCCTTATCCAGAGCCTCGTATTCTCGCTGCGTTTTTATCACATCCATCTGCTTTTCGTAGTTTTCCCGCTCCATCTCCGCTTCAGCGAGTTTACCCCTAAGCTCAACAATCTTTTGTTTCATTTCGTCCATACGGGAATCTTTTTCCATATAAGACTTTTTCATTCGGTTGAGCAATTCAGTTTTCGTGACAAGACTTTTCGGAATATCCTGAATTTCCTTCTCAATATCGTATTTTCTTGAGAGTACTTCCTGTAAATCTTTCAATTTATCGAACACTTCCTGCATCATCTGCCTGGTCTCCTCAATTGTCTATGTAATCCTTTAATCTCCTGCTTCGCTTCGGATGCCGGAGTCGTCTCAATGCCTTGGCTTCTATCTGTCTTATTCTTTCTCTGGTAACATTGAAGTATAATCCCACTTCTTCCAGGGTTAAAGAGTAACCATCCTCCAAACCGAAACGCATTTTCAGAACTTCCTGCTCTCGGGGAGGCAGGGTATATAAAACGTCCTGAAGTTGTTCCTGCAGTATTTTAAATGCCGTTTGACTGGCAGGATTTTCAATATCTTTGTCTTCAATGAAATCTCCCAAAAGCGAATCTTCTTCCTCGCCAATGGGGGTTTCCAGAGAGATCGGTTCCCTCGCCACGTTCTTTACCGATTTTACCCGTATGACCGACCATCCGAGTCTTTCGGCTATTTCTTCATCCGTAGGTTCTCTTCCCAGGATCTGCATGAGCTGTCGTGATTCTCTCACCACCTTGTTTATCTGTTCAATCATGTGAACCGGAACCCGTATCGTCCTGGCCTGATCCGAGATGGATCGCGTAATCGCCTGGCGGATCCACCAGGTGGCATAGGTGCTGAATTTATAGCCCTTCCGGTACTCGAATTTTTCGACCGCCTTAATGAGCCCGATATTTCCTTCCTGCACCAGGTCGAAAAAATGCAGACCCCGGTTGGTATACTTCTTCGCTATGCTCACCACAAGTCTGAGATTCGCCTGGATGAGTTTATCCTTGGCGGTTTTCATCATTCTTCTGCCGTGGGAAATTTCTTCCGCTCTCTTCAGAATATCGTCGATGCTTTCTTCAAATTCATACTCCATATGCCGGAGCTTTTTATCGGCTATCTGGATTTGTCGAATCTTTTCTTTAATGACATCGGCGGGCATATTCAGCTCAGTTTCTATTTTTCCTCTTTCCGAAGCAACAGCCAACCCACGCCCCATGTTACGCAATTCCTTGATGCTGTTTATCTTGAGTCGACGCTCAATCTTATTGAGTTCTTTCCTGTACCTGTGAATCTTTTTCTCCGCCTGAAGAAACTTCTCGGAAAAAGATAGAATTTCCTCCTGATGGAACTCCAGCTTACTTACTTTTCTTATTAAGGCGTTACTTTTTTTCTTTCTGTCGTTATCCTCAAGAATATTACCTCCGGTGGAGGCGATTTTTCTCTTCGCATCCATATATTGCTTCACTGTGGGGGCAATCTCTTTTAACTGTTCCCGGTATACCTGGTTCAACCGTCTTCTTTCCGCCAGGAGTTCCGAGATCTCCTTTTTTGTCAGTTCCAACTCCTTCGGATCGATGCGGGAGAAGGTTTTCTGAATTAACGATGCTACCTCGGGAATAATCATACCGGAACCGGTAATCACTTTACGAATAATATTTTCCCCGTCTTCCATCTGTTTGGACAGTTCGACTTCCTGTTCCGCCGTCAGAAGATTCTCCCGACCTATTTCCCGCAAATACAGGCGAATAGGATCGTCTACGGAGCTCTCCTTCTCGTTATAGACAATTCTTTTTTTTCTTTGAGCTGCTTCCTCGGCTTGTTCAGCCTCGTGGTCTATGGAATCATCCGCTTCTTCCTCAGTCTGAAGCTCTTCGTCTTCCAGACTGATATTGTGTTTCTCCAGCAGGCTGATTACCTTCTCAATTTTTTCGGAATTGACAATGGAATCGGGTAGAAAATCATTTACTTCATCGTAACTGATGCTTTTTTTCGTCTTAGCGTATTCCAGCAGTTTCATAACCGCCGGATCTGCCTGCAGATCAATCATGCTTCTCGGCCTTTATATTTAAGAAGTTCTTTATCCAGGAAAACCTTTTCAGCAATTAGTTTCCTCTCTTCATCCAGATCACCTCTGGATCTGCTTTTCCTGAGCGTAAGCTCAATTTCTTCCCGTTTTCTTAAAAGACTTTTCTCCTTTATCCTGTCTACTCCATCGTGTATTATCATTTCAACATTTACATTAAATTCTTCTTTCGCAATTTTTTCCAGTATTAAATCTTTCAGTTCCTTCGTCCCAATTTTTTCCAGGAGTTTCTCCAAGCTTCCTTCACCTTGCCTGTAACATTCTTCCAAGGCGACAAATAATTCTTTTCCTCGGGGATCTTGAAAATCATCAATTTTTAACCGGGCTCGAACAAAGGGGAAAAATTGTCTGTGTTCCGTAGCTGCCAGAAGAAGAAAAAGGTCGACGGAAATCTCCTTATTTCTGGCTTCCTGTAAAGGGATCCTTCCTTCCCTGCTCCCGTTCTGTCCTTGTTCCTCGTAGTCCCGTGAAAGACCGGCGACACTTACTCCGAGTTCTTCAGAGAGATATTTCAAATATTCCTCTTTCCTGACCTCTGAATCGGCTGAGCGAATATAATGAAACAGCTCCCCCAAAATAGCTGTTTTTTCCGCCGTTCCCTGGTTTTTGTATCGTTCGACCGATTTCCGCACAAGATATTCAAATGTATTTATAGGATATTTCATCAGATTTTGCAACGCTTCCGGGCCTTCTTTTTCCACAATATCCGCCGGATCCTTTCCTTCAGGAAGTTCGATCACCGCGCTTTGAATATGAAGACTTTCACACAATCCGCCGGCTCGAACGGCCGCCTGATACCCCGCCCTGTCCCCATCGAAGACGAGGAGACAGGATCCGGCAAAACGACGAAGAAAAAGGAGTTGTTCCTTCGTCACCGCCGTTCCCAGAGGTGCCACGGTTTCGGTCAGACCTCCTTGATGCATCGCCAGGACATCCAGATAGCCTTCAACAAGAATAAAAATGCCTTTTTTACGAAGAGATTCCAAAGCCTGGGAAAGGCCGTATACAGAGTGGCCTTTACGATATAAAGATGTTTCAGGAGAATTAATATACTTCGGCCCGTCATTATCCATAATTCGTCCGCCGAAGGCCAAAGTATTTCCCTTTCCATCGGTGATGGGAAATATTATCCTCCCGGTAAAAAGCCCCCGACGGTTATTTTTTCTTGTAAAAAGACCCGATTTTTCTAAAAAATCATCGGAATAACTTTTCTTCCGCAAAAACCGGTAGAGCCATTCCGGGTCTTCCGGCGCATATCCCAAGGTAAAGGCTGTAATCGTCTCGTCCTTTATTCCTCGTTTATAAAGATATTCCCTGGCTTTTTTCCCCTCATCCCGGGACAATAAGATATAATGGTAGCTGTTGGTCACCCGCTGATACAGATCCAGCAAAGATCCCCTCAAACTGGCCTTGGCCTGGGCAGCCGGGTCTAAGCTCCGTTCTTCCAACTCCACTCCGGCTTTTTTTGCCAATGCCTTTACGGCTTCGGGAAAAGATATCTTTTCCATCTCCATAATGAAAGAGAAGATCGTTCCTCCCTTATGACAACCGAAACAGTAATACAGGTTCTTCTCCCGATTGACGGAAAAAGAAGGCGTTTTCTCCTGATGAAAAGGGCATAAGCCGATATAACGGTTGCCGGCCTTCTTCAGTTGAACATACTCCCCTACTACGTCAAGGATATCCAGTCGGTTCTGTATTTCCTGTATTTTTTCGTCGGGTATTGTCATACTGTCTGAAGCTCATTCACCTGGTGTTCTTGATATATAAGGTGTAAGCTTGATTGTGTTCCCCCAGATTTTTCGAGAAATAGTGACGCCCGGCTTCCGGATCCTGCAAAACAAAATAGAGATAGTCGCTTTCCACCGGGTTAAAGGCCGCCTGCAGGGCAATATACCCGGGATTCGCTATGGGTCCGGGCGGAAGCCCCGGGTTTCGGTAGGTATTGTATGCCGATTCAACTTCCAGGTCGGCATAAGTAAGGCGTGATGGGTGGCTTCTACCCATCTCTTCGGTTAAGGCGTATACCACCGTGGCGCAGGACCCCAGGGTCATCCCCAGGTCCAGCCTATTGTAAAAGACCGACGCCATCAGGGCCGCTTCTTCCGGGTCCCGGTATTCCCGTTCCACAATAGAGGCCAGAATGACTCGGTGATACAAGGTCTCGGCGTCCAGGGACTGCCAGTCCGGGGAGACTTCTTCCAGCACCGCCTGAAAGGTCTTCACCAGGTGTTCCAGCACCCGTTCCGCGGGATAATCCAGGGGGAAATAATACGTGTCGGGAAAAAGAAACCCCTCCGCCGAAACATCGGGAATTCCCAGAACACGATTCACCACGTCGGAGGAAAGGGCCTTGAGAAAATCACCGCTGTCGGTTATGCCGTTCTTTTCCAGCAGTTCCGCCACCATCCTGGCCGTCCATCCTTCGGGAATTGTAATTTTAAAGAGAATCTGATTTCCCGAAACCAGAATATTATGGATTGCCATGGTGGACAAACCGGAGTCCACACGATAGAGTCCCGCTTTCAACTTTCCACCGGTACCGTATACTTTACCGATCAGCCGAAAGAGAAATTCCGATCGAATAAGACCCTGTTCTTTCAAGGAAACCGCCACATCGGCCATGGTCTGACCTTTGGAAACGGTGAAAAGAGTCCCCTCCTCCGGCATGCCTTCCAACGGTGTGTTGAGATAATAGCCGTAGAATAATCCTCCCAGGCCTAAGAGAAAGATAATTCCCAAGGCCAGGAGGATCACGATCAGTCCGCGTTTCATGCAGCCGCCTTACTTCTCCAGGATGAATTCAACCCTTCTGTTTTTCCACCGGTTATCCAGGTCTCCATGAGGAACAATGGGTTTTGTCCCTCCCATACCGATAACGCTGATTCTTCCTTCTTCCACCCCTAATGCTACCAGCCTGTCCTTCACGGTCTGAGCTCTGAGTTTTGAAAGCTCCAGGAGTTCTTCCCGTTCTTCCCTTTCACTCTTAACCGGATCAGCCCAGCTTAAATTCACCGCGTGCCCTTCAATAGTTATTCTGTAACTGGCGTATTTTTTCAGAATCTGGGATATCCGTTCAATGACATAGATATTCTTATCGACAATAGTCTGATCACGGACATCAAGTTCCGGGCTGTTGGGAGCGAAGGTTATGTTGGCTATCTGTATTTTCAGCCTGTTGCCTTCCCGCACTACCAGAACATCCACCGGAATCACTCCCCGTACTTCGGATTTCAGGCCGAAATTGTCCACTACCTGGAACATATAGAGGTAATCTTCGGCAGAAAGAACCAGGTCACCGTCTTTTCCCTTGCCGTCCCATATAATCGATGCCGCCGGGGAGCCTTCTCCCCGGAAAGTCTGAAAGAGATGCCTCTCCCGGTCAAGAATGGTGAATTCCCATCCCCTGATTCCCGATGCGTCATCGGCTTTCAGCTCAATTGTAAGCTCGTCGTCCACCCCGTCATTATCCGGAGAGAAAGGAACCGGAGCCGGATTCACCGCCAGGCGAGGCGGCGATGTATCGAGGATGAATGCTTGAGTCTCCGACACGGGAAAGTTCCCTTTATTGTACTCCACAGAAAAGCGCGTCTTGTAGAAACCGTCTTTTATACTGCCGTCCTCCCTCTCTCCGTTCCAAATAATCTTTTTCGGGAGCCGACTATCGGTAAACTGACGAACAGCCTTTCCTGTATCATCCAGGATCTCTAAAGTCCATCGTGCGATTCCTGAGGTTTCATTAACCAGGAGATTAAAGGCGATCTCTTCCTGTATTCCGTCACCGTTGGGAGTAAAGCCTTCCGCGTCCAGGGTAATAAAGATGGTAGTAGGCCTTGTATCGACGACAATCCCTTCCAGCGACTCCTTCATGGAGTTACCGGCCTTATCCGCCGCTGCCACATGGTAACTGTAAACCCCGTCTTTCACGCGGTTTCCCGCTTCATCAGTACCGTCCCAGGTAAAAGGCTCCAAAGCGCCTTTCCAGAATAATTGACGGATCACCGTTCCATCCTCACTGCGGATTTCCGACGACCACAGGGTTTCATTGCTGGAGGTCTGATTGAACACCAGCTCGTCTTTCCTGCCGTCCCCATCGGGTGAGAACAGCAGCAGATCTACCGCTATTTCCGCCTCGGGATAACGGGTATCCAACTCGATAAGCCGTGACCTGGCTGTTGAAGTATCGCCCTTTTCATAAACCACCTGTATTTCAGCCCTATACATGCCGTCGGAGGCCTTGGAGCCGTCATTTTTAAACCCGTCCCACCGTATTGTCTCAGGAACCCGGGATCTTCCACCGGTGGTCCATACAATCTCATCACCTTCTTCGGTAATGGTAAAACGATACTCCTGAATGCCCCCGGTTACTTCAAGTCTTGGAGTAAAGACCACCTGTTCTTTAATACTGTCACCGTTAGGAGAAAAGGCTTCCAGTTCATGCTGCAGCGCCACAGGGGTGGGAACGGTATCGATCCTTAAGGAAACCGGTGATGAGGAACCGCGGTTTAAAGCTCGGTCCACCGCTTCCAGGGTGTAGGTATAATCACCGTCCGGCACAACACCTCCCAGGCTGTCATAACCATCCCAGACGAGCACCGGGTCTGCCCGATCAATCCAGACGTAACGTCGTACCGTAGTTCCCTTAGAATCGGTAAAAAGTCCAGTCCAGGTTCCTTCGGTGGAGGTGTCCTGATAGATCGTTATGGTATCACGCTTTCCATCGCCGTCGGGAGAGAACACCGCCGGCTGATCTACCGTAACCTCGGCCTTAGGACGAGTCTTGTCTACGGTGAAAACCGGTGTTTCACTTCGAGGTCTGTTTCCGTTTATGTAACGCACTTCCAGTACCCCGAGATATCTTCCTTCCTGGATGGATGAACCGTTGTCGTTCTTGCCGTCAAAGGTGATTTGTTCCGGAAGGGTTTTTTCACCGGTAAAATGCTTTACAACCTGGTTATTAGTATTTCGGATTTCCAGTTTCCATTGTTCCACTCCGGTGGTTATGGGGACCTGGGGCGTAAAGACCATCGTATTCCTGCTTCCTTCCATACCGGGAGCAAAAAAGGAATGATCGATATAGATTGATATGGGAGTTTCCTGGGTGTTGATAATGATATTCGTCAATTTTCCCGCTGTTCTGTTGCCGGCCCTATCAGTGGCTTCAATGAGATACTGATACACACTGTCGGGCAGCAACTGACCTTCCTGATCCCTTCCATTCCAATCGAAAGCCGGGGGTGATGTGTTTTCCCAAAGCCAGGCCATGACGGTTTTCCCGTCCATGGTCTTTATTTCTCCTTTCCAGAGATCTTCGTCTGATCCGGTTTGCTGAATCGGTAAGGTATCCTTGGATCCGTCTTCGTTGGGAGAGAAAATCAGTTCCTCCGCTTCGGGGACAGTTATCTCCAGCGCCGGAGGTGTATTGTCCACCACCACGGTATAGGTTTCACTGTAACCTTTGTTTCCGTTATCGTCGGTGGCATCAAGCTGAAATGTGTAGGTGCCGTCCGGGACCACCACGCCGCCGTCGGAAAATCCATCCCATCGAATTTCCCCGGGGATCGGTATTCCCGTCTTTACATAGGAGAGCCTTGCCATAATGGTGCGAAATTGCACATCTTCATCCCTTATTTCCTTGTTGACAATGGTTCGGACTACCTCATCATTTTCATTTTTCACGACAAAATTATATTCTTTGACATACCTGTCGTCGTCTATATCGATAGGCACCACCAGTTCATCCTGAACACCGTCGTGGTTCGGAGATATGTAGGTTGTCTCTTCATAGGTTATGGAAATAACCGGCGGCTTATTATCCAGATTACCCAGGGGGAGATGAACACCGCCGCCGAAAGCCCACAACCCGTTCTGCAGGGGCGCCGCCGCCGTGTTTATGGTGAGGTTACTGTTCCCCCAACCGCGCTTTTCAAGGCCTAAAAAGTCCTTTTCTTCCTGTACCTTCAAGCCCAGGGTGAAACCGATGCCGAAGGATGGCACCAGAGCTGAAAAATCCCCCTGGAGCATCTCCGCCAGATCGATCCTGGAAGCAAAGGAGAGATTCACCATCTCTTTGAAAATGATATTGCCCCCCAGATGAATCCTGGCATTGGTGAATCCCGGGAAAAAAGCGTCCACCGTGGCGTCAATCTGGAAGGGGTCTTTCTTCATCAGGGTCGCCCCGGCACCGGCTTGAAGGCTGAACATCTTCGGATAATCGGTCGTAGCGGCATCGGTAAACGAAGCGTAACCTAGATTGGTCAGCGCGGCCCCCCATGCCAGGTTCTTGAATGCCCCAACATCACCGGGGAGGTGAAGAAACCCCAGGTCCATTCCTAAGGCCCATCCGCTGCCGAAATAGGCGTTCAGTCCCGTACCTATATGAAAGTTTGGGAAAAGGTCCTTGGCGAAAGATACGTGCACAGACCCCTGGGTTCCCAGGTTAACCTCGGAGAAAGCCGGAGAATGGAAAAAATGCCCCGACCCGGAGATCACACCGAATTTCGCCGGAAAGGAAGCTCCCAGGCTGACGGCATGTCCCCATCCCTCGGTAGTCCTGTCTCCGGTGAGAAGCAAATAACTCAGATCCAGGGTTACCAGCTGGTTATCCGCCGAAGCGGCAGGGTTTATCGTATCCGCGTAGGGAGTATGTTCAGAAACCGCGGCTGGACCACCGGAAAGGAAAACGGGGGACAAGAGATCATTCAGGGTCTCCGAGCCGTCGGCTCCCAACACTCCGAGAAAAACAAGAGCGAATAATACGGCTAAACAGGTTCTCTTCTTCATAGCTTCCTCTCCATTTCCACACCGGTGGTTTTTTTCCCATGCTCAAGAAGATCTTGCAGATCTCCCACAGACATAAAAGTATATAATTGTTTCTCCAGCTTCTTTTTTACCCCCTCAACTAACCCATCCAACTGATCTTCATGTCGGACGAGGAAGAGATAGAGGGCCACTAATTCCTTTTGTTCCATGTCCATCACAGTTTTAGTTCCAGCCCTTCCTGGGCCAGCAGGATATCCATGTCTCCCGCATCAGGACCCAGATGGCGTTTATACCAGCCTGCGGATTTCAGGATTTGAAACATCTTTTTATCTTCATATTTAGGCTCATGATGAAAAAGAATGAGTTTCCTGATCCCCCATTCAGACGCGAAATCCACCGCCAGGCTGTAGGATGAATGTCCCCAGTCGAATTTCTCTATAGCTTCACCCAGGGTATACTGGGAATCGATGGCCAGAATATCGGCGTCTTTGAAATACTCTGTATTTTCGTCGTTCTTCATAAAATCGTCTTCCGTCAGTTCCGTATCCGTGGAAAAGATGAAGATTTTGTCCTTTTCACGGAATCTATAGGAGTAGCATCCTCCGGGGTGTTTCATTTTTCTCCAGGAAACCTCCATTCCGTTCAAGGAAAGGGGTTTTTCTCCCAGGTGATGGAAAACCAGGTTCGCCGGCATGACGTCCATGGTAATGGGAAAATACGGCAACCGCATTTGCTGCCTCAGGATATCCTCAAAACCTTCCACGGGACTGTACAGGTGAATTGTATACCCCTTTCGAAAGGCCGGATCAAAGAAGGGCAACCCCTGAATATGATCCCAATGAAAATGGGTGAAAAATAGATGACATTCCTTGCCTTCCGTGGGTTTCTCAACAATCCTTTGCCCTAATCCTCGAATCCCCGATCCGGCGTCAATGATAATTTGTTGTCCCTTTTCGGTGAACACTTCCAGGCAGGTGGTATTTCCGCCGATGGTTTCGAGCAAATAAGAGGGAAGCCGGGCCATAAAGGCTTCCCGGGTGTCCTGGTTCCTGATATCGTGAGGTTGAATGCGCTCAATGACCGCCGATATTCTATTCTGCAGTTGCCTTGGAGTTAAAGGTGTTGGAACCGATCCTCGAACTCCCCAAAACTTTATTTTCATTCAGGATTCCTCATCTTTTTTCAAGGGGATACAATAGATCTCTTCTTTCTTGAGATCCTTCCACTGCTTAATCTCTTCATAGGTAAACAATCGACCATTGTTCACCCCGGGACAACTAGTTTCCAGAGCGTTCCATGCCTCCTGGGATGAAAGATAATTGTCCCAGAAAGGATAGCTTTTACATTGAAACGGCCGGACCTCATAGACCTCACAGCCCGATTCGCTCCAGAATATGCAATCATAATTCGCTTTTTCCCTTAAACTTAACCTGGGGCCATTTTTACCCTGAACAGTCCGGCAATATTGTTCGGTAAAATCTTTTTCCGATACTCCTAAAAAAGCGGCCAATCTTGCAAGATCCGCCTGGGAAAGATACACAAAACCCGGTTCAAATCTACAGCATCTTGAACAGCGAAGGCACTGAAATCTCAATCCTCGGGAGTAGAATATATCGTTCATTCGGTTCTCTATGGTAATATAACAAACTTTCAGAAAAAAAACACAAAAAAGGTCTTCCACCTACATGGAAGACCTTTTGGGGAGAGAAGGATTTGAACCTTCGAAGGCTGAGCCAACAGATTTACAGTCTGCCCCCTTTGACCACTCGGGAATCTCCCCGTT
>JAFGDJ010000107.1 GCA_016932135.1 Spirochaetales bacterium | reverse complement strand
TCACCGCCATATGCCGGGGGCCGTATTCCAGGGGCAGGGAAGTGCTCAAGGTTGGAGCCGAGGTGCCGGGTTGGGAAAACACCTTCAGGGCATACTCGTCGGGCATGCTTACGACCATGTCCACCATATATGTGTAGTCTCCCCGTCGGATGATGTCGCCGGCCACTGATACCAGATTCGGGTAGGTCAGAACCTCTTCGGATGGCGTCAGGTTGTTGGAGAAGTCAAAGACCTTCAGACCCTGGTAACCGCATACGGCGAGAATGGCTTCGGTGCGGAAGATGCTCAAGGGGGTACCGTCCAGGTCCATGGACATCTTTTCCACCGGGGTCGCCGGATCGGTGATATCCCAGGCGATCAGGCCCTTCACCGTGCTCGTCAATCCACTGGTTCCGTTCTCATACGTTACGTAGCACATATCGTCATGGATGCAGATATCCTCGACCTTGGCGGGGGTGTCGAGCATATCGTCGCCGCTGCCGTCGATGTCTTCCAGGAGGGTGAGTTCCCCGGTACCCGGGTTGATGTTATAGATGCACATCCCCGCCGGATTCCCCAGATTGGAATCCCTCAAGCCCACGTAGAGACGGCCGCCATAACAGGCAACGCTATAAGGCATATAAGCTGCCCCGATATCGACACTCGTATCCGCCGTATCGACCTCTGCAAGGGTACTTTTATTGTGAACATAGATTGTAGATCCATATTGATACATGCCGATCACATAGTTCCCCGACACCGCCACGTCGTACAAGGAGGCAGAGGCGATCTCCACGGTGGCTGAAAGCGTAGAGGGGTTAGAGACATCGACTCTGGCAATGGAATTCGACCCGCCGAGGTACACATAATTACCGTCAAGGTCGATGGAATAGGAACTATAGATATCTGGATCTTCACAGGTTCCGGCGACCTGCGGACTTGCCGGGTTGGAGATATCGACTATTACCAATCCGAATTCGTCTACCGCCAGGTAGGCGTACTCTCCGGAAATAACGATATCCTCGACCCTGCTGTTCTCTGCTTCCACCAGCAGACTTCCCACAAGACGAATTCTATTGGTATTGCCGATATTATAAATTGAAAGCATGCCGCCGTCATCGGTATACCCCTCGGCCACATAGGCGTAGTTGCCGCTGACGACAACCTCCTTTCCCTCACCCTGGGTGTCCAACAGGATGGATTCCAGGGGGCAGTCGTCCACGGGCACCATGGTTCCGGTGTTCTCCGAACTTACCACCCCGTTGTCCATGGCCGGGGCCACGGAATAGAAGTACCATGTATCGGCTTCGGCGTTATCGTCGGAGAAGCTGTTGCCCTCGTAATTGTAGGCGATACGGATAGCTTCATCCGAACCGCTCTCCCGGCGGTAGACGTTGAAGCTGTCGGTGCCCTCAAGGACATTCCATTCCAGGACCACGCAGCCCGCGCCACCCCGCACCAGGGGGCAGAGGGTGGTTCCCGACAGGGGAATGGCCTGTTCCACGGCGGAGTAGTTATCCAGGGTTTCCTCCCCCACGGTGCCGGAGGCCTTCAGGAGAAAGCCGTGCATGCTCCCGTTCTTTAAGGAGCTGCCGTTGTGGGTGGAAAGGGTATAGCTGTAGATCCCCGTTTCTTCATTCAGCCCGCCGGCGGTTTCCGCCGGAAGGATCTGCCCGTGATAGTAGTATTCCGAGGGGGATGTGTTGTTGGTGGTATAATAGATGGTGTAGTCCTGAGCTCCGGGAACAACACCCCACTGGAGGGTGACGCTCCGATTACCGGGGATCGCCGTGAAGGAGGGGATATCGTTCCCCGCGTCGATCAGAGTCAGGTTTTTCACCGAATCGTTGCCGTTCTGGTCCGTGGCGACGATGGTGACCACGATGGTGCCGGTAAGGCTGGCGGCGGAGAACTGGAAGCTGAAAGCCCCGTCGGCAACCTCAACCGCCGTTGTCTGGATCCCCGCGGCGGCCACTTGGTAGGTCAGGGAGGCCAGGGCGCCGCTGTTCGCTTCATCCCCGGTGGATACGGCATCGGTGACTGTGCCCGTCACCCCCACCGTCTTGGCGTAGGCGCTGCCCTCCGCGGGGCTGGTGATAGTGATGACCGGACCGGTTTCATCCTTGTTCAGGTCAAGAATACTCTGACTGATGGGATTTCCGCAGCCGGCTATAAGAGCAAGAGCAACCAATAAGCTTATAATCGAAGCAGTTTTTTTCATGACTTCATTCCTCATCCTCGACGAAGGTGATTCCCGGATCGCTCCTGTCGGAGGCCCGGGACGCCCCCTCCGCCACAGGGGTGCCCAGGAAACTGTATTCCGCCGCCGCCGCCGGATCCAGGGCCGCCGCTTCGGCGTAGAGAGCCTTGGCTTTATCGTAATCCTCCATCTCGTAATGGACCTTTGAGATGTTCAGCATCAGTTTCACCGCGTTCGCCGAAGTTCCCTTGCCTTCCCGTTCCAGGGAGTTCATGGCCTGGCGGTAAGCCTCCAGGGCTTTGGGATAATCCCCGGTAAGGAACCAGAGGTTTCCCAGATTGATCATGGGGCTGAAATAGACGGGATCAATGTTGATGGCCTTTTGAAAGGCCTCCTGGGCGTTTCCGACCTGTTCGAAACGGCTGTAGAATACCCCCAGCTTGTTGTAATCCTGTTTCTTCCCGCTCTCCCGGGCTTTGGCCAGGTATTCCCCCGCCAGGGTTTCCATGTGCTTGGCTATCTCCGTATCCACCCGTTTCACCAGATCCTCCGGCGAACCGTACTGGAGGCCCAGGTCCGTCTGCATCAGCCCCACGGGGCGGTATTCCTGCCGGCACTCCGCCACGGAATAGAAGGCCCGGCTTCCCGGGTCCTCCTCGTAGGCGTTCCATTCCTCCGCTCCTTTTCTCCAGGCTTCGAGGAACCCGGTTTTTCCGATCATGGTAATCTCCACGGGGATCCATAACTGGTCCTCGATATTGATGCACATGGTGCGGTCCGGGTGGAGGACAGGATAATTCCTCCCCGCCTCCTTGGAGTTGAAGGCCATGAAGATATGCCCCGGTACGGTGATGATGGCGGTTTCGATCCCCAGGGTTTCCAGAAGGGTGGCATAGAGTACCGTAAGATCGTCGCAGTCGCCGGTGATTTTTTTCAGGGTCATCCGGGGCAGACTGACGGTGTCCACCACCATGGTATCCCCGCTGACGCTGGCGAAGGGGGCCGTGGGATCCGCCTGGTAGAGGACTCCGATGACGTTGAGGGCGTTGAAGACCTGCAGGGCCGACTGAAAAACGCCGTTGTACATCCCCAGGGTGTAATCCTTGCAGGTCGTTCGGATATAGCTGGTAAAGTTCTGCAGGGCCGAGTCCGCCGGGGTGATGAAGGCGGCCACCTTGCGGTCGTCATCCCAGGTCATGGACCGCT
Organism: Spirochaetales bacterium; assembly: GCA_016932135.1. Classification (GTDB taxonomy): domain Bacteria; phylum Spirochaetota; class Spirochaetia; order JAFGDJ01; family JAFGDJ01; genus JAFGDJ01. The sequence continues at coordinate 23,205 of JAFGDJ010000107.1, read as the reverse complement.
TATCGTAGAGATCGTACCCCACCGACTGCCTCTGTTCGGCGGGTTTGCCGTTATAGGTGTAGGCGGCGATGACTTCCCCGGTCAGGGGGGTTGTCCCCTCGGTGTTGAAGACCTCGCCGTTGAACGAAGCTAAGAGGTCCACCGTCACCGTCTCTCCCGGGGCCAGTTCGTCCACATAGCCCGCCGCCGTGGGGGAATCCATGAATCCCGGCTGGAAGAAGGACACCTCCAGGTTCCTCACCGCAGCCTTCTCGATATTGGTGATCTCCACGGAGCCCACCGGATGCTTCACGTAATAGCTCTGCATGGCCGCAAAAAGGGGCGGCAGTTGTGGAGCCTGGATCTTCAGGCTGCGAATCATTGCCTGGGGAGAATCCGGGTCTTCCCCGAAGCGGAAATTGCCGGAAAATCCGATACCCATGACCAGGCCGTTGAAATCGGTAAAAAAGGGCTCCAGGGCATGGTAATACCTGATATTCGGAACAATATCGATGGAAAAACTGTAGGAAGGGACCAAAGAAATCCTTAGGCCTCCTTCTGCGAAGAGGCGGTTGGAGAAAACCCTTTCCGAGGCGAGGTGATTAAACCCGGCGTAGGAATAACCCAGGAACAGATCCCCCCCAATCTCGAAGTTTTTATTAAACCTGTTCGAGAAGACCGCTCCCAGAGATCCGAAGATGCAGTTCTGGTCCCATTGGTCGGGGTTATCCGTGTCGTTGGAATTGAAGACCAGGTACCCTCCCCTCACCGCCGGTTGGAGCAGGGGAAATGCGGGAATTGGTATTCGCACGTTGATGGCCGCCTCGAAGGCCGTATATGGCCCCCCCTCCTCAAAGGCCGAGAGGGGTGTCAGACTCTGATATTCCACCCCGACCGACAGGGGGAATTTATAATAATCGTTGAGGTTGACCGTATCCTGAGCAGCAAGAAAACCGGTTAAAACAAGGACAGAAATCGACAGGAAAAGGATCATCTTTTTTTTCATCACGTTTCCCTCTTAATAGAGAAAATTTTTATACATCCTCTAGTGATTATAGAATAAACTACCGGGAAAGCAATGAATTTTCTTTGGCTTCGAAAACTGGGTCCGGTTCATAAAAAATCAATGAAGGTCTTTTCGGCTCTTATTCTATTAAAGCATTCTCACTCCCCCCATTCCTCATAGGCCTTTTCTATCCTTCCCACCAGCCGCTCCAGGTCTCCCGATAAGGCGCTGCCCTTTCGGTAGTCGCAATCCTTGTAGGCTTTGTCAATCCGCCCCTCCAGGGAACGCTGTTCCGCCTCCAGGCGCATAATCCGGTCTTCCAGGTCATTTTTCTTTCCTCTGTCCCCCGGCTCCGGCTTCTTTTTCTTCACTTCCTTGGAGCGCCGCCGAAGGTCGCCGGCGGCGGAACGGTTCAACGCCCGACGGGCGGCCCAGAACTCGGAGAAATTCCCCTGGTAGTCGGTGAAGCCCTGACCTTCCACTTCCACCACCCGTTCGGCGATCTTGTCCAGAAAATACCGATCGTGGGATACCACCAGCAGGGTACCTTGAAAGTCCTCCAGGCCGTTTTCCATGGCCTCCCGGGAAGGTATGTCCAGGTGATTTGTCGGTTCATCCAGAATGAGAAGGTTGGCTTTCAGGTAGATGGCCCGGGCAAGCTGAAGCCGGTTCCTCTCACCCCCCGAAAGGGTGCCCAAAGGCCGCTGCATATCCTCCCGGATAAAGAGAAACCTGGAAAGGAATCTGAAAATATCATCGGCGGTCCCCGGAGCGAGTTTTCTGAAGGTCTCCAGGATACTTTCTTCCGGGCTGAAGACCTCCTGGTGCTGGTCGCAATACCCCACCACCATGCTCGGGCCGATGCGGAGGACCGGATTGTTCCAGTTTCCCCGGGAGACCAGATCTTTGAGGAAGGTACTCTTCCCACAGCCGTTGGGTCCTACCAGGGCTACCCTTTCTCCGGTAGCGATAAAAAGATCGGCCTTCTCAAACAGCACCCGTTCTCCGAAACCCTTGGAATAACCCGTAACGGAAACGGCGATATCGGCCCGGGAGACCGGATTGGTGAAATTGAGATCCATGGCCCCGGCTTCCAGCACAGGCTTTTCCGCCGCCAGTTCCCTGGCTTTTTCCAGCTGGGTTCTTCGAGCCCGAAGCCTCCGTCCCCAGGCCGGGTCGGCGGTGTTTCGGGCGGCCTCCTCGAACCGGCGCACCAGTTCCTCCAGCCTCTGGATCTTCTTTTGGTCGGCCTTGTACTGCTTCCCCCCGGCACCCTGGGCTTTGAGCTTTTCCAGTCGGAAGGTTGAGTAATTGCCCACGGTCTGCGTCAGGGTTCTTTCCTCCAATTCCCAGATTTTTTCGGTTACCCGGTCCAGGAGATACCGGTTATGGGAGACCACGAGGTAAGAGCATTTCTGCTCCCGCAGGAAGGCTTCCAGCCATGCCAGCCCCGCGTAATCCAGGTGGTTCCCCGGTTCGTCCAGCAGCAACAGGTCCGGCTGAACAATCATCTCTTTCAACAGGGAAAGGATGTTTCGTTCACCTCCCGACAGATTCTTCAAAGGGAGATTCTCGGTTCCCCCGAGACCGGCTCCCTGGAGAAAACGCTCCATCCTTCCTTCGGCGGTATCCCCCCCGGCGGCGTCGTAGCTTTCCTGCAGATCCTGATAGGCTGAAAGGATTTTATCCAGATCCTTGCCGGCCGTTTCCCCCATGGCCGCTTCCAGTTTTGCCAGGCGGAGACGCTGTTCCGCCACCCGACCGAGAAGGAATTCTCCGACCCGCTGATCCGTCTCCGTGGGCAGGTACTGAGGAACATAGCCCACTCTTTTCTCCGGCGCCCGGCGTAAGGACCCGGAAAAATCGTCATCCAACCCGGCGATGATCCTCAGAAGGGTGGTTTTCCCCCCGCCGTTCCTGCCGATAAGGCCGATCCGGTCCCCCGGATTAACGGAAAAAGAAAGATCCTCCAGCACCGGTTCCCCGGTCCAGTCCTTTTTCAGTCCCTGCGCTTCGATGATACTCATATAAAAGCTCCTTCTTTCTCTGCGGCGGACCGGGATCACGCGGAGCTTCCCCCGGAATCGGGAGATAAAAAAAGCCGCGTGACCGATAGCCGGTCCGCGGCGCAGTTTTTTGTTTAATATCTCAAAAAACTCTACATCATGTCGCGGACAGACCTATCCCCTGGGAAGAAGATCCTCCTTGAATTCGGCGGATCATATAAAATTTTCTGTTCGCGTGATTATCCTTCATTGCCCATGAGGATACCGCGTCTTTTTGTGGTTTGTCAATGTGGATTTTATCATCCAGCTCCACGCTTGAAAGAAAAGAACCTGCCATTCAATCGGTTCATCTTCCTTTTTTATAATCAAAAGATGACACGGGCACCTATAAAAAAATATCACGCCGTGCTACCTTAACGATTAAGCAGTATGGTTTCGCAAACAGATGTGGCTACATTGGCAAAGGTCTCCTTTATGACCGTTTCCCGGGTGGTAAACGGCGACCCCCGGGTAAAAGCATCCACCCGGGAACGGGTTCAACAGGCCATCGAAGAACTGCATTACTATCCTAATGCCGCGGCCAGAGCTCTTAACAGCAAGCGTACGATGACAGTGGGGCTTATTTTACCGAAGATTGATTATGTCCTCTCGGAACCCTATTTCAGCCAGCTTATCTATCAGATCGAACAAGCTATCAGCCCCTACAATTACGATATTCTCGTCGTATCGGGACTGCATCAGAATGGAAAGGATCTTACCCGCCTGTATAAACAAAAAAAAGTCGATGGACTGATCATCGTTGGTTCCGAGATCAACGATCAGCGCCTTATCGCGATTTCCGATAACCGCATTCCGGCGGTTTTGATTCACGGCCGCAGTGAACTCCCCGGCTTGAGTTTCGTGGATGTCGATAATTATAAAATTATAGAATTCTTTGTAAATCATCTCAGTTCATTAGGCCATCGACGGCTCGGTTTTATTACCGGAGACCTCACCGTGGTAAACGCGTATCACCGGCTGCAGGCCTATAAGAAGGCTCTCAAAGATCGAAGCCTCCCCCTGGATAAAACCTTAATCTGCACCGGCAATTGGTCCGCCGGTTCTGGTTATGATGCTTTCCTTCATTTCTACGGCCTTTCGGAATTGCCTACCGCGGTTATATCCTCCAACGACCACATGGCCATCGGGTTTTTAAAAGCCGCAAACGAACATCAGATAGCTATTCCCCAGGACATTTCTCTTGTGGGGATTGATGATATTGAAATGGCCCAGTTCACCGTTCCCACCCTCACAACCATGCGGCAGCCGATGGAAGCCCTGGCTTCACAGGCAGTGGACTTCCTGATGGAATCGATAAAGTCGGAAGCCTCTGAAAGATTTTCCAGTATTCTAGAGGCGGAACTGGTTTTACGAAACTCCTGCGCTCCCGCTCGGTCTTCTTAATAATCCTTTAGATTTGTATTGACAACAGGAAAATGTATGGTATCATGGAATAAAATGTTTGCGTTAACATTTTTACATCCTTGTTTTTGTATCATTTCTATAAAGGAGGCAGTCATGCCGAAACCAACAAAAATACTGTTAGTCGGTGAAACCTGGTTTGTCCTGAAACTGCATGTGAAAGGTTTTGATATGGTTCCCCTGGGGGGGTATGAAAACTTCGCCGTGTGGTTTATGGACGCGATGAAACAATTTAAAGATATTGAGGCGACTCATATGCCGAACCACGTTGCCCTTACCGATTTCCCTAAGACGGTCAAGGACATGGAAAAATATGATGTCATCATCTTCAGCGACACAGGAAAAAACACAATTCAGCTTTATCCGGATCTATTTACCGTACCCATGGGTCCGGACAGACTGGAAGTGCTTCGCGATTATGTGTCCAAGGGACACGGGTTTTGCATGGGCGGCGGTTGGAACTGCTTTGAAGGTGTCCGGGGCATACCGGGATACCACGATACCAAGGTAGAGGAAATTCTGCCGGTGGATATGCTTCCCTATGATGACAGGGTTGAAAAACCCCAAGGGGTAAAACCAACCATTTTAAAAGGTGATCACCCGGTACTGAAAGGTATCGATAAGGATTGGCCTCTCTTTCTCGGCTACAACAAAGTAACGGCAAAATCAAACAGCACTGTTCTCGCGGAGGTAGAGGGAAACCCCTTTATCGCCCTGGGTGAATTCGGGAAAGGACGCACCATGGCCTTTACCTCGGATCTTTCAAAGCATTGGGGGACGGCGTTTATTGAATGGAAACACTACGGGATGTTCTGGAGAAACGCCGTTACATGGCTTGCCGGCCAAAAGTAACTTGTTAAACAGTTTATATCCCGCGAAGCGGGCAAAATATGGAGGTCAGGATGAAAAAAACATTACTTTTAGGATTAGTATTTCTGTTTCTGTTTTCGGTGCAGGTCTTTTCTGGCGGGGAGAAAGAATCCGAAGGCGCCACAGAAATGATCGTGTATCACTGGTGGACTGCCGGAGGAGAAAAAGAAGCCATAGACGCTCTCTTTCAAGCCTTTCTTGAGGATAATCCGGATCTGACGATCGTGGAGAACCCGGTTTCCGGCGGCGGCGGCGGTGTCATGCGGGGGCAAATCAAAACCATGGTCATGGCAGGAAATTCACCGGACACTTTCCAGCTAACCTATGGGACCGGTATGCTTAATTCCTTCGCGGAAATTCTTGAACCCATCGACGAGTACTTTGCCGATTTTCCCGTTCCTCCCATGGTAAAAGAGATGGGAAGAGTTAACGGCCACCAGGTCTCGGTGCCTCTGAACATTATGAGAAACAACTGCCTATGGTACAATAAAAAGCTGGTGGATGAACTCGGCATTAATCCGAATTTCAAGGATTTTAACGAGTGTCTCGCGGCTTTTGAGAAGGTAAAACAGGCCGGTTACATTCCCTTCGTTATTGGCGCCGGAGCGGGACAACAATTCTGGCTGGCTCAGATAACGGAGCAGATGATCCTCGGCGCGCCCCATGGCGGCCCCGATTACATAACAAAGCTCTACGACGGAGAAGCCGATCCGGCCAAGGACGCGGCCATTCGGGAAATGTTTGTGTTCCTAAAAGCCTTGATCGAAAAGGGTTATATCAATACGGATTATTCCGCCCTCACCTGGGACCAGGCCGGTGACGTACTGATGCGCGACGAGGGCGTGTTCTACTCCATGGGCGATTGGGCCAAAGGTCACTTTACTTCCGCCGGTTGGAAACCGAAAGTTGATTTCGATTATGTCACGAACCCCGGAACGGAGGGCTTCTTTACCCTTCATTTTGACGGTTTCAGCCTCTGCAAAGGAGCCCCGCACCCCGAAATCGCAAGAAAATGGCTTACCTTCCTTACAACCGCTGAAGCGGAAACAGCCTTCTGCCCCATCAAAGGTGCCACTCCTCCCAGGCTCGATGCTCCTACGGATATGTATGACGCAATTTCTTTGGATATCCTCGCTGATTTCCGTGACCCGCAGACAGAAATCGTCCAGTCAGTCTTTGCCCAGCCACCCGAGGAATACCTGGGGGTTCTGGGAAGCATGCTGAGCGGTTTTATGGAAAACCCGGATGTCGAAAAAGGCATAGCCGATTACGCTTCGGCTTACGATAGCATCTATAAATAGTTTAACGAATGAAATCTTCTTTTCAAGAGATCGAAAGCACCCACCACCCGGGTGCTTTCGATTATAATAGAAGCAGACTCAGGATATTCTATGATACTGAATAGACGTAATAAGCTTTATATCTTTCTCTTTCTTATCCCTGCCTGCCTGCTGGTAGGGATTTTTGTATATACCTTCCTTGCCTGGAGCATCAACGTCTCCTTTAAGGATTGGAACACTATCGGGAAAATGGGTAATTTTTGCGGATGGGAAAACTATCGTACCCTTTTCAATGAAGATCCGGTTTTTGTCCGAGCCATCAAACAAACGCTGTTATTGGCCGTCTTATTCATTGTTCTGACCATTCCTCTGGGGGTTATTACAGCCATCCTTCTCGATCTGGGCGTGAAAGGGAAACGATTCTTCCGAACAATCTACCTTATTCCACTTTCCTTTTCCTTTGTGGCTTCCTCCATCATGTGGAGTTGGATGTATATGCCCAACCAGGGGGTTATTAACAGTGTGCTTCGCGCCGTCGGACTAGGTTTTCTCGCCCAGCCATGGCTCACCTCAACCAAGCAGGCCCTCTTTTCCATCGTCCTGGTGTATGTATGGCAATTCTCCGGTTTCGCCACCCTGATCTACTATTCCGGCATCGCTTCGGTCCCAGAAACCCTGCTCGACGCGGCCGAGATTGACGGTGTTACCAGAACTCAAAAATACCGCTTTGTTATCTTACCCCTTCAAAAGCCGGCCACCCTCACAGTGCTCCTTCTCATGCTGATGTATTCCCTCAGGGTATTCGACTTTGTCTGGCTCTTAACCGGAGGCGGCCCCGCGTATTCCTCGGAAGTTCTGGCGAATTACATGTATCGTGTGACCTTCAATTACAACCGGTTCGGTCTGGGAGCCGCGATCAGCACCTTCATGTTTTTTCTTTCGGTAATAATCATCATCCTGCCGGTTCTCATATCATCCATACGAAAACTACGAGGAAAAGTATGAGCGTTCAGACGAAGAAATTTAAATGGATCTATATTCCCCTTATCATTCTTGTTTTTATCTATATGTTTCCTATCTATGCCCTGGTGAATACCTCGTTCAAGACGGAAGAAGAAATAAAATACGGACCGGTTCGACTGCCGTCACATCCTACCTTGGAATCCTATGAAGCCGCCTTCACCCGCCTGAAGCCTTCAATCAAGAACAGTATTGTAATGACACTATTCGCCACTATTCTTTCGTCCCTTGTCGGATCGATAACTGGATACATTTTCAGCAAATTCAGCTTCAAGGGATCAAATATTCTCTTCATTGTTCTTATCATGGGCTTCTATATAGCTCCGCAGTCGATTCTCATACCCCTGGTCCTCTTTATGGGAAAATTAGGTTTGTATAATACGATCTTTTCCCTGGTTCTCACCCATACTGCATACGGTGTTCCCATTACAACCATGCTGTTTAAAAACTACTACGACAATATCCCCTACGAGATTGTGGACAGTGCTGTGGTTGATGGATGTGATGTGCCGGGTATCTATCGGTATATCTTCTTCCCCCTCTCCATGCCCGGTTTCGCCGTGGTGGCGATTTTCCAGTTTACAAACATCTGGAACGAATTTCTTTTCGGCCTGACCCTTACCCAGGGGGTCCATTCCCAGCCCATAACCGTGGCGGTCTCGAACCTGAAAGGAACAACCGTAGCGGCCTGGAACCAGATTTGTGCCGGCGCAATAATCGCCACCTTGCCGGTGGTGCTGATTTACATCCTTCTCATGAAGTTCATCATCAAAGGCCTGCTCATGGGTTCGGTGAAGGGATAAAAGAGGAATAGCACGAAGCCTTAGAACACAATGTTTTCAGCCCCCGGGTAGAGAGGTACTAATCCTTTTTTATCTTTTCTGAATAATCCTATCCACAATCGGCAGGTCCGCAGGAACAAAGGCGTAGGACGGAAGATCCTCCGGCTTTACCCACCGAATCTCATCATGCTCCAGAGCCGCGGGTTCGCCGGAAAGGATATCCGCCAGAAAAGCGGAGATCCGTATGGCTCTGTCCGGGTAGGCATGAAGGGTTTCGATCAAAAGTTCACCGACAGCGCATTCAATACCCAGCTCCTCGGCAAGCTCCCGCTTCAGGCACTCTTCAGGGCTCTCGCCGGGTTCTATCTTGCCGCCGGGGAATTCCCAGAGACCACCGCAGTAATCCGCCGCCCGGCGTTTACCGATCAGGACCAGGCCGTTCCGTCGTATCACCGCGGCCGTGACTTCAAGTGTTTTATTCATGGAAAGAGCATAACCGACCGGGAGGAAGGGATGCAAGAACCACTTGACTAAAAGAAATACTAGTGTATATTTGGGTCGATATAAATCACCATACAGGGGGAATCTATGGCTAGTAAATTATGGTTTATCAAGGAAGATGATGTACCGGTGGCGGTCTTTGATTCCAAGGTTCACGCCCAGGAAGAAAAAGAGTCTTTAGCCAATGAAAACGAGGACTGTGAATACAGAATCTACAGTCTCAGCATTGAAGACCTGGAGGACAATTCCACCGAATACGAAGAGGAATATGAATTGGCCCTTCAGGAAGGGTTCTTCTAGCTGCCATGCGTATTGCCGTATTAGCCAATCTGAAAGTCAACGCGCCGACGGAAATCGGCCATGACAGTCATATCTGGGATGACCTGGACGGTCAGGAAACCATTAACGCCCTCACCGGAGCTTTGAACCGTAACGGGCACCAGGCGGAATTCTTCGAAGCGAATCTGAAACCACCTTTCAACCTGCTGGAAAAATTAGAAACCTTTAAGCCGGATCTCTGTTTCAATATTGCCGAAGGACATCACGGCGACAGCAGAGAATCCCATATTCCCGCCCTGCTGGAAATGCTTCGGATCCCCTATACCGCCAGCAAGGTCTTCACCTTAGCCTTGAGCCTGGATAAGCCCATGACCAAGCGGATTCTCCATTACCACGAGCTTCCTACTCCGGAATTCCAGGTCTTCGGAAGCGTGGATAACGAAATAAACGAAGACCTCCTGGAGGGAGACGAACTGAAGTTTCCCGTTTTTATCAAGCCCAGCAGGGAAGGCACCGGCATCGGGGTTACGGGAAAGAGTGTGGTTGAAACGGTGGCCGAACTGAAAGAACGGGTGCAGATGATGCAGGACGTGTACAGGCAACCAATTCTCTGTGAACGCTTCATCAAGGGAAGAGAACTGACGGTGGGTATCCTGGGTAATATGAAACCCACTGCGGCACGGCGGCTGAACGACCGGACAGCCCCCCATGTTTTCCCCACGGAAATGACCTTTCTGCCGCCCATGGAGATCGATACGGATAAATACGACGCCGAAGAGGGCGGAATCTATACCAACAAGATCAAAGTAGACCTGGTTCACGACTTTCATTATACCTGCCCTGCCAAGATCGACCCAAAGTTGGAAGACGAACTCTACCGCCTGGCAGCGGCTACCTTCCGCGTAACCGGCTGCCTCGACGTAGCCAGGGTCGACTTCAGGCTCGATGAATCCGACGGAAACAAGCCCTATATTCTGGAAATCAATCCCTTGCCGGGACTGAACCCCGAATACAGTGATCTCTGTATCGAAGCCTACGCCTCGGGCATGACCTACGATGAATTGATTGATCACATTGTCACCTTAGCCGCGGAGCGACAGGGAATTATGCCCTAGAGTCCAACCCCCACACAGATCCCCGATCCCTGATACTGTTATGGTTGACAATTATTTCGGGTATAGTATAGTTAAATTCCAGGTACCGGATAATGTCAAGCAAACTGTGGTTCATTGCGGAAGACGACACACCCATTGCCGTATACGACTCGAAGCGGCAGGCTCTGGAAGAAAAGGAGTCGTATATGAACGACAATGAGGACGCGGAGTATCGGGTATACAGCCTTCTCTTTGAAGATTTCGAGATGCACCCCGAGGACCATGAAGAGGAATACAATCTGGCCATGGAAGAAGGGTTTCTCTGAAAGTACCCGGAGATGACCGGTTATCTCCGGATTCTACTTTTTCGGCTTCAACTTGATTAATGAGAGAACCGAAGGAACCACGAAAAGCGTCATTACGGTAGAAACGGCTAAACCGCCGGAAACGGCTATTCCCAGCGGTTGAATGACATTGGCTCCCTCTCCCAATCCCAGAGCGATAGGCAGCATTCCCATAATGGTTGTCAAGGTCGTGATAAGAATGGGTCTGAACCTCACGCGGGCTGTTTCGAGCAAGGCTTCTTTCCGGTCATTATACTCCGTTATAGCTCGGAGATAAAAATCCAACAAAATGATCGCGTTGTTCACTACCACTCCACTTAAGAGAATCGAGCCCAGCAGGGAGTTTAACGACAGGGTAGAATGAAAAAGAAACAGGCTCAGCAGGAGTCCCAGGAAGCCCATGGGAACAGAAATGAGGATAACCAGGGGAGCGATGAAACTGTTGAACTGAAAGGTCAGAAGCAGGTAGATCAGGGCGACCGAGAGAGCCAGGCTGATAAAGAGGGAACGAATAGCTGCATCCATTTCAGCCTGGGGATTATCAAACTGAAGGCTGTACCCCTCGGGTAGCGCCAGACGTTCAGACAGCATTCTCTTTACCTCTGCTTCGGCACCCGCCCGATCGGTGGTCCCCCCTCCCCAGGAAAGATTGGCATAGAGTCGGAAAATGAGCTCTCCGTCTTCACTGGCTATCTGGGCGGCGTTTGAATCGGTGGAGAAATCGAAAAAGTGCTTTACCGGTAAGGCTCCGTCCTGATACGGCAGAAGGAAATTCTGAAAATTGGTCCTCCCCTGGAGGAGCTCATCGGGAAATTCAGCCCGGGCATTTACCGTTAACCCTTCGTGTTGATATTCCACTACCTGGGTACCGACCAGGGATCGTTGAAGCAAACCGACAAGGGCTGCTTCGTTGTAAGAGGGAGTATTATCAATAATATCTTTTCGGGGATGCATCACCAGTTCATCGGTGTAATTGGTAGCGGGTACCGTAGAAACCCATTGATAGATCCCCGAATCGGACACCATGTCCCGGACTCTTTCCAGAAGCTTTATAACCTCCGTTTCATCGGGACCCTGCACACTAATCTGCAGATCGTTGGTTCGGGGAAGAGGAAGACTGGCGGGATCCCAGCTCATGACACTGTAATACCAGTCGTTATCCGAAACAAAGAGCTCTTCCAACCGAGCCTTGACATACTCTGCGTCCCGGGGACTGTGCAGGACCACAAAGAGCCGGTTAAAGCGTCCTCTGACCTCTCCGTAGATAGTGGAAATGTATGATCCGAGTTCATCCTGAATGATCCGGGTCATAGCGGGAAACACTTCCTGAACGATCACGGCGCTTTCTACATCCTCTGTCGGTCTGGTGAAGACTATCAGCCGATCGCTGTTGGGAGGGGACAGTATTTCCCTGGGGATTCTGGGCAGCAGAAGAATGGTTGCCCCGGCAAAGGCCAGGAAAGCCGCCGCGATTAAAATGATCCCTTTCCTGCGGGATAGCACCAGCGGGCGGAGAAGCCTCAGATAGAGGTTTTCAAGATATCGAACCACCCGGCTGCTTACGTTTTTCGTCCGCCCGAACATCTCCATAGAACCATCAAAGAGTGTTAATCGCCTCCGGTACACCAGATAGGCGATTAATGGAACCAGGGTTAAGGCTACCAGCAGAGCGAAGGATAAAGCAGCCACCACCACCAGGGACTGTTCTCCCAAGATCGCGTTGGTCAGGGGCGCGGTGAATCGAATCGGCAGAAATACCAGAATAGAGGTGAGGGTTGAAGCGATCACCGGGGATCGGACCTGGGCTACCGCCCGAAGGATCAGGTCTTGCAGGTGTTCAGAATCGTCGGTGTGATTCTCATCCTGCCGGAAACGGTGTATGTTTTCGATGACCACAATAGAGGAATCGACGATCATGCCCACCGCTAAAGCCATTCCTCCGAGGGATATCAGGTTAAGGCTGATATCCAGGTAGTACAGAAGAATAAACGACAGAATAAGGGAAACCGGCAGGGAAATCCCGATAAGCAGGGTATTCCGGACCTTTCCCAGGGTTAAAAACACCATCAGCATCGCCAGGAAGGCTCCTAAGAGAGCGGCCTGTACAACATTCCTTATTGACCGGTTGATATAATCCGCCGGGTCTAAAAGAAGGCTTATCTGGGTATCCTCAGGCAGCTCGCCGTCTTCCCTGGCCTGCTCCACCAGCCGGGTTATCTCCTGGGACATGTTCCGTATATTCCCTCCGTCCAGCGGGGTAGCGACAATCTGGATTCCCCGGTTCCCTTCCATGACAAAGGTGGCTGAAGGGATGGTATAACCTACTTCCACATCGGCTATATCTTCCAGCAGAATGGAAGAGCCGTTGGATTCCTTCACCACAAGCTTGGCAAGATCGAAGAGTGACGGTTCCTCCGCCTCCACATAGACGCTTAAAGAGGTCCTGCCTTCCCGGACCGAGCCTACCGACTGAACCGCTGACTGCTGAAACAAGGCATAATTTACATCCTGAATAGTGAGGCCGTAGTTCAATAAATCCATATTGCGGAGCGTAATATCCACATTGAGTTCTTCCACATTCAGGATTTCCACTATTTCCACATCTTCTACCTGACTGAGCCTGGATTCCAGGGAACCGGCCATACGGAAAAGATCTTCTGCCACAACAGTAGGCGAGTGCATTCCGAGGATCAAAAACCCGGCGTTTTCTCCGGCGAAGAAACGCACCCGGGAGACACTGAAAAAATCGCTGTGGAAACGACCCTCTATTTGGTCGATAGCCGCCTGGGTATCCAGCAGAGCCTGCTCCGCGTCCACCTCCCAATCGAAGGTAAGGGTAAACCTGCTGGAATTACTCCCATAGGTGATCTCCAGGCGGTCTACACCCTGAATCCCCATGAGCTGGGTCTCGATCATCTCTCCATATGCCCGGGAAAAGGCGATAGCCGAATAACCCCGGTGCTCCACGGTACTCATTAAAGCGGGGCGGCTCGTTCTCGGATAAAGCTGTACGCCGAACCGGCCTACCAGGGAGACTCCTAAAACACAAAGTAGAAAGAAAAAGAGCAGCACTCCCAGTTCTTTACGAAAGATAAAACGAAGCATGGGATATTACTCCGTCCTTGATCCCGGAACGGGCATACCCTCGGTTTCCCGTCCGGTAATCACCCGCAGATAGTTGTCCCCTTCCTGTAAACCCGTTTGTATCAGAACAGTTTCATCAATTGTTATTCCCGTCTGAATCCGTTGGAGCCGCAGGGTTTTCTCTTCGGTTACGGTCCAGAGATAATACTGCCCGTATCTTCTTACCAGAAGATTCTGGGAAACAAAAATACCCCTGACCGTCTCTACCGGAAGATCAACCCTGACAAACTGGCCCAGCCAGTTCGGCGCTGAGGAGTTCCCCCCCATGGAAGAGGGGTCACGAAATTCGAAATCCAGGTAAAACAGTCCTGTCTGGTAATCCGGTTCAGGGGATAAGGAAACCAGCCGTCCGGAAATCCTCATGCCCCGACTGTTGACCGCTTCCACTTTCATGCCGACACGGACGGACGGGGCGTCTTTGTCGCTGAGATAGGTCCGCAGCATGAGCAGGGATGGATCGATCACCTCAAGGCCCACCTCGGCACTGCGGATTTCATTATACAGCCTCGCCGACACGGAAGATACAATCCCGTCGATCCGTGAACGGACCACTACCGGGGCAAAGCTCCCCGCGCTTTCATCACGAACAACGGTAAAAAGAGGTTCATTTTTCACTACTTCCTGGCCGAGGCGGACATGGACGGCACTGACCGTTCCGGCTACCGGGGAGGGATGGGATACCGTAAGAGCCGGGCGCAGGCGACCTGCCACGGTGGTATAAATATTTTTTTCTTCCGGCACCGCCGTAGCCACCGTGTCAAAAGCGGCTCCGGCATTCTGCGCCCCCCGGCTCCCACCACCGGGAGGGCCGCTTCCCGGTCCGCCGCCAGGGCTATTCTGAGCAAAAAGGTTTATTGTCGCCAGGATGAAAAGTCCCCCCAGCAGGGCTGAAATTTTCTTATTCATCTGTTTTACCCGTTTTATCGTAAAAAGCCAGGAGCTCCAGTTTTCTCAGCAACATGGTGTACCTCAGCTCCGTCATGGTCAATTCCTCCGCTTCACGATCCATCTGAGCCAGGGTAAAGGCTTCCCGGCTGGTAAATCCCGCCCGGTACAGCCTTTCCGCGTACTCTTCTTCTTCCACAGCTTCTTCCACGGCGAATTCCTGTAACTGAAGATCGAATTCCAGGAGTTCGTAGCCCATCAGGGCTTGGCGGAAGTCCCTTTCAAGGTTTTTCCTTGTCTGAATAAGTCTGAGGCGCTCAAGTTCCGGCTGCTCATCCCTCCTGAAGACCGCCAGGGCCCGCTCACCCCGGTCTAAGAGAGTAAAAGAAAACTGCAGGGACAGACTCCAGTCCAGCCTTCCATCGGGAAAAGTGTAATCCAGCGCAAAGCCGATCCATGGATTGGGCAGGTAATCAAAGATCCACCGCCTTTTTTCCAGTTCCGCCGCCGCCAGAGTATGTTCCTGGGCTTCTTCCGCCAGGGAAGAATCGGGCAGGTTCATCGGCTGAGGGAATCCTTCGAGCCAGTCCTTCGCCGCCTCCTGAGCCTGCCTGAAAAGCGTCCCGGCATCGGCGGTGATCCGGGGGTCCAGGTCTGAGAGGGTCTGTTCAGCCTGAAGGATCGCTCTTTTGGCTCGGATTATATCCCGCTGCAGAGAACGAAGGGTATCCCTATCCACCGCGGCTTCCAATTCCTTTTCCAAAACTTCCATACTACATCTGTTTATCTCAAGCCGCTGTTGTTCCACATAACCCAGCAGGATATCTTTCATCAATTGAAGGCGAACAGCTGCACGGGCATTGATTTCTTTCTCCTGTGTCCGGAGAAGGAGCGCTCTCGCCTTCAATTCGTTCACATCATCGGAAGAAAGGAGCGGACGTGTGACGGTGAAACTGACGGCTTCCATAACAGCATCCCCGCCGATGGTTACGGGAGCCTGAAAACCGATCTCCGTACCCAGGACATGGGTCCAGATTATTTCCGGATTGAGAGTCAAGGGCTGAATCTCTCCATTAACAAGGCTTAACCCATCCCGGGAACCGGTCAGAGAAATATAAGGTATGCCGACCTTTTTCAGCTGTCTTAAAGAAAGCTCCGCCCCGCGCCGGTCCAGGACGGCCTGCCGATAACCTGGATCTTCTTTCAATCGTTCCCGCAGAAGCAGGAGAAAGGCGTTACCCTCTTTTCCTGATTCAAGAATTCCGGGAGGTTCTTCCGCCGAAAGAAAAACGCCGCTGATCCCAAAGAAAAGCAGGAGGATCAGAAAAGACAGCCGACCATCCTTCATGGGCTTTCACCGCCCGGCTGATCGGTCATGATATGCGATATCTCTTCGGTCCAGATCGAATAGCTGATCAGGGCGGACAGATATTTTTGCAGCGTCTGCCTGGCCCGCCTTTCAGCCTGTAACAACTGCACCCTGATCCGTTCAAAAGCTCCTTGCGTGATAAGCCCTTGTTCAAGATTCCGCTCCGCGGTCTTTACCAATTCGCTGTACACCGCAATTTCATCTGCCCTGAGTTTCAGGGTTTCCCCTTCCTGATATATGGTTCGGCGTAACTGCTCAAAACGGCGTTCCGATAGAGAGATCTCCCGGTCAAAGGCAAGCCTGGCCTGTTCCTCTTCTTTCTCCGCCAGTCGGCGGCTGAAGAGGGGTGTATTGGAAGGCAACCCCTGCAGGTGTAGCTGCCGTTGTTTCAAACGAAGCTCCGCCCTGCGGACAGTAGCGTCTCCCCGAAACCATGATTCCGCGTCCAGCACCGGGCGTTCCGCGGTTTCGGCGGAAGGAAGGAGATCCGGCTGCCAGGGGATTTCGGCGATCTGCAGAAAATCCTGTTCCGCGTCCTGATAGTTCCATAAGGCTGTTTCCCTGGCCAACTCGGCGGTTTTAAAAGCGACTTCCGCCTCCATGAGCTCAGTCCGGGGGATCTGACCGGAAGAAAACCGGGCTCTGCTTTGACGCAGATCTTCTTCGGCAATCTTCAGCCCGAGTTGCGCCGCCTCCCTGTCCAAAAGCGCTGTTTCCACCGCGAAGGCCGAATCCAGGAGATCCAGAAGAAAGTCCTCTAATTGTTCACGGTACTCTATCCTGGCGGATAACTCCACCTCCCGGGCTGAAAGTTCCCCCAGTTCATCCCTGGCTTCAATCTCGGCTCGAAGAGCCCGCATCTGTTCCAGCTCAAAGTCGCTGAGGATACTCTGGTAAATCCGGTTATCGGCGAGGGTATCGGTAAAGAGTTTCTCCGATGAAAGGAGATAGGCCGGCCGGGTTTTTGCGGCCTCGTCCGCGGGGTAAACCGGAGGAGGAAATATAAAAAAAAGCACCAGACCGAGAACCGAGAAGGAACGAAGGGATCTATCCGCCATACTCACCAGCATACCCACAACTTCAAGGATAATCAACTCAGACCGATACGAGAACGGGGCGGCGCTCACCGTCAAGGAGATAAGGATAATTCATACCTAACAAAGGCTTCCACCGCCTCATATTCCGCCAGGCCGAGATCGTCATAAGCTTTCGCGGTACCCCGGTTTCGTCCTTCCGCCCGCTGCCAGAACTCACGGGTATCATCTCCCAGAAAAAGAGCTCCGTCTTTCTGGGATTGATGCTTGAAGATGGCGGTTCGTTTTCGCAGCAGCTCATCGGGGCTGAGGGGAACCGCCATTTCAATCTGATGAATCTCCCATTCCTGCCAGGCTCCCCGGTATAACCAAACCCAGCAGTCCTTGAGCCACTCTTCTTCCCGAAGTTCCCGCAGGGAAGCAAAGATCGTTTCCAGACAGATGCGGTGTGTCCCGTGGGGGTCCGAAAGATCCCCGGCTGCGTAGATCTGATGAGGTTTTATCCGGGCGATCAGTTCGGTTACAAGCCGGATATCCTCAGTCCCCGGTGGCCTTTTCTCAGTTCCACCGGTTTCATAAAAAGGCATGTTGAGAAAGTGAACGTTACCGGCCTGAAGGCCGACGTACCGACATGCCGCTTTCGCCTCTCCTGCTCTGATAAGGGTTTTCACCCGGCGGACAACCTCGGGATCAAGAGCTTCGGAATTCTTCCGACCGGGATAACTCCCGATTTCCCGATATATTTCATGCAACCCGATTCCGTCATCATCTTCCCGGGGATCAATGAAATCCCGGATAAAATCCATGTACTTCAGCACGTCCGCGTCGCTTACAGCCACGTTTCCGGAACACTGATAAGCCACATGAACATCGTGACCCTGTTCCACCAGGCGAAGCATGGTTCCCCCCATGGAAATCACGTCGTCGTCCGGATGGGGGCTGAAAATAAGAATTCTTTTCGGAAAGGGCGTTTTTCTTTCCGGACGATTCGTGTCATCGGCCTGGGGTTTTCCCCCGGGCCACCCGGTAATGGTATGTTGAAGATCATTGAACACCTTGATATTGATATTGTAGGCGACTCCCTTTTCCGTTATTAAATTCTCCATCCCATGGTCGTTATAATCACGATCGGTGAGTTTCAAGACGGGCTTCTTCACCTGCCGGGACAGCCAGACCACCGCTTTTCTGATAAGACGATCATCCCAGACCATCTGATCGATCAGCCACGGGGTGCTGATCCGGGTTAATTCGGCGGCGGAAGCCATATCCAGGATTACCGCTGCCTGCGGATGTTCCTGTAAAAAGGAAGCGGGGATTTCTTCCCCGACCCTTTCTTCAACGGCTTTCTTCACCAAGGCGGCTTTTTCTTCACCCCACACCAGGAGCCGAATCATTCTTGCAGCCAGCAGTGTCTGGATTCCCAGGGTTAAGGCTTTTCGCGGTACCCTTTCTTTTCCGAAGAATTCGGAGGCTTTTTCCGTTCTGGTGACATCATCCAAAGACACCGGCCGGGTGAGAGATTTTCGGGAAGCTCCGGGTTCATTGAAACCGATACGACCGGTTCTTCCAAGACCAAGCAGAAGAATATCGATACCCCCGAAGGTATTGATCTTTTTTTCTATCTCCTGACAATGGGAAGGGACTTTATTCTGCTCCACCGTGCCGTCCGGAAAGAAGATCTGTTCTTCCGGAATATCGACATACCGCAGGAATTTCTCCTGCAGTACATGTTTCATCCACCGCGGGCTAGGCTCATCCAGGGGGTAGTACTCCATAATCGCGAAAAACACCACCTGCCGAAAGGAGATCTCTTTCCGCTGATGAAGCAGGACCAATTCACGGCAAACCTCCAGGGGACCCGACTCCGCCGATAAGGCCAGAACACATAATTCACCCCTTTTATTTTTTTCCCGTATGACCTCGGCGATTTCTTTCGCCGTTCCGAGACTCCCCTCAACGGCGTTGCCGAAAATCCTCGTGGGAATACGCTCGTATTTCGCCGTCAGAGACCTGAAATAGGGGTCGTCTTCTTGAAAGGACTGTTTGAAGCGCCCCGGCTGGAAAATTTTACTATCAAAACCTTCTGTCATCGGAAATGCTCCTTTCTGAACTTTTTAAGATGATTATACACTTTTTACATTTTCTCACAACAATCCGGCTTTATGAAGGCGAATAAGTCTTGAGGAAGGTAACAAAGGGTTGGAAGAAACCAGCTGCGTGAAAAGATTGCTTTTCATCCCGCGGAAGCCCCATCCAGTCGGATTTCCACCACTTCTCCCAGGGGTGTCTTTTTCATGGCCTTGACCGCCTCAGGGGGCAGGGCCATTAATCGCTTCAGGGTTGAGCGAATCTGGTCCGGGTCCTCCAGACGCAGGGTCTCCACCATGGCGTACAGCACTTCCCGTTCTTTCCTCACGATGGACTCAGGGTCTTCCGGAATACCCTGCCAGTTCCGGAGGTTCCTCAACCGCCGGAGGGCGAGACCCAGAAGTGAAATAAGCCGGTTATCCGTAGCCTTCATGATCAGCTTCAGCAATGGATGGAAACTCGAAAGGAGTTCCTCCCTTTCATCCGCGGTCATGTCCCGCCCCGCCCCGGCAGCCCGGCGAGTGAGGTCCTCAAAAACCTTCAGATGCCGTTCCAGCTCAGAGAGGATTTCCTCGTAGAGCTCCCGGTTCATGTTTTTCGCCGCCAGGACAAAAACCTCGGGGTACCAGGTCTGCTCGAATTGTTCCACGTCCCAGACCTTAGCCCCGTCTCTTCTGAGAGCCGTAAGCAAGGCTTCACCTAAAGCCCTTTCCTGCGATCCGGTGACAAACATTCCCTTCCCGTGCAGGATATCCACCAGCCCCCGGGCCATCAGCATCCTGCAGGCATCCCGCACGACCGCCCGGCTGACGCCGAATTGCGCTGATAACTCGGGCTCCGTGGGCAGGGCTTCACCGGCCGGGATGTTACCCTCGATGATTCGGTTGGTGATGGTTTCGCACACCGAATCCGCCAGGGTTTGTTTTCTGTCGATCCTGTCGAAGTTCATTCGGAAACCTCCTCAGTCTTTTTTTCCAGCGCCAGGGGTATGTACAGAGCCGATGATACCATAAGAATCAAGGCGCCGATAAGCCAGGACGCCCCGATGGAAATCCTCTCCGCCACAAACCCGGCATACAGCGATCCCACCGCGCCGCCGGCCATGAGAAACAACGAGTCCAGGGAGAGCATGGTTGCCCGGCGGTTCGCCGAGATATTCCGATTGAACAGGGCAGCGTGGGGTGATTCGGCGGATCCGTTGGCCAAAAAGGTAAGGAGATAAAACACCGTGAAGGATCCGATGGCGGCGGTTCTGGAAAGGAGGATGAACAGTCCTCCCATAATAAGCCTCAGGAGGACCATGGTACGGCCGTGCCGGTTTCCCAGAAGCCGGGACAGAGGAATACTCATCAGGCTTCCCAGGGCCGACGCGGCAAAGTATCCGGTGCTGAGAAGGCCGAAGATCATGGTACCGCTGTCTTCGGTGAGAAAACTCTTTACCCGGGGCTGCCATAATTGTTCCAGCCCGGCGATCGCCAGCCCCCAGGCCAGGGTGGTCAACAGCAGAAGGAAGACCCGTCGGTTCCGGAAGCCCTCGGCGATACCGGTTAGGAAGATCGTTTTAAAACGGTTTATTCCCTTGGTGGGTTCCTCTGTCCCCGGACGCGGCGCTTCGTGGATGACCAGGACAGTAAACAGCAGCTGCAGGATGGTGAAAAGGAGGGCTGTGGCCACATTGGCGCTGTAGATATCCCCGACACCATAGCGTACCATCATCGGGCCTAAAGACATGGGCAGCCAACCGCCCAGGAGGGACCCCGCCGCCAGCCCCAGGGGCACGAACATCCCCATCAGGGCCAGGGGCCGCTGCAGATCCTGTCCGGTTCCGGCGCTTTCCAGGGCATCGATGAAGTAAGCGTCCATAGAGCCCGAAGAAAGGGCCCGGGAAACCCCCAGGGCGGCAAAACCGGCCAATACCAGAGGGAATGAGCCGGCGGCCAGGAAGAAAACTCCGGCGATGATCTGAAACACCCGGGAAAGAAGATAGACCCGTTTGCGGCCGATGGTATCCGCCAGGCCGCCGGTAGGCAGTTCCAGAATCAGAACCACGCCGCTGTACACCGCCATGTTGAGGCCCACCTGAAGCAAGGTGAGCCCCTTTTCAAGCTGAAGCAGGGTTATAACGGGAATAAGAAGCCCGGAGGAGAACCAGTGGAATCCCTGGTGAAAGCCCCCGAGAAGGGTGATGTTTCTGGTTGGATTTTTCATACGGTCTCCTTGTCATCATGTCATATGATGACATGATGAATATATAACAAACATCACCAGTTGTCAAGATTATGAACAGTTATTTTTCCCTTATTTCTGTGCCGAAACAATGACGGTGTTCTTCCGGACCTCCGCGTCGACGGACCGGAACCCCGCTTCGCCTAAGAAACGCCGATATTCTTCCTTATTCTTAAACTTTACAAAATCATACCAACGAGTCCCTTCCTTCGGATACCCGTTGACGATGAAAAACCGGCCGCCGGGCTTCAGAACCCGCAGAACTTCGACTACCGCCCGGGGGAGGTCTTCCCAGAAATTGATCGTGTCGAAGGCGGTAACCAGATCGAAGAAAGCGTCGGGAAAAGGAAGAGAGCAGACATCGGCTGTTCGGACTTCGATTCGTCCGGCGGAAACCGTTTTTCGATTCACCCGGCCGGCCAGGCGCACCATGTCCGGTGAATGATCCACACCAAAGACTTTCGCTTCCGGAAGGGAGACTGCCAGGAGGCCCAGGGTCTTACCCCCGCCGCAGCCCAGATCCAGCACCGCCGGCAAATCGGTAAGAAGACCCGCGTTACTGATCTCATTCCTGATTATCGCGCGGTACCACCGGGCATGCATCAGATTCATCACGTTTCCGGCCAGCCTGCCGAGGATTCCCGCGGGATTCGCCCCAAGTGTTTCCATAACAACTCCTACACCCATAATATGTGCAAACTGATTATGTGTGAATACCTTCCTTACAGGCAATTTTTAGGGCATCCTGTCTTCCCTCCCCCGTTGAGAAACCGGTTTTTATTGATCCCCGGAACCTTGTATGATATACTTCCGACTGGTATTCAGAATGTGGTATCTAAGACGCTTTCTTTACAGCGGTATATGCGGGAAGGCTCATGGAAATACGATTAGATAAGCTGCGCAAGGAATTCGCCTCGGTGGCGGCGGTAGACGATCTGGACATCACCATTCCGGAAGGCTCCCTGGTGGGGCTCCTTGGTCCTTCGGGATGCGGAAAATCCACCACCCTCTTTATGATCGCCGGTCTGTACAAACCCACGGCGGGACGTATTTTTTTCGGAAAAGAGGATATCACGACCATCTCCCCGGAAAAACGGGGGATCGGCCTGGTATTTCAGAATTACGCCCTCTACCCCCATATGACGGCCCTGCAGAATATCACCTTTCCCCTGGAAAATCTTAAGGTTCCCAAAAAGGAAGCCCGGGAACGGGCTCAGGAAATGGCGGATCTGGTGCAGATCGGAGACCTGCTGGACCGGAAGCCTTCCCAGCTCTCGGGAGGACAGCAGCAGCGGGTGGCCATAGCCCGGGCTCTGGTGAAAAAGCCCAGGGTTCTGCTGCTGGACGAGCCGCTTTCCAACCTGGACGCCCGGCTGAGGCTGGAAACCCGGAAGGAGATCCGTCGCCTTCAACGGGAGACGGGAATCACGACAATCTATGTCACCCACGACCAGGAAGAAGCCATGAGCATCACCGACGAAATCGTCCTGATGAACCGGGGGGTTCTTCAGCAGAAAGACAGCCCCCAGGAGATGTACCGCCGGCCGGCCAACCGTTTTGTCGCCGAGTTCCTGGGAAACCCCCCCATCAATATCCTGAAAGGTGAAGTAAAGAACTCCCGCGTGTATATACAAGGAACCCCGATCGGCGAGGCCCCGGGGGTACCGGACCGCAGCGTGGACATCGGTATCCGGCCGGAAAACTGGGGTCCTGCAGAGGAGGGACTGAAAGCCACGGCCACCTTTATTGAAAGAATCGGGAAGGACACTATCATCAATGTGGATCTGGGCGGCAGACCGGCCAGAGCTATCACCGGTTCCGACGCCGATCTCACCAC